>JAFAHO010000213.1 GCA_019237205.1 Hyphomicrobiales bacterium
TCGACGAAGGCCAGAAGGTCAAGTTCGAACTCGTCGCCGACAAGCGCACGGGCAAGTCGAGCGCCGGCAACCTCAGCGCCGCCTGACCCAAGCAGCCCAAGCGCTTTCCCGCCCTATCGACCGCGGACGTACCGGCGGCAGGGCAAAGCGAGCGCTTAAAGGCTCTGCGCTGACCGACACGGCGTCGCGCCGTCCAATGCTGTCGACCGCGGATGTACCGGCGGCAGCCCGATTGGGGCGCAACGACATCAACGGACCGAAAGGCCGCCGCGCCCGTCTCGGCGGTTTTTTGTTTCCTGGCCGGAGGCCAGCCCTCGCCTAAGGCCAGCCTGCAGACAACATCTTCAAGTCTGGCCTTCAAGTCTGGTAAGCATGCGCCGCCGGTCCCTTGGGAGACGCATGTGAAAGACCCCTATGACGTTCTCGGCGTCGCGAGGACCGCCACGCCCGAGGAGATCCGCAAGGCCTACCGGCAACTGGCGAAGAAGTTGCACCCGGACCTCAATCCGGGTGACAAGCACGCCGAGGAACAGTTCAAGGACGTTTCGGCCGCTAACGACCTCCTGTCCGATCCGGAGAAGCGGAAGCGCTACGACGCGGGCGAAATCGACGCCTCGGGCGCCGAAAAGGCGCCGCAGGGCAGATACTATCGCGAATATGCGGGCGCCGACGCGGGGCACCCTTACGAGAGCGCCTCGGGCTACGCCGACTTCGCCGAAGGCGACGACCTCTTCGCCGAACTCATGCGGCGGAGCCGTGAGCAGGCGCGCCGCGCGCCGGGCGCCGACCTGCACTACGAATTGCATGTTCCCTTTCTCGAGGCGGTCAACGGCGCGACCAAGACGATCGTTCTGCCCCAAGGCGGAACGCTCGAGGTGTCCATCCCGCACGGGGTCGAGGACGGGCAGATTCTGCGCCTGCGCGGCAAGGGCGCGCCTTCGCGCGGCGAGGGTCCCCCGGGCGATGCGCAGGTGCAAATCGTCGTCGAGCCGCACCGCTATTTCACCCGCGAAGGCGACGACATCCATCTCGAACTGCCGATCACCATTAAAGAAGCCGCGGTCGGCGGGGAGGTGCGCACGCCGACTCCGACCGGGAGCGTCATGCTCAGAATTCCGAAGGGGTCCAACACCGGAGACACGCTGCGCCTGAAGGGCAAGGGCGTGAAGGCCCGCGGCCGCGCGGGCGACGAATTGGTCAAGCTCAAGGTCGTGATGCCGACGGCGCCGGAGCCCGAGCTCGAGGCGTTCCTCGCCAATTGGACGCCCGCCCACGATTACGATCCCCGCAGGGAGATGTAAGGCCATGATCAGCGAGCGGGAGTTCCTCGAGCGAGCCGATCTCGATCGCGGCACGCTCGAAATCTGGATCCGGGAGGAATGGCTGGTCCCGAGCCGCGCCGCGACCGAGCGGGCGTTCACCGAGATGGATCTCGCGCGAGCGCGGCTCATTCACGATCTCAGGCACAATATGGGGGTCAACGACGAGGGCCTCGGCGTGATCCTGCACCTCATCGATCAGATGCATGGGCTGCGCCGGGCGCTGGCGGAGGCGCTCGCATCGTTGCGCGAGCGAACGCCGCCTTCGGGCGCATGATGCTCCGTCGCTCGCGTGGGGACGCGAGCCGATCAGTCCGGCTCAGATTCGGCGTCCGCGGCTTTTCGGGCGCAACGGCAGACGCGCTCTACGCGTGACACCAGTGGTAGTGAACGTAGCCATAGCGGTCGCGGTAGTGGCACCGGTAGCGATGTCCGCCGAGCGGCGCGCCGGGGGCAGTCGCCGCCGCGCCTACCGCGCCACCGACCACCGCTCCGACCGGGCCGCCGACCGCTGCGCCGGCAACGACCCCGCCGGCCGTACCGACGGTCTGCGTAGGGGTCGCACAAGCGCCGAGCGCAAGACATCCCAGTGCGACAAAAGCGATTTTGTTCATACTGTGATCCTCCCTGCCAACTTCAATGAACGATAACACAAAAAAGCGGCCTTTGTTCCGTAATTCATCTTACGAGGGTCAGCCCTCGATTGGCGGTGCAACCGCTCGGCTACGCGGCCACGGGATCGGCCAGGCCAACAAGCTTAAAGCTTAGCGCGCGCAGCTGCTTGCGCGCTTGCGCGTCATAGGCTTGCGCATCGGCGCGGGATTCGCGAAGGCCGTTGAAATAGCGCCCGGTGCTGGCATCCAGCGCGGCTGACCCGACAAGCTGGAGAATGGCGGCGCCGCCCTCCTCCACCGTGCTGATCGGCCGCGTCCCGCTGACACGCACCATGGTCGTGTCCATGTACGTCGCCGGATGGAGGCAGTTGACGGTGATGTCGCGGGCTTTGAGCTCCTCCGCGAGATCGATCGTGAACAAAACTTGCGCGAGCTTGCTCTGGCAATAGGCCCTGACGCCGCTATAGCCATGGGTCAACATCACGTCTGAAAAGTCGATCGACTGCTGACCGGCCGAAGAGACGTTGACGATGCGCGAGGGCGCGCGGGCCTCGATGAGCGGCAGGAGGAGGCGCGTCAGCAGGAAGCCCGCGAGATAGTTGACCGCGAAGCGCAGCTCGAGGCCATCGGCGCTGACCTCGCGCCGCGCGCCGCCGCCGCCCGTCCCGATTCCCGCATTGTTGACGAGGACGTCGAGGCCGTCGCATATCTCCCCCACCCCCTCGGCGAGCGAACGCACTTCGGCGAGCGAGGCGAGGTCGGCTCGAAGAAAGCGCGCCTTCCCGCCGCTCTTTTCGATCCGCCCGACGAGCGCCTCGCCGCGCCCGCGATCGCGTCCGTGCGCGATCACGCTGGCGCCGTCCGCCGCGAGCCGCTCCGCAACGTAACGGCCGACGCCGTCAGTCGAGCCGGTGACGAGGATGGTCTTGCCGGCGAGGCTCATCCGCGCAAAATCTCAACCCGGTTCGGATAGAAGGCGAGATGCGAGGCGATCTCCGCGACGCCGGCGATCGGCGTCTCGTAGGTCCAGACCGCGTTGTCGTCGCGGTCCGCCCCGTCCGCGATCGAATAGTAATTCGCCTCGCCTTTGTAAGGGCAGATCGTGACGCGGGCGGTGCGCTCGAGCAGACTCATGTCGACGTCTCCGCGCGGGATATAGGCGACCGGCTTATAGCCGGCTTCGGCGAGCTCGAGCGCGCCTCTGCTGTCGCCGATCGTGCGCCCCCGCCAGACGACGCGCACACGCTCGGCGATCGGGGCGATGGTGATCGGATGATCGAGGGTTCCGGCCTGGGTCATGGTTGCTCCTATGACTCCCCGCTCCGCTTGCGCGATACGGGTCGGGGGTGAGGGTTCAGCGCGTAAGCGCTTCTAAGAAAGGATCCGCCTTCTCCGCGCGCACCCCTCATCCGGCCGCGCCTTCGGCGCGTCCACCTTCTCCCGCAAGGGGAGAAGGGTTTCGCACGAATCTTCACGTCGCACTCCTACGCATGCCCGGCGACCGGCTTCGGGTGATAGGGCTCCTCGAGTTTGGCGATTGTGCGGGCATCGAGCTTGAGCTCGGTCGCGGCGACCGCATCGGCGAGATGGTGCGGCTTCGAGGCGCCGACGATCGGGGCGGTGACATAGGGCTTCGACAGCACCCAGGCGAGCGCCACCACCGCGGGCTTCGTCCCGAGCTTCTCTGCCGTTTCCACCACGCGCTTGCGGATCGCCTCGTCCTGGCGCGAGCCGAGGCCGAGCATCTTGCTGAACGGATCGGTGCGGCCGCGGACGGTCGAAGCGGTCTCGCCGAGGCCGGAGCCCGCGAGATAGCCGCGCGCCATCGGCGACCAGGGGATGACCGCGATCCCGTCGAACGCGCAGAACTTCATGATCTCGCGCTCCTCCTCGCGATAGACGAGATTGTAGTAGTTCTGCATCGAGGCAAATTCGGCATGGCCCTTGGCGCGCGCGATATCGATCATGCGAACGAACTGCCATGCGTACATGCTCGAGGCGCCGATATAGAGCGCCTTGCCCGCGCGCACGACGTCGTTCAGGGCCTCCAATGTTTCCTCCATCGGCGTCAGCGGATCGAAGCGATGGATCTGATAGAGATCGACGTAGTCCGTGCCGAGGCGTTTCAGCGAGGCGTCGATTCCCTCCATGATGTGCTTGCGCGAGAGGCCCTTGGCGTTGGCGCCCGGTCCCATCACGCCATGCACCTTGGTCGCGACGACGACCTCGCTGCGGCGCGCGAAATCCTTGAGCGCGCGGCCGAGAATCTCCTCGCTCGCGCCTTGCGAATAGACGTCCGCGGTGTCGAAGAAATTGAGGCCCCGCTCGAGCGCTTCGCGGATGAAGGGGCGCGACGCCTCCTCCTCCAGCACCCACTCGCGCCATTTGGTCGAGCCGTAGGTCATGCAGCCGAGGCAGATCTTTGACACCTGCATGCCCGTCTTGCCGAACTTGACCATCTCCATCGGATATCCCCTTTTCGCCTGCTTTCGCTCATCATAAGACCTTTCCCAGGCTCCTCAAAAGAGCCGGGAATGCAGGACAAGCGATTGTGAAAACGAAGCGCGGCTGGGACTTCTGGATCGATCGTGGCGGCACATTCACCGACGTGATCGGGCGCGATCCGCGTGGGCGCCTGCATGCGCGGAAGCTCCTCTCCGAAAGCCCCGCTTACGAGGACGCCGCGGTCGAAGCGATGCGCCGCCTTCTCAGGCTCGCCGCGGGGGAGCCAATCCCGGCGGGCGCGATCCGGGTCGTCAAGATGGGCACGACGGTCGCGACCAACGCGCTGCTCGAGCGGCAGGGCGAGCGCACGCTCCTGGTCACCACACGCGGCTTTCGCGACGCGCTCGAGATCGGCTATCAGGCGCGCCCGAAGATCTTCGCCCGCGCGATCGAGAAGCCCGAGCTTCTCTACTCGCGCGTGATCGAGATCGACGAGCGCGTGCTCGCCGACGGAACGGTAGAAACAGCGCCCGACCCCGCGGCGGTGCGCGCGGCGCTCGGCGAAGCGAGGGCGGAAGGCTATGACGCGCTCGCGATCGTCTTCATGCACGCCTATCGCTATCCGGCGCATGAGCGCTTGGTCGCTGAGATCGCGCACGAGCTCGGCTTTCGCCAGGTCTCCGAGAGCCATGCGACATCAGCGCTGATCAAGCTCGTCGGACGCGGCGACACGACGGTGGTCGACGCCTATCTCTCGCCGATTCTCGCCCGCTACGTCGGGCAGGTCTCGCAAGCGCTCGACGTCGAGCGCACGGGCGCGCGGGTGATGTTCATGATGTCGTCGGGCGGCCTCACGTCGGCCGGCCTCTTCGCCGGCAAGGACGCGATCCTGTCGGGGCCGGCGGGCGGCGTGGTCGCGATGGCGCGCACCGGCGCAAGCGCCGGGTTCAAGCGCGTCATCGGCTTCGACATGGGCGGGACGTCGACCGACGTCGCCCACTACGACGGCCAATTCGAGCGGGCCTTCGAGACGGAAGTCGCGGGGGTAAGGATGCGCGCCCCGATGATGAGGATCCACACGGTCGCTGCCGGCGGCGGATCGGTGCTGCATTTCGACGGCGCGCGGTTTCGCGTCGGCCCCGATTCCGCGGGCGCCGATCCCGGCCCCGCCTGCTACCGCCGCGGCGGCCCGCTCGCCGTCACCGACGCCAATCTGATGACCGGCAGGCTCATCCCCGACTTCTTTCCCAAAGTGTTCGGGCCGAACGGCGACGAGCCGCTCGACGCGGAAATCGTGCGCGAGTGCTTCGAGAAGCTCGCGCGCGACATCGGCGACGGGCGGGGCCCGGAGGCGGTGGCGGAAGGGTTTCTTGCCGTCGCGGTCGGCAAGATGGCCGAGGCGATCAAGACGATCTCGGTCGCGCGCGGCTACGATGTGACGCGCTACGCCTTGAACTCGTTCGGCGGCGCCGGCGGGCAGCATGCCTGCGACGTCGCCGACGCGCTCGCGATCACGACCATCCTCATCCATCCGCTGTCATCGCTGCTTTCGGCCTATGGCATGGGTCTCGCCGACATCAGCGCCCAGCGCATGCAAGGGGTCGAGGAGCCGCTCGATGCCGGCGCGCTCGCCCGCGTTGGCCTCGTCGCCGACGCGCTCGCCGACGCCGCAGTCGGGGAAATCGAGGGGCAAGGCGTCGAGCGCGAGGCGATCAGCGTCCATCGCCGCGCGCACTTGCGCTATGCGGGCTCGGACACGCCGATCGAAGTCCCGCTTCGCTCGCCGGCCGGGATGCGACGCGCGTTCGAGCGCGCCCATAAACAGCGCTTCGGCTTCATCGACCGCGCCAAGGCGATCGTCATCGAGGCCGTGTCGGCGGAGGCGGTCGGCGGCGCGGCGCGATTTTCCGAGCGGACGCGGCATAGCCCGATGAAAGACGGGCGTCTCTCGACGCCCTATGCGGCGGCCGGCTCGGCGGTGACTCCTTCGCGCGAGACGCGGATCTTCTCCAGGGGAGCGTGGCGGAAGGCGGGCGTGCACCTCCGCGAGGCGCTGCCGATCGGCGCCAGCCTCGACGGGCCGGCCCTCGTCATCGATCCCAATCAGACGATCGTCGTCGAACCGGGCTGGCGGGCGTCGATCACGCCGAAAAACCATGTCGTGATGCGTCGCGTGGAGCCTCTTCCGCGGCGCGAGGCGATCGGCTCGAGGGCCGATCCGGTGATGCTCGAAATCTTCAATAACCTCTTCATGTCGATCGCCGAGCAGATGGGCGTGACGCTTCAAAACACAGCCTATTCAGTCAACATCAAGGAGCGGCTCGACTTCTCCTGCGCGGTGTTCGACCGCCACGGCCGGCTCGTCGCCAACGCGCCGCACATGCCAGTGCATTTGGGCTCGATGGACCGGTCGGTCGAGACGATCATCCGTGACAACGAGGGACGCATCGGCCCCGGCGACGTGTTCGCGCTGAACGCGCCCTATAACGGGGGCACGCACCTGCCTGACATCACCGTCTGCACGCCGGTCTTCGACGAGGCCGGCAAGACCATTCTCTTCTGGACCGCTTCGCGCGGCCACCACGCCGACATCGGCGGCGTCGCGCCGGGATCGATGAGCCCGCTCGCGACCTCGATCCACGAGGAGGGCGTCTATATCGACAATTTCCTGCTCGTCGAGCGCGGACGCTTCCGCGAGCGCGAGCTTTACGACCTGCTCGCGAGCGGAGCCTGGCCCGCGCGCAATCCGCTGCAGAACGTCAACGACCTCAAAGCCCAGATCGCCGCCAACGAGAAGGGCGCGCACGAATTGAGCCGAATGGTCGAGGCGTTCAGCCTCGAGACGGTCCAGGCCTATATGGGCCATGTGCAGGACAACGCCGACGAGAGCGTGCGGCGGGTCATCGACCGGCTCGTCGACAGTGAGGCCTCGTCCGTCTCCGACCAGGGCGCGGTCATCAAGGTCCGGATCAGCGTCGACAAACAGAAGCGCGAGGCGACGGTCGACTTTACCGGCACGTCACCGCAGCAGCCGGACAATTTCAACGCGCCCGAGCCGGTCACGCGCGCCGCCGTGCTCTACGTTTTTCGCGTGATGGTCGACGACGACATCCCGATGAACGCGGGCTGCCTGAGGCCGATCCGGGTCATTCTGCCCGAAGGCTCGATGCTTTCGCCGCGCTATCCGGCGGCGGTGGTGGCGGGCAATGTCGAAGTGTCGCAGGCGGTGACCGACACGCTCTTCGCCGCGCTTCGAGCGCTTGGCTCTGCGCAGGGCACGATGAACAATCTCACCTTCGGCGATGCGACCTATCAGTACTACGAGACGATCTGCTCGGGCGCGCCGGCCGGCCCCGGCTTCGACGGCGCGAGCGCGGTCCATACGCATATGACGAACTCGCGCCTGACCGACCCGGAAGTGCTGGAGAGCCGCTTTCCGGTCGTGCTCGAGGATTTTCACATTCGCCGCGGCTCCGGCGGAAAGGGCCGGTGGAAAGCCGGTGACGGGACGCTAAGGCGCATCCGGTTTCTCAAGAAGATGAACGTCGCGGTGCTGAGCGGCCATCGCGCCGTGCCCAATCCTGGCGCGATGGGGGGCGAGCCGGGCGAGCTGGGGCGCAACTCCATCCGCCGCAACGACGGCCGCATCGAGATCCTGCCCGGCTGCGCGCAAAGCAAGGTTGAAGCGGGCGAGGCGGTCGAGATCGCGACCCCGACGGGCGGAGGGTGGGGGAGATTCCCCTCTCCCGCGCAGGGCGTCGAATGACGCCCGTCTCTCGATGGGCTACGCGGGAGATCGGTCGGGGTCGCTGGGCCGTGGAACGGCTATCCCGCCTTCGGCGGGCTCGTGAAGAACCAGGGATGCCCCTCGGGATCGTTAGCCCAGTAGTTTCGCCCGTAAGGCGCATCCTTCGGCGGATGGACGATCTCGGCGCCCGCCGCCTTGGCGACTTCGTAGTGCTTGTCGACGTCGTCGAGATAGATGAAGACGCCCATCGTCGCCGCGCCGACGTCCTTTGGCGTCTTCAGGCTGCGCTCATGCGCGCCCTGGCCCATCATCACGAGCTGGCCTTGAAAGGAAGCTTCGCCGTGCATGCCGCCGCTCGGCGTCCCATGGCGCATCTCCTCCTTGAAGCCGAAGGCGCGGGTGAGGAAGTCGAGCGCGGCGGGAACGTCGCGGTAGAACAGATAAGGGATGATCTGAGGCGGTCTCGGGGTCGTCGACATCGTTCGGTCTCCGTCGTTCGTGCTGACACGCTCACGCATTAAGCGTGCGGCTGGCGCTCGTCTTGTGGAAATGTGACGCCTTGGTCTAATCGATGAATCCGCCGGCGTCGGGCAGTTCCCGCCGCCACAGCGCGGAGGGCGGGCTGCCGGCGAATTCCCGGAATTCGTGGACCATGTGGGCCTGGTCGACGTAGCCGCATTGCGCGGCAAGCGCGGCCCCGCTGAGAGATGGCTCCCTTTCCCGCACGCGGAGCGTGCGCGCAAAACGCCGGACCCGCGCGAAGCTCTTCGGCGACGGACCGAACTCCCGGCGGAACGCCTTCGAAAAGCGCTCGCGGCTCATACCGACCTCGCGGGCTACGTCGGCGATCCGAACGTCGGCGCGGCTCAGGCGCCGAAAGGCGAACGCCAGCCGGGGCGCAATCGCATCTTCCGAACTCAGCCTCGGCTCGACGGCTCGCGCAAGCAGATTGAGCCTCTCGTCCTGCGACCGCGCCTCCGCCAGGCGGTCCCTGAGCTCCGTGGCGGCCTGGCCGAAAGCCTGCGACGGATCGATGAGCGCGTCGCCAAACTCTCCGAGAGGGAGGCCGAGGAAAAGTCGCGCGCCAAGCAGGCTGAATTTGATCTGCGCGCCCGACTGGTCCCCGTCCGTCTCCGTGACGACGTAGGTGGCGCTCGCGCCGCTGAAGAATCCTTGGCCTTCGCCGAAGGACCGCGGCGCGTCCGCGGGCTGCTCGACGCGCAGCTCGCTGCCCAGATTGAAGACCAGCACCGCAAAACCGTCGGGCAGCTCGCGGCGGCGGCGAAACGAAGCGCCCCGCTCTTCGTAGGCGTTGAATGCGCTGACGTATGCTGCGAGAGGTCCCCGCGGCGCGACGCTTGCGATGCGCCAGCAACCGGTGTCGGAAGCGTGCTCGGAAACGCGAAGGCCATCCATGGCTAATCCTGCTTGCGTAGCATGGAAGACGTCATTCTCGCGAAGCTCGGGGCGAAATTGAGGTCGGTCCGGCGCCTGTCCAAGCCCCGCATCCGGCGATTTCGGCTGCGCTAAGCGCCGCGCCCTCGCGCTCGGGGGCGCGAACCCCTCACCCGGCGGCTGCGCCCGCCGCCTTCCCCCGCAAGGCGGGAAGGGGCGCCAATCAGCAGGGATCGCGCTATGGCGCCTCAAGCACTCGCGCGGTCGCCGCGGTGAGGCGCTCGTATCCGGCGCGGGTGAAGTGGACGGCGTCCGACTGGTAACAAACGGCCTCGGTCCCATAAGGCGCCCAATGCGCCGGCTCGCCGACCACGATGACGTCCGGCATGTTTGCGAGAGACGCGTTCAGAGCCTTGCGATCGTCGTCGCGAAATTGGAAGTCGGGACCGAACGCCGGGAGCGAGACGACAGCGATCTTCGCTCCCGGCGCGACTCGCCGGCTCTCGCCAATGACGTCGCCGATCGCATCGGCGATCGACTGGCCGTCGTCGCCGCCCATCAGATTGTTGATGCCGATCATCAGGACCACGGCTGAAGCATCGATTGCGCCATCGTCGAAGCATGCCAGACGCCAGAGGCAATGCTGGGTGCGGTCGCCGGAGGAGCCGAGATTGAGGATGCGTCTGCCGGCCCATTCGTTCGCGGGCCATTGGTGAGCCAGCGAGTCGCCAAGGAGCACGATATCGACTTTGGATCTTGGGACCGAGCCAATAATGGCGGCGTGCCGCAACCAGGACTGGATCGTCGGCGGGGATGCCGCCACGCGGGGAGGCGGCGCGCCGGACGGCGCCAGCAGGCGCTCGCGGGGGGGCGAAGGCGCCGGGCGCGGAGACGCCGCCCGACCGGCGCGGAAGCCGGACAGTCTAGCGCGCCAATGCCTCAGCCGCTCCGGCGCATCCGAGAGCCTCGGCCGGCTGAGCATGACGCAGAGGGTTTCGACCGGAGCGGCGCCGGGATGGAGCCGCGACAGCCAGTCGGCGACCGCTCGCGCCGCCGGCAGACGCCGCCTGGACGCGAGAAAATCGCAAAGCCGCGTCAGGACGGTCAGGTGATCGGCTTCGATCCCCATCGCCTCGTCGAACTTCGCCATCGCTTCGTCGTCTCGACCGGCGGTGGCAAGCGCCTGCGCGTAGCGCGCTACATAGCCGGCATCATCCGCGAAAAGCTCGTAGGCGCGGCGCGCGAGCTCCAATTTCTTTTGCGGCGGACCCGGACGGAGCGCGAGCGTGGCGTAATATTGCGGCGCGCGCCCACGCATTTCCAGCGCCTCGCGCTCGAACCCGGCCCGGTCGAGCGTTCCCTGAGCCGCTTCCATGACCGCTTGCTGCAGAAGCCCGACTTCAGCAAGAAAACCAGTGACCGGATGGCCGCAATCCGGCAGCCGGACGTCCCGGACCTCGAGGTGCTCTCGATAGAGGTCGACGTGGCGCGCGTCGCGGTCCGCGGGATCGTAGAAGACATCGGCTGACGAGACGAAGCCCCTAAGCGCAAGGCGGCGCTCGATCTCATAGTCCAGCCGGCGCGCGTCGGGATCCCAGCGGTTCTCGAAAGGAACAAGACGAGGATCGATTGAGAATTGCGGCGAGAGCGCGATCGCCGTGCTCGCGCCGGCAAGCCCGCCGAGGCGGATTGCGGCGTATGCGCCCATGCTGGATCCGTAGGCCGAGACCCTGTCGAACGGCTCGGCAGCTTTCGCCACCGCATCGAGAGCGAGCTCAATGTCCGGCAACAGATACCAGTCGTTGTCGCGCGACAGAACGTGGATCGCGTTGACCTCGCGCAAAGCGAAGAATGCTTCGCCAAAGCCTTCGCGGTCCAGGGTGCGCCGGTCGGTGAACGAGTCGAAAGTCACGACACAAATTCGAGATTCGTAGCCTGTCCGGGCTCTGACGAGAAGGTCATGGCTACGATAAATCTCTTCGGCAACCGGCGTCGCCTGCCGCCCCGCCCTGTTCAACTCTTCTGCTTTCATCAATTCTGAGCCCGCGGCGGATGCTCGGCGGTCCCCGTCCACCTCACCCGCCAGATTGCTCCGCCCCCGTCGTCGGTGACGAGCAGCGCGCCGTCCTTCGTCACGGCAACATCGACCGGCCGGCCCCAGACGCTTTCGTCGTTGGCGACGAAGCCCACAAGGAAATCCTCGTAAACTCCAGTCGGCTTGCCGTCCTTCATCAGGAGGCGCACGACCTTGTAGCCGGTGCGCTTCGAGCGGTTCCACGAGCCGTGGAAGGCGACGAAGGCATCGCCCTTATAGTCCGGCGGAAACGCATCGCCTTCGTAGAAAGTGATTCCGAGGGGGGCCGAATGCGGCTGGAACAAAACGTCGGGCGACGTCACCCGCGCGGCAAGGTCGGGGCGTTCGCCTTTGTGGTGCGGGTCTTCGTGCGCGCCGATGTAGTACCAGGGCCAGCCATAGAACGCGCCGTCGACGACGCGCGTCGCATAGTCGGGCGGCAGATCGTCGCCGAGCCCGTCGCGCTCGTTAACCGCGCACCAGAGGGCGCCGGTCGCCGGCTGCACAGTGAGGCCTGAGCAGTTGCGGATGCCGGTCGCGAGCACTCGCCGATGGCTTCCGTCCGGATCGAAGGCCAACACGTCGGCGCGATCCCGCTCCTTATCCCACGACGCGCCGAGCAGGCGAGCCGCGACGGCGGCCAGGCCCTCGGCATCGTTGGTTCGGGAACCGACCGAGACGAACAGGGTCCTGTCGTCAGGCGAGAAAGCAAGGTCGCGCGTCCAGTGCGAACCGCCGCTTGGCAACTCGGCGATGGCCTCGGCGGGGCCCGAGGCCTTCATGTCACCGTCCCGATACGGATACCGCACAACCGAGCCGGGCGTCGCGACATAGACCCAATGCGGACCGTCGGACGGGTAGAAGGCGATGCCGAACGGCTGCTCCAGGCCTTCCGCAAACACGGCGCCTTGAGCTGGCGTCCCGCCCGCGCCATCCGGCCGGAGGATTCTGACCCGCCCCGCCCCGCTCTCGGCGACGAAAACGTCGCCGTTCGGCGCCGTGCGGACGACCCGCGGAACCGCCAGGCCTTCGGCCAAGAGATCGACCGAGAACCCCTCCGGCGCTTTCGGAACGTCGGAGGGCTTCCGCGCCGCGAGTCGCGACGGATTGGCGGCCGACAGCGTCGCGAACGGCGGAGGAAGATCGGCTGACGTGATGAGCCGCCTGACGCCCGGAGCGTCCGTGCGCCAGTCGCCATAGGCGGCCGTGCCCGTCTGCACCGTGTCGGCCGCCAATGCGGCGCCGGCGCCGATGATCGCGGCGAGGACTCCCAGCACCCTCATGCCGCGCTTCTCGGCGAGAAAAAGCACGAGACAATCCCCGAACAGACCAACCTGAATGGAATAAGCAAAACAACCGTCGTTGCCAAGGCGGTCTACGGTTTGGGCAAAGCCCCCGTGTCGGGGCGGGTTGACATCGTCCGCGCCACGGAGTCCGGCTGCGTCACAGTCACATCGTTGAGCATGCGGTGGATAGTGTTGGCGGCGGCGCGATAGGTGTAGGGGGGAAAACTGTCCTTGATCAGATAGGATAGAGGCTTGCCGCTCTGGTCGTAGTCGGCTCCGTAGATCAGGAGAGCATGATCTTCGGAGCCCCAAACCACGGCTTCGCCGCGCGCCAGAGACTGGTGAATGAGATCGATCATCGTGTCCAACGTGACGTACCGAACCCGCGTCTCGGGGCGGGCGTCCGGGTCGTGCGAGGGTCCCCAACCCTCGGCGCCGTCGCGCGACAGATCGAATTCGGTCCATTCCTCGCCGCCGAGGACGGCGCGGGCCAACTGCTCCGGGCTTACCGCTTTGCGGTCGAGATGGGTGGTTCTCGGCTTGACGCCGAGGCTTGCTTTCAGCTCCTGATCCAACGCCCTTGCCTTGTCCGCGGGGCTGGGAAGGCGTGCGAGCTTCCGTGCGATGGATGAAAAAATCGGCTCGGAATCCACGACATCGTGGAAATCGCTCTGATCGAGGATGCCATTCTGTCGAATGAGAGCGATCGCTTCGACCGCAAGCCCGCCATCCTCCGGGCGTCCCGCTTCGCGACGAATGAGCCGCCGAAAACGATCCGCAACGGAATCGAACTGCAAGGCCCCGCGCGACAGTTCAATTCGCGAGCCGGGATGCCGAACCATGTAGTTCGTCTCCAGCATGCTGAGCGTCGCGAAGGCCCAGCAGAGATCCGAGTCCCCCTGATCGAGAGGCGGCGAAATCGGCAAGGCGTACCGTTCCGCCGCAACTCCCGGGTGAAACTTAGTGTTTTCGGCGAGGCCGCCGATGGCTGGCTTTTGCAAAGCGATCAGCGATATTGCCAGCAATATTATTGGAACGAACAACAGCCGCCTGCGGCGGCGCCGGCCTGCAGCTCCGCCATAGGGGGAAAGCATCGTTCGAAAATTGTCTCGCAGGGCTTTCATCGCAGGGTCGCGTTGACTTCAACGCAACCCCACCGGCGGCGGTTCCGCACGGCCGGGAGTCACTTCTCCTTTTGCGTCCACGTCGTGTCGTAACTGAGCGTGAACGCGAAAAGGCTCGAGTTGTTGCCCGGCGCGTCCGCTACGCTCCAGATCCCCGAACCCACGACGTCCTTGTACTTGCCGGTCCCGCCGATCCATTCGACCGGGCCGCTTTCCGGACCCTCGTAGGTCATGAAGAGCTTGTCGCCGTCGGCGTCCGTCTGAATGCAGGTCCCGAAGAACTTATAGCCGTCGGGTCGCGCCTTCGACTCCTCGAGGCAGCGGATCGCGAGGTTGTCCAGGAGCTTCGACTCGTCCCTGGACTTCACGATGCCGGTGCACTCAGCCGAGGACTGGGAGCCCACGGGGCCCATGTCGACGACGGCAAGCGAACGGCAGACCGCATAGGCCGCGAGTTTCGCTGAGCCGCTCGGCGGAAACGTGTCGGCAGCGATGGCCGTGGCGGACGATGCGGTCAGGGCCGCGAGGATGAAGGGTGGGCCGAAGAGTCTCATGGTGGATGGTCGCCTTGTCGAGGGTTGGCTCTTTGCATACGCAGGGGTGTCTCAGGCGACAAGACGGCCGGGTTCGCGGGATATTCCCTTCACCGGCGCGGCTCCCGCCCCATCGCGTAGAATTCATCGTTCGGCCGGATGGCGAAGGCGTTCGCGAGCCGGTTGGACATGGCGTAGAAGGCCGCGATCGCGGCGATGTCCCAGGCGTCGTCCTCGGTGAAACCTCGGGCGCTCAGCGCCGCGTAGTCCGTTTCGTCGATCTCCTGCGAGCGCGCGGCGACCTTGAGCGCAAAGTCGAGCATCGCCCTCTGGCGCGGCGTTAGGTCGGCCTTGCGGTAATTGATCGCGACCTGATCCGCTATGATCGGATTCTTCGCCCTGATGCGCAAGATGGCGCCGTGGGCGACGACGCAATAGTGGCAATTGTTGAGGCCAGAGGTCGCGACCACGATCATCTCGCGCTCGGCCTTGCTCAAGCCTCCGGGCTTTTCCATCAGCGCGTCATGATAGGCAAAGAAGGCGCGGAACTCGTCCGGGCGTCGCGCGAGCGCGAGAAAGACGTTGGGCACAAAGCCCGACTTTTCCTGCACCGCCTCGATCCGCTCGCGGACGTCCTTCGGAACATCGGCGAGATCGGGCGCGGAAAATCGGCTAATGGACGGCTCGGTCGCGCGCTTCAGTGCTCTCGTTCGCATGCGCCATGCTATCATTGCGCCCACGCGGCCGAAACAAGGCGGCGAGACATAATCGAGGCCTTGCATGGAATTCGGCGTCTACACCTTCGTCGAGACCAGGCGCGACCCGCTGACCCGCGAGCCGGCCGGCGTCGACAAGACCTTCGCCGATATTCTGGAGCAGATGGAGTTCGCCGACCGCGCCGGGCTCGACGTCTTCGTGCTTGGCGAGCATCACAGGCCCGACTACGCCGTCTCGGCGCCGGCCGTCGTGCTGGCGGCCGGGGCGGCGCGCACCAAGCGCATCCGGCTGACCAGCGCCGTCACCGTGCTCTCGTCTGACGATCCGGTGCGAGTCTATCAGCAATTCGCCACCCTCGATCTGCTTTCCGGCGGACGGGCGGAGATCATGGCCGGACGCGGATCGTTCATCGAATCCTTTCCGCTCTTCGGTTACAATCTCGACGACTATGATGCGCTCTTCGCCGAGAAGCTCGACCTCCTGCTCGCGATCCGCGCGAACGCTCGTCCGGTCTGGCGAGGCGAGCATCGCGCGCCGCTGAATGGTGAGGGCATCTACCCGCGGGCGCTGCAAGATCCCCTGCCCGTCTGGATCGCGTCCGGCGGCACGCCACAGTCGGTCACGCGCGCCGGCGCGCTCGGCGTGCCACTGGCGATCGCGATCATCGGCGGCGAGCCTGCACGATTCGCGCCGCTGGCGGCGCTCTATCGCGAAGCGGGACGTCGGGCGGGCGTTGCGCCGGGCGCGCTTTTGCTCGGCATCAACGGCCACGGCTTTCTCGCCGACACGACCGAGGCCGCGGTCGAGGCGTTCTTCGCGCCCTATGCCGAGGTGATGAGCCGCGTCGGCCGCGAACGCGGCTGGCCGCCGCTCACGCGCGCGCAGTTCGACATCGGCCGCGGTCCGCGCGGACATCTGATGGTCGGTACGCCCGACGAGGCGATCGCCAAGATCCTCGGTCAATATGAGGTCTTCGGCCAAAATCGATATCTCATGCAGATGGCGGTCTGCGCGCAGCCGCAAACCGCCATCCTGCGCTCGATCGAGCTTCTGGGCACGGTCGTCGCGCCCGCCGTACGGGCTGAGCTCGCGAGGCGCAAGGCGGTGGCCTAGGTCGTCCTAGGTCGTGAGGCCGCCCGGCGGCTGCGCCGAGCGCGTCCTGTTGACGCCAAAGGTTTTGCGCGTGAAATCCCGCTGCTGACATGTTAGCAGCGGCGGATCGGCTCGCTCGAACAGCACGGCGACAGCCGTGCATTCGCTGACGCAGCCCAACCTGAAAAACGCGAGGGTGCAAATGCCTTTCGTCAACATCCAAATCGTGCGCGAACCCATCGCCAGCGACCCCGAGCGCCAGAAGGCGACGATCGCTGAAAAAGTCACGAGCGTCATCAGCGAGGCTGCGGGTGTATCCAAGCGCGACGTCTGGGCCGTTTTCGAGGAAATCGCCGCACGAGACTGGCGCCTCGGGCCGTCGAGCATCGAGTCGCTGCGTAAGGGCGGAAAATGACCGGGTGACCGGGGACCCCGCCATGGTCCATGTCGCGGTAGATTCGGCGTTCGCAGACCTTGTCGATCTTGACGCGCCGGTGACGCAGATCGCGACCGGATTCAAGTTCACGGAGGGCCCGATCTGGCGTCCCTTAGACAATTACCTGCTTTTTTCCGACATGCCCGGCGATGTCCGGCGGCGGTGGGACGCTGCTCAAGGCGTGGTCGAGGTGCGGCGTCCGTCGAACAAATGCAACGGCATGACCTACGACGCCGACCTCAATCTGATCGTTTGCGAACATGCGACGTCCCTAGTGGTGCGCGAATGGCGGGACGGGCGGCGCGAGAGTCTCGCCTCCCATTTCGAGGGCAAGGAGCTGAACAGTCCCAACGACGTTTGTGTGCGCTCCGACGGCTCGATCTATTTCACTGATCCCTGGTACGGCCGCATGAAAGGCTTCGGCGTGGAGCGACCGCGCCAGCTCGGATTCCAGGGCGTCTATCGGGTGAGAACGGACGGCGTTCTGCAGCTCCTCGTCGAGCGCGATCTGTTCGAGCAGCCGAATGGTCTCTGTTTCTCGCCTGACGAAACGAGGCTCTACGTCAACGACAGCGAACAGGCGCTGATCCGAGTATTTGCCGTCGCGGCCCAGGGCTCGCTTTCGAAGGGTGAGGTTTTCGCCTCCGGCATTCATTCGGATACGGAGCCCGGCGCTCCCGACGGCATGAAATGCGACGAGGCGGGCCATATCTGGGTGACGGCGCCGGGCGGCGTCTGGGTCTACATGACGTCCGGCCAACTCATGGGCAAGCTTGGCGTTCCCGAACCCGTTGGCAATCTTGCCTGGGGCGGCGAAGATTTCCGCACGCTATTCCTGACTGCGAGCCGGTCGGTCTATGCCGTGAGGACCAAGGTCGCTCCGCGTCCCGAACCCTATATGAGCCCAAAGGGGATTGAGCGCCAGGACGGCGGGCCTCGCCAAATGGCCGCAACGCCAGCGTTGCTGTCGCCCGCGCGTTGGCGAGAATGAGCGGCGACTTCGGGAGGCGCATTGGACATGAAAGAACGGATCGGGTTCATCGGCCTCGGGCTCATGGGCCATGGCATGGCCAAAAATATCGTCGAGAAGGGCTGGCCGCTCACCGTCCTCGCCCACCGGAAGCGCGAGGCGGTCGATGATTTGAAAGCGCGTGGTGCGGGGGAAGCCGCCTCGCCCCGAGCAGTAGCGGACGCCAGCGACGTCGTCGTCCTCTGCGTGACGGGATCGCCCCAGGTCGAGGCGGTGGCTCAGGGGCCGGACGGGCTGGCCTCGGCGGGAAAGTCGCTGCTCATCGTCGACTGCTCGACGTCGGAGCCGGCTTCGACGCGCCGCCTCGCCGAGACGCTCGCGCCCAAGGGCATGACGTTGATCGACGCGCCATTGAGCCGCACGCCGAAGGACGCCTGGGAGGGCACCCTCGACGTGATGGTTGGCGGCGACCCCGATGCGGTCAAGCGCGCCCGGCCCGTGCTCGAGGCCTTCGCCGGGCGCGTGGTGGAGACCGGGCCGGTCGGAACCGGGCACACGATGAAACTTCTCAACAATTTCCTGTCGATGGGCTATGCGGCAATCTATTCGGAAGCGCTCATGGTCGGCGCCAAGGCCGGCCTCGCCCCGGCCGTGTTCGACAGCGTCATCAGCGGCGGACGCATGGATTGCCCGTTCTATCAGACCTTTCGCAAGTATGTGATCGAGCGCGACCGCAATGCGCATCGCTTCACGCTGGCAAACGCTCTCAAGGACGTCAGCTACCTCGCCGGATTCGCCCAGGCGCTCGGCGTCGCCAATCCGGTCGGCGCGGCGGTGCGCAATTCCTTCGCGCATGCCGTCGCCACCGGTCATGGCGAAGACTACGTGCCGATGCTGTCGGACTGGGTCGCAGAATGGAACGGGACGTCGCTCACGCCGAAGGCGGGCAAATGAGCAGCAGACGGCCGCTTCAGCCTCGGATCGGCTCGTGCGCGAGGGCGGCGCGCAGAAAGTAGTAGAGCCCAGTCAGGGCCGCCAGGATCAGGATGCCCTCGAGCGCGTGGGTGATCGTCTCGCCGAGATTAAATAGGCCGCCGATCGCCCAGCCGGCGGCGGCGCCGGCGCCGATGAGCTCGGTGCCAACCAGAATGGCGACGCTCAGAAGCGTCACCGCGTTGGTCCAGTTGATCGGTTTGAGCGACGCGGCCTCGGCCAAGGGTTTTCTCCATTTGCGAAACGCCGGCGGATATACCAACGCGTTCTCCACCGCAAGCCCGGCGGCGCAAAGGCATCGCTCCAGGTCACTCAGACTGGGGAGCGTGGCCCGGCGCCCGCGGCGCCAGCGTTGTCCATCCGCTCGCGCCCCTGTCGTCGTGCCCCTTCGTATCCTTTGTGGCCGACCATTTCACCACCAAGGACACGAGGGGGCACGAAGGTCGGGCCTGGGCGCATGTGTCGCGTTGCCCATCGCGGATTCCCATTGCAGAATAGCAAGAATACACCCGGCTCCATGTCGCTCATCGCCGATCGATCCCCTCACCACCAGGCCGCTAAACAGGCCAGCGGTCACGCACCGCACGGCGGCGTCGGGGCGCTGGCGTTCGGCGCGCTCGGCGTCGTCTACGGCGACATCGGCACTTCGCCCCTCTATGCAATGGACCAGATTTTTCGCGTCGCACCGTCGCACGAGCCCGAGGACGCGCTCGGCGCGGTTTCGCTCGTCATCTGGACGCTGACGCTGATCGTCGCGATCAAGTATGCCGTCCTCGTCCTGCGCGCGCAGAACGATGGCGAGGGCGGGGTGTTTGCGCTCTACGGCCTCCTGCACGACCGGGCCGACCGCCGCTCGCGCATGCTGCTCTGGGCGCTGATCGCGGCCGCGGGCCTCCTGATCGGCGACGGGATGATCACGCCTGCGATCAGCGTGCTCTCGGCGGTCGAAGGCCTCGGGGTCGCAATGCCGAGCCTCGCAGGCCTCGCGGTCCCGATCACGCTCGGGCTCCTTGTTGCGCTCTTCGCCATCCAGTTCAAAGGCGCATCCGGCGTCGGCGCCGTGTTCGGGCCGGTCATTCTCGTCTGGTTCATTGGCGTCGGCGCGCTCGGCGCAGCCGCGATTGCGGCGAATCCCGAAATTCTGGCCGCCTTCAACCCGGTCCACGGGCTGGCCTTCCTCGGACGCGCCCATCTCGTTGAAGCGCTCCTGATCCTCGGCGCGCTGATGCTGGTCGTCACCGGCGGCGAGGCGATGTACGCCGACGTCGGCCATTTCGGCGCGCTGCCGATCCGCCTCTCCTGGTTCGCCGTCGTCTATCCGGCTCTACTGCTCAACTATCTCGGGCAGGGCGCCTATAGGATGGGCGGCGCCCCGGTCCCCGACGACAAGCTCTTCTTTGCGCTCGTGCCGCATTGGCTCGTCATGCCGATGGTCGTCCTTGCCACCGCAGCGACGATCATCGCCTCGCAGGCGCTCATTTCCGGCGCATTCTCGCTCGTGTCGCAGGCGATCCGTCTTGGCCTCTTTCCGCGGCTCGACATCGAGCACACCCATCACGCGCAGGAGGGCCAAGTCTATATCCCGGTCGTCAACTGGATGCTGCTCATCGGATGCGTGACGCTCGTCTTCACGTTCGGCTCGAGCGCGTCGCTGGCGGCGGCCTATGGTCTGGCGGTCTCGGGCGTGATGGTGATCACCTCGGTCGCGATGATTTCGGTCGCGCTGCGCGAATGGCGCTGGAGCCCAACGATGACGGCGCTCGTCTGGGGGCCGCTGACGGCGCTGAACGCAGCGTTCTTCGCCGCGAGCTTGCTGAAGCTCTTCGAAGGCGGCTATGTGCCGATCGCGGTCGGAAGCGTCGCCTTCGCCGCGATGGCGACCTGGCGCTGGGGCCGCAAGGCGACCTACGCGGCACAGAACGCCAAGGCCACGATGACGATGGGCGAAGTCGTCTCGCTGCACCGCTCGAGCGGCCGATACCTGGAACGCAACGCGCTCATCATGTCGCCGCGCCCCTTGCGTTCGCTGCGCGACCGGGCCCCGTTGCTCATTCGTCTCATCGCCGAGCGCACCGGCGTGCTGCCGCGAAACCTCATCTTCGTTGAGGTCGCCCACAAGAAGACGCCCTATATCCATGGCAGCCGCTACCGGGTGACGGCGTTCGACCGCAACGAGCAGAAGGGCAACGTCATCGGCGTCGAGCTCTCCTTCGGCTTTCTCGAGGAGCCGAATGTCGAGCACACGCTCGAGGAGCTCGCCCGGCATCACGAGATCGACTTGCCGAGCGACCCCCACCAGTGGATCGTGCACGTCATGCAGGAGAACCTGCTGCCGCCGCGCAGGAGCAATGTATTCAAGCGCATGCGGCTCAACCTGTTCCTGTTCCTCAGACAGGTCTCGCGGCCCGCGTATTCCTATTACGGGCTCGGCGACGAGGTGCAGCTGACAGTCGAGATCGTTCCGGTGAGGCTGAGGTGATGGCAGCTCCATCAGCCGCCGTGCGCGCGAGCGGTAGCACCGCGTCTTGACGGCATTTCATCTACGGGATTATTTTTCGTATATGGAACAAGAGACGGCAACCCGCGAGGACCTGCGCCTGGCGGAGCGCCTGCGCAATTTGCGGCAGGCGAGGCGATGGTCGCTCGACGAACTTTCCGCGCTGAGCGGCGTCAGCCGCGCTTCGCTTTCGCGCATCGAGAACGCGGACGTGAGCCCGACCGCATCAGTGCTCGGGCGCCTGGCGGGCGCGCACGGCCTGACTTTCTCGCGCCTCATCGCCGAGGTCGAAGCCGGCGGACCGGCGCTCGTCGACCGCGCCGATCAGCGGGAATGGGTCGATCCGGCGACGGGATTTCGCCGCCGGTCGGTCTCGCCACCCTCGCCCGAATTCGATTGCGAACTGCTGCAATGCGAGCTTCCGGCCGGAGCGATGATCGACTATCCGCTGCCGCCCCGCCCGGGACTCGAGCATCATCTCTATCTGCTGGAGGGCGCGCTCGAACTCACGATTGAAGGAAATGTTCATCGCCTGAGCGCCGGCGACTGTCTCCGTTACAAGCTTTTCGGGGCGAGCCGCTTCCGCGCATTGGGACGCCGCGCGGCGCGTTACGTTCTTGCGTTGAGGTGAAACCGATGCCCGCTCCGACCATCGCCATCGCTGCACTCGACCCGGCCTCGCTCGGCGAGGCGACCGGGCGTCTCGCCGAGATCTTGCACGCCTGCGTGCATGACGGTGCGAGCGTCGGCTTCGTCCTGCCGTTCGACATTGGCGAGGCGCACGCGTACTGGCGCGACAGGGTCGCGCCCCCGCACGCCGCAGGGAGCCGGCTCGTCCTCATCGCAAGCCTCGACGACGACATCGCCGGAACGGCGCAACTCGATCTCGACTCGATGCCGAGCAAGCGCCATCACGCCGAGGTGTCCAAGGTGCTGGTCGATCCGCCGTTTCGCCGGGCCGGGGTCGCGCGCGCGCTGATGGCGGAGATCGAAGGCCAGGCGCGTGCGGCGGACCGCTGGCTCCTCACCCTCGACACTGCGGGCGACGCCGCGGAGGCGCTCTACCGGTCGCTCGGCTATGAGTTCGCCGGCGCAATCCCTTCCTACGCCCGCGATGCGTTCGAGGACCGCTACGACGCGACCCGCCTCATGTACAAAGACCTGCGCCGCGGCTAGCATTCTGCTCCTTGTGGCGGAGGTGAAATCGGCCGATGGATGACGGGAACGGCGCCAGCCTCGGCGGTCGCATCCTGCTGGCGCTGCTGACGCTTTATGCGCTCGCGATGATCGCGCCCGATCTCATCCGGATCGTGCGCCCGCTCGGCGCCTTCGGGCTGGCGACGAACGCCGACGGGCTCATCTACGACGTGCGCGCTCAGTTCGGGCACGACGAGGATTCGCCCGCGTGGCGGGCGGGCTTGCGTCCCGGCGATCGCCTCGACCTCTACGGCATGCGCTGCTCCCCCATCGATACGAACCTCTGCGCCACCAATCTCGCGCTCTGGGGTGGGTACACCTACGTTGCGCCCGGCCGGGAGGGGACGCTGCTACTGGAGCCGACGCCCGATAGCCCGGCTCGCCAAGTGACTCTGATCGCACAGCAGCGCCCGCCCAGCATCGCGGTCGACCTCGTGCTGCTGCTGACCCAAGTCGCCGGCATTCTCGTAGTGCTCGGCGCGGCATACCTCGTGTGGCTGCGCCCGGGCGCCATGACCTGGGGCTTCTTCGCCTATGCGATGAGTTTCAATCCCGGCCAGTCGTTCCAGTTCTACGCCTGGCTGCAGCAATGGCCGCAGGCGATGCTGACGCAAGCGATAATGAGCTGCCTTTTGCAGGCTGCAGGCTACACCGGCCTCCTCCTGTTTGCGCTGCGGGTCCCGGTGGATCGGACGGAGGGCCGGTGGCGGCTCATCGAGCGCGCGCTGCCAGCGATTTTCATCATCCTTCTCCTAGTGTCGTTCGCGAGTCTCGGAAGCGTGTTCGGCTACCCAACCGAATGGGCGATGCAAGGCTCGGTTCTGGCCGGCTTCTTCGTCAGCGTCGCCGCGCTCGCGATCCTGATTGGTCGTCGCAAGGACCTGAGCCCGCGGGATTACCAGCGGATCCGCTGGGTGATCTGGGGCTGCCTGATTGGCCTGCCGGCCTATCTGATCGCCGAACTCACCCAGGAAACTTCGCTGCCCAACAGTCTCTTTGGCGTCGCAATCTCAGAAGACGTCTCGGGCCTCTTCTACCTCATCAACGGGATCTTGTGCCTGTTCGTCGTGGAGGCGGTGCGGCGGCCGACGGTGGTCAGCGTCTGGATTCCGCTCCGCCGCGCGACCGCGCTGGGACTGCTGCTCAGCGTGCCGGCCTACTTCATCCATGAAGAGATGAGCGCGATCAACGAATTGACGCAGCTGCCCGAGTGGGCGTGGGTGCTGGTCGCCTCGGTTTTCGTCTTCGCGATCTCGCGCGCGCACGAGTTCGCGACGGAGCTGGTGGACCGGCTCTTCGACCGGAACTTTCACCGCGCCAAGCAGCACCTCCGCGCTGTCGGCCTGACGATTCAGCGCGCCGACGGTCTCGCCGAAATCGAGCGCATGCTCGTGGAGGAGCCGATGCACGTGCTCGGCCTCGCCTCGGCTGCCGTCTTTCGCGAAGAGAACGGCGATTTCCGGCGGCGCGCGGGCGCCGCATGGGAAGCCACGAACGCCGACACGCTCTCTAGCGCCGGCCGGCTGCTTGCCGGGAAACTCCATGGCGGCGCTTTCGCGCTCGACGGAATTGGCGGCATCGATCCTTCCGACCCGCGCTTTCCGAACGATCTGGCGCGACCCGTTCTGGGCGTTCCGGTCAGCAATCCACGGCGCTGTTTCGCCGTTGCGCTCTACGGCAGCCATGTGATCGGAACCGACCTGGACAGCAACGAGCGCGAACTCTTGACTAAACTGGCCCGCGATGCGGAGATCGCCTATGCGTCCGTCGATCGCGAGACGCTTCAGAAGCGCATCGAACTTCTGGAAGGGCAGCTCGCGCATGCTTCAGCGCAACGTTAATGGCGGCCGCAGCGCAGCCGGCGTCAGACCGGCGCCCAGGCCCTGAAACGTCCGCGTTCGTGAGGCGCTCATGACCGGCCCGCCGCTGCAACGCCTCGAAGGCGTTCGCGCCTGCGTCTTCGACGCCTATGGCACCCTCTTCGACTTCGGCTCCGCCGCAGCGCGCGCAGCCGATGTGCCTGAGGAGAAACGCGCGGCGCTGACGGCGCTCTGGCGCGACAAGCAGCTGCAGTACACATGGCTGCGCACTTTGCAGAACCGTTACGCCGATTTCTGGCAGGTCACCGGCGACGCCCTCGATTTCGCGCTCGACACGCTCGGGCTGGACAGATCATTGCGCGAAAGCCTGATGGATCTCTATCTCGGGCTCGAGCCGTTTCCCGAAGTTCCCGAGGTCCTCCGCGCCTTACGCGCGCGCGGGTTCAGAACCGCCATTCTCTCCAACGGGTCGCGCGCGATGCTGGATGCGCTTGTCTTCCGCGCCGGGCTCGCCGACGCTTTCGACGCGGTTCTCTCGGTCGAGGCCGTCGGCGTCTTCAAGACCCACCCAAAAGTCTATCGATATGCGCTCGATACGCTCGGCCTGCCGGCGAAGGCGATCTCGTTCCAGTCCTCGAACGCCTGGGACGCGTTCGCCGCGTCGGATTTCGGCATGCGCGTGGTTTGGTGCAACCGCTATGGCCAGCGGCGCGAGCGCCTGCCCGGCGCGCCGGATTTCGAGATCCGCACGCTCGCCGAACTTCCGGGACTGCTGGCCGTAATCGCCTGATGAGCGGTTGGAAAGAGTAGCCGCGCTTGACGTCCGAGCGACAGCGTCCCGCCTGTTTTGGCCTGTTCGCAGGGCGAAAACCGGCGGAGAGCCGCCTTCCGCGCCGGCTCCGATCCATGAAAGCCGTTCGTTTCCAGCGGCTTGTGCAAAACTGCCGGTACAATCGGCGCCGCGCCGGAACAGGACGATAACAGGGGCCTTCAGGAGCCTATCAGCCTATCAGGGGTGTATCAGGGGTGTATCAGGGGCATATCAGGCGAGCCGATTCTAGAATGAAAAGTTAAGCAAAACTAAACCGTGGCACAAGTCATTGCGAACCGGCCCGCGATGTCCGACAGGCTGGTCGACCTGATACATCCATCCGGCGGCTTAGGCTGATCGCGCAGGCCCCGCCGCGAGCCCGCTGGCTTCGGGTCCCGCCGAGAGGCAATAGAGAGCTCCGATCAGCAGCAGAGCGTAGATCGCGGTGGAACTCCACGCCATGCCGTTAAGAAGCCCCTGGAACGTGCCCAGAAGATTGACGCCGCCGCCGACAATGGAGCCAACCACGGTCGCGATCAGCACGGCCCTGACCGCGTCCCAATCGCGAAAATCCCTGGCAAGCCAGGACACGACGCCGATCCATATCAGCGCGGAGCCGAAGAACTGGACCTCGAGAGTGGTATGAGGCTCGACCGGGACGCCATAGATCGGCGCCATCTGCGTTGGAATGAACACAAACGCCAGCCCGTACAAAATTCCGAGGACTGCTGTAATTGTCAGAAAGAGTTTTGCTGTCATGTGCTTCCTCCCGATGATCGTTCAAATCGACGATCTTTAAACAAATGATGACCGTAAATCAAGAGAGAGTCAAGCGCGGGTAATGTCCTAATTTGATTTTGGGGCCGACTTTGGCACGTAGCTATAAGCCCGGAGCCGCTTCGCCGCTTTTTCAATTTCCTCTGGCGTGAATAGTGGGTGCCATTGTGGGTGCTCCACGACGACGGCCTCTACGGTCAGGTCGAGCCGCTTTCGAAGATAGAGGGCCGTGTATCCATCCGAAGGCCGCGGAGCGTTTATGAGCGTCTTCGCGGTCCTGCGACCACCGTCATCGGTTATCATCTGTAAGAAGATGGTTGCGTTGTATTTCGCTTCCGCCTTGGCGCGCCTGTAAATGTCGAACATGGCTTCGGTGAATTGGGCTTCAAGATTGGGCATTTTTGCTCTCTGGAATTGGTCGAGCGAACTTCAAATTAGGACACTACCTCACGGCCGCATTGGTGTGCCTCTTCCTCACCACTTCTCGGCATAAGGCCGCGCCTCGACCTCGAAGCTCCAGGCCGAGCGGTCCTGCCGGACGAGCGCGGCGGCGATGTCGGCTATGCCCGAGGGCGCGATGAGGGCGTCTTCCGGCCGGCCGGGCGAGCGCGCCAGCGCGGCCGCCGACCGAACCCCGCCGTCGACAACGATGAGCGCGACATGGATTCCCGCCGGCCAGAGATGCCGGGCCATCGATTCGGCAAGCGCCTTCTGCGCCATCTTCGCTGGCGCGAACGCGGCCGTCCCGGCGACGCCCCGGCGCGACGCGGTCGCGCCGACGACGATGATCGCCCCCTGCCCGCGCCGGCGCATCGAGGGAATCGCCTGCCGCGCGGCGAGAAAAAGGCCGAGCGCGTTGACCCGCCACGCCCGCTCGAAATCCTCCGGCGACACGTCCTCGATCGTGCCCCAGACGCCCGATCCGGCGTTGAAAATGAGCACGTCGACGTCGCCGAGATCGGCGCGAATCCGCCCGAACGCCGCCTCGACCGAGGCCGTATCGCCGGCGTCGCAGCCATAGGCCCTGGCGCGCGGCAGTTCCTTCGCCAGCCGCTCGCTCAGCTCCGCGCGCCGCGCCAGCAGCGCGACGGCGTAGCCGTCCGCCGCGAACCGCCGGGCGAACGCCTCGCCGTTGCCGGGACCGACGCCGACGACGGCGCAAACCGGAGCTTTGTCGTTGGCCATCTCTCAATTCCTCCAGGGAACGCCGTCCCGCCCACTTCAGGGCGATCCTGCACGCCGGGAGGGGCCGGCGCAACGAATCCGGCGAATGATTCCCGCCCGCGGTCGGCCGGGCTTGACGGTTCGAGCGAATGCGCCAAACGTTCAGCGGCAATCCGGCGACGAGCGCCGGTCAAAAGCGGCAGGAAACGCGAGGAGCCGATGAACGCTGAGACCTGGATCAAGTCTTATCCGGCCGGCGTGCGCTGGGACGCGCCGCTCGACATCTCCTCCATCCAGAGCGTGCTCGACACGGCCGCCGAGCGATTCGGACCGCTCCCGGCGCTCCAGTTCATGGACAGGCGCATCAGCTATTCGGAACTCGAGGGCCTCGCCAACCGCGCCGCCAAGGGCTTCCAAAAACTCGGCGTCGGGCCAGGCGTGCATGTCGGCCTCTATCTGCCGAACACGCCCCACTATGTGATCGCGTTCTTCGGCGTCCTGAAGGCGGGCGGAACGATCGTCAATTATTCGCCGCTCGAGGCTCTGCGCGGGCTCGAATTCAAAATCGAGGACAGCGAGACCGACATTCTCGTGACCCTCGACGTCGCCTCACTCTATCCGCAGGCCGAGAAGCTGCTCGCCTCGACCCGGCTGAAGAGGCTCATCGTCGGGGAGTTCGCCGGGTGGGCGCTCGCGCCCGGGCCTGTCAAGGCGCATATGCGCGCCGCCGGAATGTTGTCCGATGTCAAGTCTGACGAGCGTCGCACCCCGTTTCTCGATCTTCTCGACAATGACGGCCGCTTCGAGGCCCATCCGCTCGGCGATCCCAAGGACGCTCTCGCGGTCATCCAATACACCGGCGGCACCACCGGCTCGCCCAAGGGCGCGATGCTGACCCACGCCAATCTGACCGCCGCCTGCGCGCAATATATGGAGACGACGGCGCACACCGAAACGGCCGCACTGGAGGAAGGCAAAGAGCGCACCCTCTGCGTCCTGCCGCTCTTCCATATCTACGCGCTCTCGGTGATCCTCATTCTCGGGTTTCGCCTCGGCGCCGAACTTGTCCTTCATCCACGTTTCGATGCGGCGGCGGCGGCGAAAGACATCGTCCTCAAAAAGATCACCGTCTACGCCGGCGTGCCGACGATGCACGTCGCGATCCTCAACCTGCCCGGCGTCGAGACGATGGATTTTTCCTCGCTCAAATTGTGCTCCTCGGGCGGCGCCCCCCTGCCCCTCACCGTCCAGCAGGGCTTCGAAAGGCTGACGGGCTGCCGGCTGACTGAGGGCTGGGGGATGACCGAGACGTCGCCGACCGGCACGTTCACCCCGCGCACCGGGCCGGTGAAGCCCGGCTCGTGCGGGATTCCAATCCCCGGCATTCAGTTGAAATTCATCGACGTCGCCAACCCCGATCGCGAGGTCGCCCGCGGCGAGCGCGGCGAAATCTGCATCAAGGGCCCGAACGTGATGAAGGGCTACTGGAAGAAGCCGGAAGAAACTGCAAATGCGATGACGCCGGACGGATTCTTCCGCACCGGCGATGTCGGGATCATGGATGAGGACGGTTTCGTCTATATCGTCGACCGCACCAAGGACATGCTGCTCTGCGGCGGCTTCAACGTTTATCCGCGCAACATCGAGGAGGCGATCTACCAGCACCCTTCAGTCGAGGAGGTCAGCGTCATCGGCATTCCCGACGCCTATCGCGGAGAGACACCCAAAGCCTTCGTCAAGCTGAAGGCCGGCGCGCCGCCGCTGACGCTCGACGAATTGAAGGCGTTCCTGAAAGATCGGCTCGGCAAACACGAAATGGTCGGCGCGCTGGAGCTGCGCGACGAATTGCCTAAGACCGCGGTCGGCAAGATCTCGAAAAAGGACTTGCGCGAGTACGAAGCGCGCGCCCATGCTGGATGAGCGCTAGAGCCTGCGGCATGTCGGTTGAATCGATGGCGTCGCAAGCGCACCCGCCCCCTCTTGCGGGGGCGGCTGGGGTGGGGGGTCGCACGGATTCTGGATATTCGTCATGTTCGAAACGGTCTACTCGACTCAGGATGGCGCGCCCCCCCTCCTTTGTCCTCCCCCACAAGAGCTTGCGCCCGGGCGCGCGCAAGCGCGACCCGGGTTGGGGAGGAGACGCGACGAGTGGTCCCGGCGTAAACTCAAGAGCAGAAGGCGCAAGGAGCGCTCGCGATGATGGAGATGCCGCCCCTTCGGTTCGCTGAGGCGAACGGCGTCCGGCTGGCCTTCTACGATGCTGGGCTGCGGGACGATCCGACCCCTTTCGTGCTCTGCCACGGCTGGCCGGAGATCGCCTTCACCTGGCGCCGCCAAATCAAGGGGCTGAGCGGGGCCGGGTTTCGCGCCATCGCGCTCGATCAGCGCGGCTACGGCGCGAGCGACTGTCCGTCTGAGATCGAGGCCTATTCCATCGACCGCCTCGCGGGCGACGTTATCGGGCTCCTCGATCATCTCGAGATCGACCGGGCGATCGTCATCGGCCACGACTGGGGCGGCTATGTCGTGTGGGAGACGGCTCTGCGCTACCCGGACCGGGTCGCGGGCGTCGTCTCGCTCAACTCGCCGCATGTGAAGCGCGCGCCAGCCGATCCCATATCGATGCTGCGCGCGAGGTTCGGCGAGCGCATGTATATCGTCCAGTTCCAGGACAGCCGCGAGCCGGACCGGATCCTCGCCGAGAATGTCGACAGGCTGTTCGACGCGCTTCTTCGCGGTCCCGTCCCGCCGGGCGAAGAAGCCGGCGGCGCAGGGCCGGGCGCCGACCAGGATTACATCGGCTTCGTTCAGGCCTTCGACTCGGCTGCAGACAGCCGACGGCCGATCATGTCAGAGGCGGAGCGACAAGTCTTCGTCGAGGCCTTCAAACGGAGCGGCTTCACCGGCGGGATCAACTGGTATCGCAACATCACCCGCAACTGGGGAAACGCGGCCGGTCGCGACCGGACTGTGCATGCGCCGGCCCTCATGATCACGGCCGAACTGGATCCGACACAGCTGCCTTCATCCGGCATGGACGCTCTCGTCCCCAATCTGACGAAGCATCTCGTGCTCGGCTGCGGCCACTGGACGCAGGAAGAAAAGCCCGACGAGGTCAATGCGACGATCATCGACTGGCGGAGGCGCGTGCTCGGACAATAGGCTTTGCGGACGCAAGGCCGCCAGCGCCCGGAGTGCAAGGCGCCCGTTCCTGTGGTCGAGGCAGCAGTCGAGGACCCGCGACATGAAGCCCGCTAGCTCCCCCTCAGCTCTCAAGGTTCAGGCCGCGCTCGGGGAGCGCTTTGAAGTGCTCGAGTTCGACGCCAGCACCCGCACAGCGGAGGACGCGGCGAGCGCAATCGGCTGCACGGTCGCGCAGATCGCGAAGTCGCTGGTCTTTCGCGCGCAAAGCGGCCAGCCCGTGCTCGTTGTCGCCTCGGGCGCGCACCGGGTGGACGAGAAAAGGATCGCGGCTCTGGTCGGCGCGCCGATCGGGCGCGCCGACGCCGATTTCGTGCGCGAGGCGACCAGCTCTTCGATCGGCGGCGTCCCGCCGGTCGGTCACAAAACCGAGTCGCTCGTGCTTGTCGACGAGGCTTTAATGGCCTTCGGCGAGATCTGGGCAGCGGCGGGGACCCCGAACGCGGTCTTCCGCCTTACCCCTGCCGATCTCGTCGAATTGACTGCCGGCCGGGTCGCGTCGGTCGGGCGAAAGTGAGATTAGGTCCTGCTGCAGCCGCTGACCGAACCGACCGCGGTGCGCGACGCGCCCATGAGCGCGCGAAGCCCGTCTGCCAGCGCAGCGCTGACCTTGGGAAGGCCATAGCGGTTGAGCGTCGCCATCTGCGCGCAGAGGTCGTTGACAATCAGCGACGGAACCGGGCGCTCGCCGCCGCAAATGACATGATGCGAGCTTACCATGTTGGTCTCCGAAGCGTGGCGTATGTTGTTTCCAATCTGCTTATTCACGTTCCACACATAAGCGTCCGACCTATAATTTCAATGCTAACGGACATTGTACAACTGTGTCTGACCCCGCTTGCGGTCAATGGACGGATTGGTCGCCAAGTCGCCGCAGCTTGTCCGGATTACGGACGACATAGATCGCGACGATCTTGTCGTCTTCAATCTCGAGCGCGGTCGTCTGCGCGCCGTCCTGCTCGATCGTAACGAAGCCCGGCAGGCCGTTGATGAAGCAGTACCGCTCGATCCGCGACGTCTTCGCGGCGAAGATGCGCGCCAGCGAAGCATGGAACCGAATGACGTCGTCGAGGCCGACGATCGGCCGCGTCGCTGCCGGCCTCTTGCCGCCGCCATCGGCGTACATGGTGACGTCCGCGGCCAGAAGCGACCGCAGGTCATGCATGTCGCCGTTGCGGGAAGCCGAGAAAAACGCCGCCGCGATCTCGAGGCCCCGTTCCCTGGACAACGGAAATCGGGGACGCGCGGCGCGGACATGGGTCCTTGCGCGACTGGCGAGCTGGCGGCACGCCGCCGGGTCGCGGCCGATTGTCTCGGCGATCTCCTCGAAGCCGACGCCGAACACGTCGTGGAGCAGGAACGCGGCGCGTTCCAGCGGCGACAGACGCTCGAGCGCGAGCATCAGCGGCAGCGTGACATCGTCGATCTCGTCCTCCGGGTCGACCCATGGCTCCGGCAGCCAGGGTCCGATATAGGTTTCATGCCGGCGCCGCGCCGACTTCAACTGGTCGAGGCAGAGGCGCGTGACGACGCGGCGCAGATACGCTTCCGGTTCGCGGACCGCGTCGCGATCGGCATCGAGCCAGCGCAGGAACGCGTCCTGCACGACGTCCTCTGCATCCGCGACCGATCCAAGCATGCGATAGGCGATGCGGATCAATCGCGGGCGCAGCGGGTCGAACGTCGCCGCTGCGATCTGGCTGGACGTCGCCGCCATCAGGCCGCTCGGCGCTCCTCGAGCGGATGAACGGCGCGGAAGCCGACCTGGATCCGGTTCCAGCCATTGATGGCGACGATCAGCAGGGTGAGCGTCACCTGCTCCTCTTCGGAAAACTGCGCCTTGAGCGCGCCATAGACGTCATCGGGCGCGCGAGTCTCGGGCAGCAATGTCAGAGCCTCGGTCCAACCCAGCGCCGCGCGCTCCCGCTCGCTGTAGAGCGGGGATTCGCGCCAGGCGTCGAGCAGGTAGAGGCGCTGCTCCGTCTCCCCTTGCTTGCGCGCGGCGGCGCTATGCATGTCGAGGCAGAAGGCGCAGCCGTTGATCTGCGACGCGCGGATCTTCACCAGCTCCATCAGGCTTTCTTCCAGGCCGAGCCTGGTCACGCTCTGGCCGTACTCGAGCCACGCTTTCATCGGCGCCGGCGCAGCAGAAAACGGGTTCAACCTTGGGGTCATCTTCATCTCCATGGGTCAAGGGACGTGTCGCAGGACAAGACGAGACAGATTCGCGAAGTGTGACACGACCCGAAGAATTTTTGAGGGCGAATGCTATAAGGCGTCGACCGTGGGAGGCGAGCATGGCTCGAGACGTGTCGTTGAAGATCAGGATCGGCGTCGGCGGCTGGAGCTATGAGCAGTGGCGCGGCGTCTTTTACCCCAAGGGCCTGCCCCACGCCCGCGAGCTCGAATACGCGAGCCGCAAGCTCACCTCGATCGAGATCGACAGCACCTACTACGGCTCCAAAAAGCCAGAGAGCTTCATCAAATGGCGCGACGCGACGCCTGACGATTTCGTCTTCTCGGTCAAGGGCACGCGCTTCGCGACGAACCGCCGGGTGCTGGCGGAAGCGGCCCCCTCGATCGAGCGGTTCTTCAAGAGCGGCGTGACCGAGCTCAAGGCGAAGCTCGGTCCGGTCAACTGGCAATTCGCGACGACGAAGCGCTTCGATCCGGACGACTTCGGCGCGTTCCTCAAGCTCCTCCCCCGCTCGGTGGACGGGCTCACGATCCGTCACGCCGTCGAGGTTCGCAACGCCAGTTTTCGTCACCCCGAGTTCATCGCGCTCGCGCGCGAGCATGGCGTCGCGGTCGTGATCGCAGGCGACAGCAAATACCCGCAGATCGCCGACGTCACCGCCCCGTTCGTCTATGCGCGCATCATGGGAACGACCGAAACCGAAGACGCCGGCTATCCGGCCAGCGCGCTCGATCTCTGGGCGAAGCGCGCCGCGGCCTGGGCCAGGGGCGCCTCGTCGGACCTCGAGACGCTCGCGCCGCAGCCGCAGACGTCGGCGCGCGACGTCTTCCTCTATGTCATCAGCGGCTTCAAGGTGCGTAATCCCCTGGCCGCAATGGCGCTGATCGAGCGGGCGGGATGACCGGAGCCGGCCGTTCTGCGGCAGTCTCCGCAATTCGCCGCTCTGCTGACGACCGGGAAAAGCGCGCTCCTTGACGCTCCCACGAGGGCGACGAGGCCTAGGACAAGCGCGGAGCTCAGACCCCGAAGGCCGTAACGGTCGAGCGGCGCAAGCCGGGCGTCGAGATCGCGACGCGCAAGGAGCGAAGCTGAGCGCATGCTGTCGCGGTTCTCTAAACGGCACATAGGCATGTCTCCATAGCGTTTGGCTGAAGCCCATACACAGGTGGGCTGACACCAATATAATACGGAGGGGAGCGAGCTTTGGTTTCGCGGCGTCCGAGGACAATCGCCGGCCGACGACATCCGCGGGGACTTTCCAGCGCCCTCGCTCAGGTGCAATTTCCATCGCGGTTTTCAGCGATTCCAAACGCTTGCAGCGACTTTTCCGTCCCACCCATCCCACCCAGCATCTTTCGCTCGGCGGCGCGATCTTTCCGCAACGGACGACGACCCGCTTCGGGTCTGGCGTCCAGCGCTCAGGAGCTCCGCGGTTGACCACACTCCGAGCGCCCTTTGCCGATGTCGACTTTGCGTTTTTGTTAAACTTATCCAGATAAACCATTATTGTTACTTAGCAACGGGAGACGACCGCAGCCGCGGTGCACGACGGCGCTTGCACCCGGGCGGACTTGGTCCTCCTGTCGAAATGCCGAACAACGGCCTGAAAGAGAAGGAGAATAGCAAGAATTCTATTTTTCAGCAAGGAATTGCGGAGCGCGTTCGCGACACTCCTGGTTTTCGCGAATCGTGGCTAAGACCGCCATTTCCGGTCGAGCGGGCCATGCGGAGTTTGGCGAGGTCGAAAGCGTTCACGTCGCGCTTGGGCTCGAGGAGTCCTCGACCCGATAGTCCGGCTCGGTCGTCCTGGGGCCGATGGAGTTTCGGGCGCGATCATGGCGAACGCCGTCAAGGAGGCGAGACCGTATTTGTGGCGACCGACACCCGCCCTCCGCCTCGCGAGGCGCTCACGTACGGCCGGCAGCTTGCAGAATGAGGTCGGTGATCTCCTGAGGATGCGAGATGAGCGACAGATGGCTCGCCTTCACCTCGATCGTCGTCGCTCCCATGCGTTTGGCCATGAACCGCTCAAGATCGGGATTGATCGTCCGATCTTCCGTCGAAACCGCATAGAAGCTCGGCTTCGAACGCCAGGCGGCGTGGTTGGTCTTGCCGGTCAGCAGCGCCTTGTGAAACGGCTCCTGGACCGCATAGAGCGCCCTCGCCCGGGCCTCGGGCAGGTCGCCGGCGAAATCGTGCAGGAACGCAGCCTCGGTCAGTCTTCCTTCGTCGCCGTCGAAGATGATGCCCGCCGAGGCGGGCGGCGTGGGGAACGTCTTGGCCAGCGCCGTGTAGTCCTCTCCCCCGTCCGGGGCCCGCGCCGCGACGTAGACGACAGCCGATATTTTTGGATCGACGCCGACCTCCGTCACGATCATGCCGGAGAACGAATGTCCGACCAGCACTGTCGGCCCATCCTGCCGGTCGATGACGCGTTGGGTCTCCGCCACCGCATCCTCAAGCGTTGTCAGGGGGTTCTGCACCGAGGTCACGTTCAGCCCCACGGCCTGCAAGCGCGGGATCACCTCGGACCAGCAGGATCCGTCCGCGAACAGCCCATGGACCAGAACGATGTTTCGGGCCGCGGGGCCATTTGCGGCACGCGAAAGGCGCGGCGCCAGCCCAGCCATGGCGCCGACCGCGAGGGCGGATGCGAATGTACGACGACTAATTACGGCGATGTCTCCTGAAGGAATGCGCTCGCGGCAGCGTGGAGATGAGGGCGATATCTGTCCTAATCCTGTTCGCCGAGAGTTTGGATGTACGTTTTGCCATACGGGTAGAAGAGTTCCTTGCGGCCTTCCTGCCACGCCGCTTTGAGTTCGGGTGTCGTGATGTCCCAGTCCGGCCGGCATTTCTTGGTGACGGCGCGCAGGTCCTGACGGAGCTCTTCTACCGTAGGTCGACCGAAGAACCAGTATCCGTTATAGATCTTGTAGATGACAAGGCCGGGGGCAAGTA
>JAFAHO010000373.1 GCA_019237205.1 Hyphomicrobiales bacterium
ACCTGTGCCCGGTTGACGGCCGGCCCGGGCGAGAAAGCCTCCAGCCTTGGCGAGCTGACGGCAGCTCATCGCGATCGCGCAAAGGTGAAAGTAGGTCCCGATCGTCAAATCGACGGGATTGTCGAGATTGCCGCAGGATTTCAAATAGGCGGCGAGAGCCATATTCCGGAAGCCGGTCTCGATCTCGGATTTCGCGACAGCCTTGTCGACAAATATGGCCTCGTCGTCCGCCAGGGAACGGACGAAGCGAACGGTCGCGCCGATCGCCTCCCGTGGCTGCGCGTTGGCAAGGAGAATGTCCGTGACCACGATAGAGCCCGCGTTGATGAACGGATTGCGCGGCAGGCCCTGTTCGTACTCGAGCTGGACGATCGAATTGAAGGCGCTGCCCGATGGTTCGCGCCCGACACGCCGCCATAACGCGTCGCCGACCTTGCCGAGCGCCAATGTCAGCGCGAATACCTTCGCCACGCTCTGGATCGAGAACGGCGCATCACAATCGCCGGCCCCGTGCAAATCGCCTTCGTTCGTCAAGACTGCGATGCCGAAGCGGTCAGCGTCGGCCTTGGCAAGTTCCGGGATATAGGCGGCCACCACCCCACGTTCGCGTTCGAGGGCCATTTCTGCAGAGATCCGCTCGATAACTTGCTGGAGATTCTGCGCCATGTCGAAGCCTCGCAGTCGCGCGCGGCTCAACCCCGCGCGCGGGTCGCCGCCAGGATCATTCGACCTTCAAGAATTGACGCGCGACAAAGGCTTCCTGCGCCTCCATCCGTTGGCCCGCAAAATTCATGTGTTCGTCCATAATTCGTCGCGCTTCGTTCGTGTCGCCTTTGCGCAGCGCGTCCATAAGCCGCAATTGGTATGATCGGCCGTGTTCGCGGAGTTCTGGGTTTGGAATGCCGTAGATCCGGCGACAGATTGTCAGATTCTTGAGAAGGCTGATGAGGAAGCGGCAGGCGAAAGTCATGAGCGGGTTCGGGCAATAGCCGACGAGCAACTCGTGGAACTCGAGTTCAGCGACGCGTTGCTGGCGCTCCTCCTCGATCGTCGAGGGCGGATGGTCGTAGACCTTCATTTTCGATTCGAGCCGGGCGAAGTCAGCCTTGCTGAGGCGGCCTGCGACGCTTGCGGTCGCCTCGGGCTCCAGACGGATGCGCAACTGGTAGATGTCGCCGATCGTCAGCCCTTTGAAGAAGAAGTAGTTGCCCAGGAGTTCGAGCGCGCCGGACTCAGTGACGGGGGCGATGAACGCCCCTCCTCCGGGTCCGGTTCGCGTCTTGATGATGCCCTGAGCGTCAAGGGCTTTCAGCGCCTCGCGGATTGTTCCCTTGCTGACCCCGAAGAGACCGATGAGTTCGCGCTCCTGCGGCAGGCGATCGCCCGGTTTCAGCCCTCTCTCGGCGATCCAGTCCTTGAGCACCTCCGCGATCGCCCATGGCCGATTGCGCCTGGCGCGGCCCGAAGCGTCGAGCTCAAGAAGGGCGCTTGCCCTGCCGGCTCGTTCAAGTGAGTGGGTGAAAACACGCGACGTCATGATTTTCGGCCATCCTCGTGAGATCGGGCGCGTCGTGGAGGCAATGCGCCGTGACGCTGGAACAGCGAGGCGCGAAGGCGCAGCCCGGCGGCGGATCGTATGGATCGGGAAGTTCCGCGATTTCAACGCCCACTTGCCTCGATTTGCGCCCAATCACAGGGGCGCTGTCAAGCAAGAGCCTCGTATAGGGGTGGCGAGGATGGGCGAAAAGCCGGCGCGCCGGCGCCTGTTCGACGATCCGGCCAAAATACATCACGGCCACATGGTCGCTGACCACCTCGATCGCCGCGAGATTGTGGCTGATGAATACGTAAGTGAGGCGAAAACGTTCCTGGAGCTCGCCGAGCAGGCTGAGCACCTGCGCCTGCACCGATACGTCCAAGGCCGAAACCGGCTCGTCGAGGATGACAATATCAGGGCTGGCGGCAAGCGCTCGCGCGATGCCGATCCGCTGCGCTTGTCCCCCTGACAATTCGTGTGGATACCGATCGACGAATTCGGAGCGCAGCTTGACCGCATCCATCAATTCAATGATGCGTTCGTCGCGCCGCCTGCGATCGAGCCGCGCCAGGCGAACAAGCGGCGTCGCGAGGATATTGCGGACCGTCTTGCGTGGATTGAGAGAACCATTGGGATCCTGGAACACATACTGAATCGCCCGCCGCCCGGCCCGTCGCGGCACGATCCCATCGCCGACAAAGACTTGCCCGTTGATGACGACCGTTCCCGCGGAAGGCGGCGTAAGGCCCGCGAGCATTCGGGCGAGGGTCGATTTCCCGCATCCGGATTCGCCGACAATCCCGAGCGTTTCGCCGCGACTGAGCGACAACGCAACGTCGCTGACCGCGTGGTTTGCCGCCCGCCGCCGTCCCAGAAGCGTGGCGCCGCCGCCATAGCGCTTTGTGAGGCCGCGCGCCTCAAGCGCTGGTTCGTTCACCACGAGCCTCCAGGGGATGAAGACAACGCGCGAGGTGATTGCTCGCGACCGCGACGAACCCGACCGGTCGGGCGCGGCATTCGGCGACGGCGAAATCACAGCGATCCGCGAAGGCGCAGCCGCTCGGCAGGCGGTTCGCGGCGGGCGGCGCCCCGCCGATTGCTCTAAACGACCGAATGCCCGAACCAAGCGCCGGAACGCAATCGATGAGCCGGCGCGTATAGGGGTGCGCGGGCCGCTCGAGCACGTCTTCAGCGGCGCCCATCTCAACGATTTGCCCCGCATACATCACGGCGATTCGATCGCAGATGTCCGACGCGACGCCAAAGTCATGGGTGATAAAGAGAACGGCCGCGCTGTCCCTCATGCGAAGCTCGTTCATGAGCTTTAGAACCTGCGCCTGAACCGTTACGTCGAGCGCGGTCGTCGGCTCGTCGGCGATGAGGACTTCGGGATGGTTTGCAAGCGCCATCGCAATCCCGACGCGTTGGCGCATGCCGCCCGATAGTTCGTGCGGGAAGGCGTGTGCTCGCCGCTTCGCGTTCGGGATGCGCACGAGGTCGAGAAGCCGGACGGCCTTATCCCAGGCTTTCACCCGCGAGACAGGTTGATGCGCGCGAAGCGCTTCGGCCACCTGCTCGCCGATTGTGAGCAAAGGATGCAACGTCGATTGGGGATCCTGGAAGACGTACGACGCCCGCCCGCCGCGGATGAACCGGAGCGCTGCTGCGCTCTTCGAGAGGACGTCTTCGCCGTCGAGCAGGACGGCGCCTTCGGTGATGGTTCCTGGAGGGGACTGAACCAGGGCGAGCAGCGAAAGGGCGGTTACCGACTTGCCACTGCCCGATTCGCCGACAAGTCCCAGGCATTCGCCGTTTCGAATTGCAAACGAGACCGAGTTCACCGCCTTGTAGGTTTCGCCTGCAGTTTGGAACTCGGTGCTGAGCGTGCGGACTTGAAGAACGCCTTGACTGTGGCCCGCGTCAACGGCGGCGCGTCCCCGGCTTATCGCGGTAACGGGACTCGGCCGGGCGATCGCTCCCGATCGAAGGCGCGGGTCGAGCGCGTCACGGATCCCATCGCCGACCAAATTGACGCCGATCACGAGCAGGAAGATGACCGCGCCCGGAATCGTCGACACAAAGGGCGCGTTGAGCAGGAGTTTGCGACCCTCGCCGAGCATCGAGCCGAGATCGGCTTGCGGGGGCTGAGAGCCCAGGCCGAGGAAGCTGAGGCCCGCTGTCTCGAGGATCATCCAGCCGACCGTCGTCGACATTGTGATGACGATAACCGGCGCGACGTTCGGCAAGACCTCCGAGACAAGGATCGAAAAATCGCCCTTTCCGGACAGGCGGGCCGCATCGATAAACTCCCGGTGAACGATTCCCAACGTGGAGCCCCGCAAGTTGCGCGCAAAGAAGGGAATGTTGACTACGGCGACGGCGATCATTGCGTTGAAGAGCCCAGGTCCAAGCGCTGCAACAATCGTGAGCGCCAGAAGCACGTAGGGAAACGCCATGAGCATATCGATCGCGCGCATCAGCAAAGCATCAATCCACCGCCCAAAATAGCCGGCGCAAACGCCGATCGATGAACCGGCGAGAGCGGCCACAAATGTGGCCGCCAGGCCGACGGCGAGGCTCAGGCGCGCGCCCCACAGGAGACGCGCCAGCATATCGCGCCCAAGCTGATCGGTTCCGAGAGTACGCCCCGCGTTGAGCGGCGGGATGAGCCTGTTGGCCGGGTCGATCGCATCGGGCGGAAGAAGAGGCAGGACAGGCGTCAGAAGCGCGATGACGACAATCAACGCCAGGATGATCGCGCCAACTGCAGCCGGCCGATTGCGCGCCAACACCGAGAGCGCGGCCTTCGCCGCCGCGCGTCGGGGCGCCGACCCCGGAAGTCTGCTCAACCTGCCGTTCAAGTCCGCACCCTTGGATCAAGGAGATGCTGAACGACGTCGGCGATCAAATTGAAGAGGACATAGCTCGCCGCGACAACAAGGACGCCGCCTTGAACCAGCAGGATGTCGCGTGTGGAAATAGCGGTGACGAGCATTCTACCGATGCCGGGCCACTGGAAGATGGTCTCGACATAGACAGCGCCGCCGAGAACAAACCCCGCCTGCACGCCAAGCACCGGCGTGATGTTGACGAGCGCCGCCTTGAAAGCGTGCCGGAAGATGACTGACGCTTCCGCCACGCCCTTCGCCCGCGCGGTGCGGATAAAATCCTGGCGCAGCACTTCGAGCATGCTCGCGCGGGTGAGCCTTGCAATGACGCCCGCGGCGACGACCGAAAGAGTTGTCGCGGGAAGGACGAGATGCCGCGCGAGATCGAGGAGATCGCCGCCGCCATAGATGGCGAACATCCCGCTTGCAGGCAGCCAATGGAGCCGCACGGCGAAGAGCAGGATCAGCAGCAGACCCAGCCAAAACGACGGGATCGAAATGCCGATCAGAACGAGAGCCGTGACCATCCTGTCGACCCAGCCGTTCTGCCGCACTGCGCAGACCACGCCCGCCAGCACGCCCCAGATCGAGCAAAGCGCGAATGCGGTCGCCGAAAGAATGAGCGTCGCCCGAAACCGCTCGACGACTTCGTCGAGCACCGGCCGATTAAGACTGTACGAACGCCCAAAATCGCCGTGAAGAATATTGTCGAGCCAAATGAGATATTGCACCGGCAGCGAGTGGTCGAGCCCCATCTCTGCGCGCAGGCGCGTCAGGCTCTCGGGGGTCGCGTAGCTGCCGAGGATGGCGAGCGCCGGATCGCCCGGGATCAGCGCCATGATCAGGAAGACGATTAGGGAAAGCCCGATGAGGATCGGGATCAGCGCGAGGAGCCGCCTCGCAATGAAGCTGAGCATTGATCGCCAGCCTTTGATGCAGGAGGGCCGGACGGCGTTCGTGGGCCCACAGCCGGCGCGCGACGACCGCGCGCCGGATCCGATCTGATCAACCTTTTGTCACGTCATGCAAGAGGAGGAAGAAGGACGGCTGCAGCTTGAAGTTCTTGACCGCGCTAGAGGCGACCGCGTTCTGCTTCCAGTTGGCGACGAACAGCCATGGCGCGTCGTCGTGAACGATCGCCTGCATCTTCTTATAGAGCTTCGCCCGCTCGACCTGATCGGTGGACTGACGCGCGCCCTCCAGCAACTTGTCGACCTCAGGGTTCGAGTAGTAGCCGGAATTGAATCCGCCCTTGTCCGGCATGGCGCCAGTGCGCAATGCAAGATAGGGCAGCGTGTCGGGATCGTTTGTCATCCAGGCCATCTCCGCGAGATTGGCCTTTCCTTCGAGCCCCGGGTTCACCTTGCCGAGGAAAGTGTTCCATTCATAGGTCTCGATATTGACCTTCAGCCCGACCGCGGCCAAGTCCGCCTGGATCGCCGTCCCCATGGGCACGGGATCGAGCATGCCGGAGCCGCCCTCGGTCACATAAAGGATGAGCGGCTGGCCGTCATAGCCCGCTTCTTTGATCAGCTCTTTGGCTTTCTCAGGGTCGTAAGGGTAGGGCGTCAATGCGTCGTTGTAGGCCCAAGCGAAAGCCGGCGGCGTTGGCCCGGCGGCGACCTGCGCGGTTCCCTGCAAAATGTTGTCGACGATCGCCTTCTTGTTGACCGCATAGTTCACCGCCTGGCGCATGCGCTTGTCGTCGAACGGCGGCTCCTTCGCGTTCAGCATCAGGAACCAGACGTGCGGACCCGCCTGCTGAAAGATCTGATACCGCGCGGGGTCCTTGAACTGCCCTAGCGTGTCCGGCGGAACTTCGACCATCAGATCGATGCCGCCCGACAACATCTCGGCCACGCGGGTGTTACCGTCAGTGATCGGGCGGAAAACGACCGCCTCGAGCTTGGGGGCGCCGTCCCAGTAGTCGGGATTGCGCTCCAGGACGACCTTGGAGTTGCTCTCCCATTCCTTGAAGACGAACGCGCCCGTGCCCGACGGATGGCGGCCAATTTCCTTACCGTATGTCTTGATCGCCTCGGGCGAAACGATCAGCCCGGTTGGATAGGCAAGATTCGAAAGGAATGGCGCGTAGCGTTCCTTGAGGTCGAACTCGACGGTGAGCGGATCGAGCGCCTTCACCTCCCTGACCGCAGAAAAGAAGAACGACAGCGGAAACGGGCCGGTGTCGTGATAGGGGCTCTTCTCATCGAGCATCCGATCAAAATTGAACTTCACGGCGTCGGCGGTGAAGGCCGAGCCATCGTGGAACTTGACCCCGTCGCGCAAGGCGAAGGTGTAGGCGAGGCCGTCCGCGCTGATTCGCCAGCTCTTGGCGAGGGCCGGTTCGACCTCCAACGCGCCGTCCTTGTAGCGGACCAGCCCGTCGTACAAGTTCATGAGAATGCGGAAGTCGTTGACCGCGGTGACCACAGCAGGATCGAGCGACTTCGGTTCAGCGATTTGTCCAACGACAAGAACATTGGGCGGCGTTTGCGCGAGAGCCGCGCTGCCGCTGAAGGTCGCCGCGGCCAGGAAAAGCGCCGCCGAGACTTTGCATATCGTTCGTTTCATCGTGGTTCTCCCTAGCCTGGCTGCCTGCGGTCGAGACCGACAGCACCGTTGGACGCCAATTGCGCCGGACTATTTATCATGATAAATTTCTGCAATCAAGATTGATCATGATAAATTCGATTCAGGGGAGTGCGCGGCCAATGACGTTTTCGATCGTCGCAATGGACCCACTAACTCGCGCATTTGGCGCGGCGGTGGCCACCGGCACCCCGGTTGTAGGCGGGTTGGTGCTTCATTTGACAGCCGATGTCGGCGCGATTGCCACGCAAGGGCTGAGCACCAATCCGTTCTATGGGATCCGAGGATTGTGTTTGCTGGAGGCCGGCCTCGCGGCCGAGGAGGTTTGCCGAAAACTGATTGGAGAAGACGGCGGGCGCGAGTCGCGCCAACTGGTCATCATCGACCGGAGCGGCCAAACCGCAAGCTGGACCGGCGCGGACAATGTCGAGGCCAAGCATGCGATCCTTGCAAACAATGTCGCTGTCGCCGCCAACTGGGTGGCCTCGCAGGAAGTCGTCGTGGCGGTGAAGGCTGCCTATGAAAGCAGCGACGCGCCGACATTCGCGGAAAAGCTGATCCATGCGCTCACGGCTGGCGAAATGGCGGGCGGCGATATCCGTGGCTTGCGTTCAGCGGCTGTTCGGGTCGTATGCCCCGATCATCCACCTGTCGATTTGCGCGTCGATTTCGATCTGCAGCCGATCCTCAGGCTCGTCGAAATCCACCGGGCGACGCTGGACCCTGATTTTCAAGCCTTTCTCGCGCGCATCCCGACAATCGCGGATCCGACGCGTCGGTAGAATGGTGCAGGGGTGAAAGGGTGCCTATCTGGACGACTGCCGGTGCAAAGCTTCCAGAGCCTGCTCGGCAATCTTGCAACATACTCCCGCGTTCGAGCGGCGACCGCCCTTAATGAAAATTACCTGTTTGTCTCGGCCTCTGCAGCGAGGCCTGCGTCGAGATTGTCGCCGTCGAATACCGCCTGGCGCCCGAGCATCCGCATCCCGCGCAAAGCGAAGATTGCGAAGCAGCCTTCCTTGCCTTGTCGAAGGAGGATCGCCCGGTCAGCCTCGCCGCGTCCGCTTGTGCGCCAATGCTTCAGAAAACGGAGACTTGGCGCTGAAGGCTTGGACCTGATCAAGTCGTCCGTGGGGCCCAACTGAAGCCGCCTCGATGGTTGCGAGCGCTTCTCGCATCGCTGCAACAAAAGAGGCATGGTCATAAATGTCGTTGTGCCCCGCATCGATGGTGCGCTCAAAGACCAGGTTGCTGACCGCCCGACGCAATGGCGCGCTGCGCCTCGCCGGTACGATCTTGTCGTGCTCCGCAATGATCAGGGCCGTGGGCGCGAGCGAACC
>JAFAHO010000431.1 GCA_019237205.1 Hyphomicrobiales bacterium
CGGACGCCGAGCTTCTGCAACCCGGTCGCGCATGTCCGGCGCAGATCGTGCAGCGTCCAATCGATGACGCCGCTCGCCTGGTCGAGCGCCGCCTTGCGGCGGACGAAGCTCCGAAACGACCCGCCCCGGTCGCCGGGAAAAACGTGCGGGTTGTCGTTGCGGCGCAGCTCAGCGGCCAGGATCGCGCGCGCCTGGCGCGCCAGCGGCCAGACGCACGCGACATGGTTCTTCGCCCGCGTCTCCGGCAGGCTCCACAGTGAAAGATCGGCGTTGAGCTCGCCCCACGGCAAACCGGCGACCTCGTCGCGGCGCGCGCCGGTCAGCAACAGCAATCGGACGATCGCGCCATAGGTCGGCATTGTCTCCGCCGCCCGCCAGACGGCGGCGATCTCCGCGTCGGACAGCACCCGGGCGCGCTTGGCCTCGGGAGCCTTCGGCAGGCGGACGAACGGGTTCATGGTCAGCACGCCGCGCGCGATCGCCCATTCGAAGCAGCTGCCGGCGTAGGAGCCGGCGCGGGCGGCCATGACCGGCGATCCGCGCCTGACCAGCGCGTCGAGCGCGCGCACGGCCAGGGCGCGGGTCATGTCGCCGGCCGGCAAGTCGAGATAGTCGCGGAACACGCGGCGGACCGCGCTTGGCGCGCGGCGGGCGTAGCTCGGCCGGCGGCGGGCGTGGTGGAGTTTTTCCCAGTCGTCGACCAGCGCGGCGAGCGTATAGGCGTCGTGCGCCTCTTGGCGTTTCGTTTGCAGCGCCTTCTCGCGCCGTTCGCGCGCCGGGTCACGGCCCTGCGCCGCCTCGCCCAAGACCGCCTTGGCGGCCTTGATTGCGTCCACGAGCGCGACGGAGGCGCACCCGCCGAGCGCGACGCGACGCTTCGCGCCGTTGCGATTGTATTGGACGATGAAGGTTTTGTTTTCGAGCGAGTCCGCCTTGGCGGCGGCCCCGACGCGGACCGCGAAGCCTCGCGGGGCGTCGGCGAAGATGAGGCGATCCTTCTTGCCGGCCGGACAGGTCAGCGACTCGATGCGATGCAGCGTGAATTTCATGCCCGCCTCCGCTCACGCGTTCCCGGCGGTCGAGGACAGCGGGTTGGCTTTTCCGTCGCCGATCGTAAGCAAATCGTCGAGCGCTCGTGAGTGCACGGGGCAGAGCGCCTTGTCGTGACGCCACTCGATCTGAGTGATATCGAGCATGGGTCGATCATTCACATCGACGATCGGACCCAACGGCGCTTCGTAGACGATAAGGCAGGTCCACCCCGGCGACAGATCGTTGACTGGGGCGCTGGCGGTACACCCTTTCCACCCGCATCGCGTCGATTTGATCTGGTCGATCGATATTCTCCGCATCTCGCTGACAATCGGTCTCTCCCGCTTCTCATCGGCGGCGGCCCGGCGACGACGTTCATGGCGATTTGCGGCTGCAACAGGCGCGGGCATTTGAACTCCTCATGAAAGTTTTGCGGACCCACAGCGGACCCACCAGGCTTGCGGACCCACGCGGACCCAGGCGGGCCGTGGCGCGAGCACGATTAGACTACGGGGAAGCCATACCTCGATAGCGCCAAGGATTACAAGGGGTTTTGCGGCCCTTGGCGCTTTTTGGCGTTACGGGCAGACGTCCCAGAAGCCCTGATGCCGACTCGGGTCGTTGTAGTACCAGCAGAGCCCCGAAGAGGGTGCGGGACCGGCCCAGGCCGCGGCCGTCGCCGCGCTGACAAACCCGATTGCCGCGCCAGCCGCGATCGCGCCGCCGGCCGGCCATCGGTACCAACCCGGACGGCCAGCCCAAACCGCGCCGCCGCGATAGCCCGCCCGATTGATATTGCGATTGACGTTACGATTGACGTTGCCGCCGACAGGTCGATTCGCGGGCCGGTGCACTGCCCCCGGATGCCTATGCATTCCGCCGGGAGGTCTGTGCATGCCACGGTGCGTGCCGCCGCGATGGCCGCCGCCGTGGTGGCGCACGCCGCCACCGCCGCGTCCGCCGCGAACCTGGGAGATCCAGTCATCATTCATGTGGGAGGCCGGATTCGCCCCGCCGAAAATCTCTATCGCTTCGGCTTGTGGCGCGCTGAGACCGAGAAGCGCGAGCGCAAAAACCGCGTTCTTGAATATGCCCAACCCATTCATGGCGCGTCCTCCCGAACAGGGCCGACTCATTAGCCGACCGCATTTGCGTCCCCGATCCCTCGGCGGGCGGAACGGCCTTGGACGGTTTTTTCCAAAGCGGCGGCTGTGATCTCCGCCATTTTAGACCCGAACAATCGGCCAAACCCGGACACTTTGCAATATTCGGCGACGTGACGCCGTTGCAGAGGTTAATCTCGCGGCACGCGCGGCGCGGTCGGGGCCGCCCCGATCCGCGACAGAAGGCCCCGGTAAAATTCGCGAAAAAGCGAACTCAAGTTCGCAACGGGCGCAAACAAGCGCTAGGATGCGTTCGTGGAGCCCAAGAGAGGTTTCCGACAAGGCCAATTCGGTCAGTTTTCGTTGAACGGCCTGCCTGCACCGGATGTCGCTTCAGGGCGCCATTTTGGCAATGCCCCAAGGGAGGAGCGTATGACAATGTCCCATGAAAATCCGATCTCTGTCGTCGGCGCCGGCCGTCTCACCCGCCGTCGTTTCGTCGCCGCCGGCGCGGCCGGATCGGTCGCGGTTCTCACTGGAGGCCTGGTTCCCGCGCTGGCCGCCGACAAGCCGAAGGTCGGCCTGGTGATGAAGTCGCTCGCCAACGAGTTCTTCAAGCAGATGCAGGCAGGCGCTGAAAAATACGCCGCCAAGAATGCCGACAAGTTCGAGTTCAAGGCCGTCGGCATGAAGGACGAGCGCGACTTCGCCGCCCAGGTCGACGCGATTGAGAACTTCGTCACCCAGAAATACAACGTCATCGTCGTCGCCCCGGCCGACTCGAAGGCGATGGTCACGCCTATCGCCAAGGCGGTCAAAGACGGCGTCAAAGTCATCAATATCGACGTCGAACTCGATCAGGACGCGAAGAAGGCCGCAGGCATCGACTTAGCGTTCTTCGGGCCGGACAACCGCGCCGGCGCGAAGCTCGCTGGCGACGCGCTCGCGCAAAAACTGGGGCCTGGCGGCAAGGTGGTCATTCTCGAGGGCAATCCCGAGGCCGACAACGCCGTGCAGCGCAAGAAGGGCTTCATGGACTCGGTCGCGGAAGGCAAGCTGCAGCTGCTCGACAGCAAGACCGCCCACTGGGAGACCGAGGAAGCCAACACCCTGATGACCAACTTCCTCACCCAGTATCATGACATCCAGGGTGTGATGGCGGCAAACGACTCTATGGCGCTCGGCGTCGTCAAGGCGCTCGACGCCGCGGGCTTGAGCGGCAAGATCCAGGTCGTTGGCTTCGACAACATCCCGGCCGTGCAGCCCTTGGTCAAGAGCGGCAAGATGCTGGCGACTGTCGAACAATACGGCGCCGACATGGCCGCGCTCGGCATCGATTACGGGATGAAGGAACTGGCCGGAGAGAAATTCACTGGATGGGTCAAGACGCCGATCAAGTTGATCACGGCCAAGGACCTCTCGTAGTCTCGGTCGGCGAGCGGCCGGGACAGCAGGGCGCGGGCGTTCGTCCGCGCCCCTTTTTTGTCCCGCGATGAGCGCCGGGCAGGCGAGCGATGGACGACCCGATCCTGAGCATGAAAGCGGTCGGCAAGCGCTTCCCCGGCGTCATCGCGCTGCGCGGCGTTTCGCTCGAGATCGGTCGGGGCGAGGGCCATGTGCTGCTCGGCGAGAACGGGGCCGGCAAGTCGACGCTGATCAATCTGCTGGCGGGCCTATATCCAGCCGACGAAGGCGAAATCGTCTTCGACCGCGAACCTTATCGTCCCCGGACGCCGACCGACGCCTATCGCGCGGGCATTCGCGTCGTGCACCAGGAGCTCAGCATGCTGTCGCAAATGACGGTGGCGGAAAATCTCCTGTTCGAGAGTCTGCCGCAGCGTCATGGCCTCGTGAACTACGGCGAGACGAACCGGCGCGCGGCGGCGCTCCTCGAAGAGGTTGGCCTCGACGCTGCGCCGACGACGCTGGTCAGCCGCCTCGGCGTTGCGCAGATGCAGCTTGTCGAGATAGCCAAGGCGCTCTGTTACGACAGCAAGCTTCTCATTCTCGACGAGCCGACCGCAACCCTAACCTCAAAGGAGGTCGAACGGCTGTTCGAGATCCTGAGGCGCCTGAAGGCCAGGGCGGTCACGATCCTCTACATCTCGCACCGGCTGCATGAGATTGCCGAGATCGGCGACCGCGTGACTGTCCTGCGCGACGGCCAGCTCGTGGCGACGCAGCCTCTGGCCGGCCTCACGATCCCGGAGATAGTGCACATGATGGTCGGGCGCAGCATGGAGGGCGAGCACGCTTTTCGCGAGGACATCGCGGTCTCGGGCGAAGCGCTGCGGGTGGAAGGATTGCGGCGCACCGCGAAGACGCCAGAGGTCTCCCTCCGCGTGGGCAAGGGCGAGATCGTCGGCGTCGCGGGCCTGGTCGGCAGCGGCCGGACCGAAGCGGCGCGCGCCATTTTCGGCGCCGATCCGAAGATTGCCGGCGAGATCTTTGTCGAAGGCGTTCGCGTGGACATCTCGTCGCCCAAAGACGCGGTCCGGCATGGGCTCTGCCTCATGACCGAAGATCGCAAGGGGCAGGGCCTGCTGCTCGGCATGTCCTGCGCGCACAATATCACCGTCACCGATCTCAAGAAAATCTCGCGCTACGGCGTTCTCGAGCGCGACGCCGAACGCGGCGCGGCGACCAAGTTGGTCGAGGAGCTACGCATCAAGACGCCGTCGATCGACCAAGTGGTGCGGAACTTCTCCGGCGGCAACCAGCAGAAGGTCGTCATCGCCAAGTGGCTGTTCCGGGGCTCGAAGGTTCTGATCTGCGATGAGCCAACGCGCGGCATCGACGTCGGCGCCAGAGCGGAAATCTACGATCTCCTCTGGAACCTCGCTGCGGAAGGCCGCGGCGTTCTGTTCGTCTCATCCGACTTGCCGGAGCTCATCGCGATCTCCCACCGCATCATTGTCTTCGCCAAAGGAAGGGTGGTCGGCGAAGTCCCAAGAGCCGAGTTCGACCAACACCGCATCCTATCGTTGGCTTATGAGGAATTCGCGCTTGAGCGAAGCTGCTGAGGTTCAGCGCGGCCGCCGCGCCGCTGCTCTCTGGAACGACGTCCTGCGCTTTTCAATGCGCGAAGCGGGCGTTGCGGTCGCGCTCGTTTTGATCGTGCTGTTTTTCTGTTTGACCGCTCCTTATTTCGCGACGCCGGAGAATTTTCTCAAAATCTTCGTTCAGATCGCGATCAACACCGTCCTCGCCTCCGGCATGACCTTCGTGATCCTGACCGGCGGGATCGACCTTTCCGTCGGCTCGGTTCTGGCGCTCTGCACAGTTGTCGGCGCCCTCATCATGACCGATAGCGATCTGCCCTTCATAGTTTCCGTTCCGCTGGCTCTGTTGGGCTGCATGGGCGTCGGCGCGCTCTGCGGTGCGATCAACGGCTTCGTGATCGAGCAGTGGAAGGTGCCCTCGTTCATCGTCACCCTCGGCATGCTCAATGTCGCGAGCGGCGCGGCGCGGGTCACCAGCAACAACTCGACCATCACCGGGCTTCCGCAGCCCTTCATCGATTTCGGCAACATGATCCTGTGGGGGGTGTTCCCCTCGATCTTCCTTATCGCGGTTGGGGTGATCCTGATTGGATGGTTCATCCTTCGCTTCACGGTGTTCGGGCGGTTCATTTACGCGATCGGCACCAATGAGGAGGCCGTGAGGCTATCCGGGCATGCGCCGCGCATCTACAAGATCGCCGCGTTCACCATTAGCGGACTGACCGCCGGCATCGCAGCGATGGTCTATCTCCTGCGCCTCAACGTCGGCAGTCCGATCGCCGGCGTCGGCTATGAACTCAACGCGATCGCGGCGGTCATCATTGGCGGCACCAGCCTCGCCGGCGGGAAGGGCTCGATCATCGGGACGCTGGTCGGCGCCTGCATTCTGCAGGTGCTCAGCACCGGATTGCAGCTGTTCGGAGCGGGTGACAACGTGAAACCGATCGTCATCGGGACGGTCATCGTGCTGGCGGTGGTGCTGGACGCTTACCGCGACCGGTTCCTGCGCGCGATCGAGTCGCGCTGAACTGACCCCGGCCCGTGCTCTCAGCTGAAGCTCAGCCTAAGCCCCTTCAGGGATATTCCGCTCAGCGTTGTCGACCAAGTCTGGCCGGCGACGACCGGCATCGCCTCGGTCAATGCGCCGGTGGTCACGACTTCGCCCGGGTGAAGCCGTTCGCCCGCTCGGTCGAGTTCGCTGACGAGAAAGCCCAACGCCTTGATCGGCCCGCCCAGCACATTCGTCGCGCGCCCGCGCCGGATCACATCTCGACACGTAAGCTCTACGGTGAAGCTCGAGAGCGCATTCGCCCATTCCTCCGGCCGATCGGAGGTGAAACGCCGTTCGCCGAGGAAATACGCGCCATGGAGGCCGAAACCCGCAACGGCGTCCGCTGCGCCAAACGCCCAGCGGGGAAAGATCGAGTGCACGATTTCGAAGCCGTGTGCGACCCAGTCGACGCAGCCGAGGAGTTCGTTCTCGCCCATGTCCGGATTGGGCTCCCTGGCGATATGGAATGCGATTTCGGGCTCGATGAGCGGCTCCGCGAGACCCGCCAGGGAAAAAGAGCCGCCGATCTCCGCAAGATTCCTCACCGTGCTGTCGAACATGTAGTTCCAGATCGGTCCGGCAATTTCATACTTTCTCTGGACCTCCGAATTTGTGAACCCCATCTTGCGGCCGACCGGCGTCTCGCCGCGCGCCCGGCGCAGGTCGCAAACTCGCGCTGCGACTTGGTACGCCTCCGCGAGATCGAACTCAGGATAACGAGAGGTGTAGGGCGCGACTTGCCGTCCGGAGCCGAGCACGGACAGCGCCCCCGCTGAGATCTGATCGATCCTTCGAGCCCGGCTCGTCTGCCGCATGAGCTTCCCTCAGACCAATTGGGGGAGAGTAGACGCTCGATGGCTCGTCGAGCAACGCTGCCGGCCCTTTTCAGCCGGGCCGAGAGCGCCTATGCCGGATGCACCAAGGTCCCGGGATGTTGCGACAGTTCTCATCCGAAGGCGTCCACATCGCCTTCATCGACGTCCCGCCCGCGGGAAGGGACCGCGGCGAGCCGATTCTGCTGATCCACGGCTTTGCTTCGAACCATCGCATCAACTGGGTCAATCCGCGCTGGGTCGAGACGCTGACCAGGGCGGGGCGGCGGGTCGTCGCCTTCGACAATCGCGGCCACGGGGCGAGCCAGAAGCTGTACGCGCCGCGCGACTATCGCACCGAACTGATGGCGGGCGACGCGGCCAATCTTCTCGCCTGCCTTGAGATCGAGCGGGCCGACGTGATGGGCTATTCGATGGGCGCCCGCATTGCGAGCTTCCTCGCGCTGGCAAAGCCGCATCTCATGCGCTCGCTGATTGTGGGCGGCCTCGGCGACCGGCTCGTCCATGGCGCGGGCCTGCCGGAAGGCATCGCAGAAGCCATGGAGGCGCCGTCGCTCGATAACCTCTCCGACCCGACGCAGCGCATGTTCCGCGCCTTCGCCGACCAGACGAAGAGCGATCGCGCTGCGCTCGCCGCCTGCATCCGGGGCTCGCGTCAGACCCTGGCGCCGGCGGCGGTCGGGGGCATCGCCGCGCCGACACTCATTGCGGTCGGGACGCGTGACGTCGTCGCGGGCGATCCGCACAAGCTCGCTGCAATGATGCCGCACGCGGAGGCGCTCGACATTCCCGCGCGCGACCACAATCTCGCCGTCGGCGACAGGATATACAAGGAAGGCGTGCTGGCCTTCCTGGAGCGGCGCGGGCGAATCGGCGTTAAGCCGCGGGTCGAATAAAGCAGGTGACAACGCGACCGGAAACGTCAACACTGCAAGCAAGAGTCGGCGCCAGTCCGACCAGGACGTTGGGAACGGAATGTTCATGGAGCTGGCCGAGGCGAAAGCCGGGACCGCTGACCAGAGCGTTGATCCGCACGTATCCGCGCTGCTCGCGGTCGAAGGGGTCACGATGCGTTTTGGGGGCGTGACGGCGCTCGAAGACGTGAGCTTCGTGGTCGCCAAGGGCGCCATATGCGGGCTCATCGGGCCGAACGGCGCCGGCAAGACGACCCTATTCAACTGCATCTCCCGCCTTTACGTCCCGCATGCGGGCGCGATCCGGTTCGACGGGAACCCCCTTGCGAGCTTTGCGAGACACGAGATCGCCTCGCTCGGCATCGCGCGCACGTTCCAGAACGTCGCGCTGTTCGCCACCATGACGACGCGCGACAATGTGCGGGTTGGCGCTCATGCGCTGGCGCGGGGCGGGTTTCTATCGAGCGCACTCGCATTTCCCCTGGCGGGGCGCGAGGAGCTGCGCGTCGCCGAGCGGGCGGACGCGCTGATCGAGGAATTTGGTCTGAACGGCGTCGCCGACCGGCCAGCGGGCGAGCTGCCGTTCGGTGTTCGCAAGCGCGTGGAGCTCGCGCGGGCGCTTGCGATTCGTCCGAAACTGCTCCTGCTCGACGAACCGGCCGCGGGTCTCAATCACGAGGAAGTCGACGCTCTCGGCGCGGAAATCCGCGCCATCCGCGACCGCCGCGGCGTCGCGATCCTGCTCGTCGAGCATCACATGAACCTTGTCATGCGGGTCTCGGACCAGGTCGTTGCGCTCGATTTTGGCCGCGTGATCGCCAACGGCTCACCCGAGGCGGTGAGGGCCAATCCGGACGTCGTGCGGGCGTATCTCGGGAGCGCAGGGTGAGCGCGCCCATGCTCGAGGTCAGGGGGCTCAAGGCGTACTACGGTTCGGCGCAGGCGCTGTTCGGCCTCGACTTCGCCGTCGAAAAGGGGGGCGTGACCGCGCTTCTCGGGGCGAACGGCGCCGGCAAGACGACGACGCTGCGCGCGCTCAGCGGCCTCATTCGAAGAGAGGGCGACATTCGCCTCCAGGGAAGGCCAATCGGGGCGCTCTCGGCAGAGGATATCGCGCGCCTCGGCGTCGCGCATGTTCCGGACGGACGCGGCACGTTCACCGATCTGACGGTCGAAGAGAATCTGCGCCTCGGCGCATATGTCCGCTCGGACAGGAGCGGCGTCCGACGGGACTTCGATCGCGTGGTCGGCTATTTTCCGAGGCTCGCTGAGCGCCGGCCCCAGCAGGCGGGAACGCTCTCGGGCGGCGAACAGCAGATGCTCGCGATCAGCCGCGCCCTCCTCATGCGCCCGAACCTTCTGATGCTGGACGAGCCGTCGTTCGGCCTGGCGCCGCTGGTAGTAGCGGAGATTTTTCGCATCCTCGGCGCGATCAACCGCGACGAAGGCGTCAGCATGCTGATCGTGGAGCAGAACGCCTCGCTCGCGCTCGATCTCGCCGATTCTGCCCTTCTTATTGAAACGGGGCGCGTGGCGCTGAGCGGTCGATCAAATGCGATCAGGAGCGACGACGCGGTGCGCCGCGCCTATCTGGGCTATTGAGCGGAGGGATCTTGAACGAATTCCTCCACCAACTTGCGTCCGGACTGGCGCTCGGCGGCGTCTATGCGATCATGGCGCTTGCGCTCGTGATGATCTACCAGGCCACGCAGCTCGTGAATTTCGCCCAGGGCGAGATGGCGATGTTCTCGACCTATTTCGCCTGGAAGCTGATGGACTCCGGCTGGCCCTACTGGCGCGCATTCGCCGCGACGGCCCTGATCTCCTTCGTCGGCGGCATCGTGATCGAGCGCCTCGTCGTCAGGCCCTTCGCCAAGGCGCCGGTGCTCGCCTCGGTGATCGTGTTCATTGGGCTTGCGCTCATTTTCAACGCGCTCGCCGGATGGCTCTACGGCTATTCGGTCACGTCCTTCGACACGCCGTTCTCCGGCCGGCCGTGGCTCGGCAACGTCTATATGTCAGCCCATGAATCGGGCGCGGTCGCAGTGAGCCTCTGCGTGCTCGCCCTCGTCTACGCCTTCTTCCGTTTCACGCCCCTCGGCCTTGCAATGCGGGCCGCGGCGCAGAACCCGGTGTCGAGCCGCCTCGTCGGCATCCGAGTCGGCTGGATGCTGGCGATGGGCTGGGGCCTCGCCGCTGCGATCGGCTCGATCGCCGGCATGATGGCGGCGCCAATCGTCTATCTCGATCCCAACATGATGGCCGGCATTCTGATCTACGCTTTCGCCGGCGCCGTGCTCGGCGGCATCGACAACCCGTTCGGCGCGGCGTTCGGCGGCTTTGCCGTCGGGGTCCTCGAGAACCTGGTCGGGGCCTATGTCGTCGGCGCCGAGGTCAAGCTTTCGGTCGCGCTCGCCATCATCGTCGCCGTTCTCGTCTGGCGCCCATCGGGCCTGTTCGGCCGGCGCCTCGTGGCGAGGGTTTGATGATGTCCGGGTCCAGTGGCCGCCAGCGCCGCGGCGTCACGCTCGCCGTGCTCGCCTGCGCGATCGCCTTTCCGTTTCTGGCGTCGGGCTATCATCTCTACCAGGGAGCGCAGGTGCTGATCCTTGCGATCGCGCTACTTGGCCTCAATCTTCTGACCGGATTCAATGGTCAGATCTCGCTTGGCCACGGGGCCTTCTTCGCGATCGGCGGCTATGGCGCTGCGATCCTGACAGAGAAGTTCGGCGTAGCCTATTGGGCGGCGATTCCGATTGCGAGTCTGGTTTGCTTCGGCGCGGGATTCCTGTTCGGCTTTCCCGCGCTGCGGTTCGGCGGGCTCTATCTCGCGCTGGCGACGTTCGCGCTCGCGGTCGCCACTCCGCAGATCCTTTCCTACAAAGGCTTCGACGCCTGGACCGGAGGCTCGCAGGGCGTGTTGCTGGCAAAGCCGCACGCTCCGTTTGGGCTCTTGACCGCCGACCAGTGGATTTATCTCGTCTGCCTGTTCTGCGCCGCCGTGCTCTACTGGGCGGCTAGGAACCTCGCGACCGGGCGCATCGGACGGGCGTTGATTGCGATTCGCGACCAGCCGATTGCGGCCGAGACAATGGGGGTCAACGCGGCGCTCTACAAGACGACCTGCTTCGGCGTCAGCGCGCTTTACGCCGGCGTGGCCGGAGGCTTGAGCGCGATCGCGGTTGGCTTCGTTTCGCCCGAGAGCTTCGGGCTTTCGCTGTCGCTGTCCTTTCTAGTCGGCATCGTCGTCGGCGGCCTCGCCTCGCTCGGCGGCGTGCTGTTCGGCGCCCTTTTCATCGAATTCGTGCCGAACCTCGCCGACCAGCTCTCCGTCAATTTCGGCGAGAGCGCGAAGGCGCTGCCCGGCGCGATCTATGGGCTGCTTCTGATTCTGATCATGGCGGCGATGCCGACAGGGGTCGCGGGGGCGTTGCGGTTCGCCGCCCGGCTCGCCGCTGCGCCGGGCGCCCGTTCGAGCTGACGGCGGCGGCGGGCCGCATCCGCCGCGAAGGATGAAAGACGACGAAGGCAGACTAGGAGGATCGCCATGCTGACACGACGTTCATTTCTGCAATCGAGCGCCGCCGCGGCATTCGCCGCGAGCGCCGGCTCGGCCCGCGCCGAAACGCCCGGCGTGACGGACACGGAAATCAAGATCGGGCAGACTATGCCTTATAGCGGCCCGGCCTCGGCGTATGGCGTGATCGGCAGGACCGAAACCGCCTATTTTAAGATGATCAACGAACAGGGCGGCGTCAACGGACGCAAGATCAACCTGATCAGCCTCGACGATGGCTACAGCCCGCCGAAGACGGTCGAGCAGGTGCGACGACTTGTCGAGGAAGAGAAAGTCGCGTTTCTCTTCCAGACCCTTGGCACGCCGCCGAACGCGGCGATAAGGCAATATCTCAACGACAACAAGGTGCCGCAACTATTCGTCGCCACTGGCGCCAGCATGTTCAGCGACCCCCAGCATTTTCCCTGGACGATGGGTTACAACCCGAATTACCAGACGGAGGCGCATATCTACGCCAAGCATATTCTCGCGACCAAGCCCGACGCGAAGATTGGTGTCCTCTATCAGAACGACAGTTTCGGCAAGGATTACCTCATCGGGATGAAGGATGCGCTCGGCGCTGAACATGCGGGGATGATCGTCAAGGAGGCGTCCTACGAGACGTCCGAGCCGACTGTCGACTCGCAGGTCGTCACCCTGCAAGGGTCGGGCGCCGATGTGTTCCTCATCGTCGCGACGCCGAAATTCGCGGCGCAGGCGATTCGCAAATCCTTTGATCTCGGTTGGAACGCGGTGCGCTATGTCACCATCGTATCAGCTTCCATCGCCACCGTTCTCAAACCAGCCGGCCTCGAGAAATCGAAGGGCCTCATCACCGCGACTTTCGGCAAGGACCCGACCGACCCGCGATGGAAGGACGACGGCGGCATGAAGGAATGGGCGGCCTTCTGCGCCAAATACCTCAGCCCGACCGAATTCATCGACTACAATGCTGGTTACGCTTATGGCGCGGCCGGCACGATGATCCAGGTCCTCAAGCAGTCCGGCAACGACCTATCGCGCGACAACGTCATGAAACAGGCAGCAAATCTTAAGGATCTCGAGCTGCCGTTGCTGCTGCCGGGCATGCGAATCAATACGTCGCCTACGAACTACAGTCCGATCCGCCAGATGCAGCTCTCGACGTTTGACGGCGAGAGCTGGCAATTGTTCGGGGAGTTGCTGATGGGTTGAGCGCAAGGGCCGCGCGCTTTGCGCGCGGCCCGCCGTTCCGTTCGGCGTTCGCCTCACCAGATTCGCGTCAACAGCGCGTCGAAGACGCCGTCCGCGGAAACGATTGGAATGCGCCTTCGCAACGCGGACGCCGCCAAGAGACGATCGAACGGATCTCGATGCGGCCAATCCATCGTTCCCGCCATCAGGCAGTCATCAGCTTCAAGCGAGGTGGCGACTGCTCGTTGGTTAGCCAAAAGCTCGGGCAACCGCTCGACGTATCGCGCCATTTCCGGCCATTTGCCTAGGCGCACTTTCTGCACAATTTCGAAAAATGAGATCGCGCTGACAAGGATCGTGGTTGCGCCGGCAATCTGTTTGCGCGCGCGATCCGAGATGCGCAGATCGCCGATCAGCGTCCACGCCCAGACATGGGTGTCGAACAGGAGGGTCGTCAGGAGCGCCCCTCCCAGGCAGCGAGCCCGTTCTCATTCATGGGGGACAGAAAATCTGGACCATCGCCGAGAGCGCCGGGCTCGAGAACCCCGAACTTGAACTTGCCTTGCGGGATTGGGACGAGTCGAACGACCGGCTTGTCGCCTTTTGCGATCACCACGTCCTCGCCTGACAGCGCGGCCTCGATAAGCCGCGACAGCTGCGTCTTGGCGACGTGAATGGTCACTTTCTGCATTGGACAACCCGGAACAATACTCGATTAGCTAACTTAGCTAAGCTTCTCGCCCGCTTTTGTCAACGCCCTTTTCAGCTCCACTCTTTCAGCGAGCCGAAGCGGACGAATTTCTTGGCGAAGTGGCGATCCATGCGGGCGAGCACGTCGCGCAGGAACGCGACGCCCTCGGCGAGATAGGGGCCCTTGTTGAGCATGACGCATTCGGCTCCCTGCGCCATCGCCGCGTCAGTCATTTCGGCGCGACTCGCGACGCCGTCGCGCACGTAATTGTCGAGCACCTGGGTGGCCCAGACGACCGGCGTATGCGCCGCCTCGCAAAGCCAGAGGATCTCCTCCTGCATTTCGGTCAGGCGCGCAAAGCCGAGTTCGACCGCAAGATCGCCGCGCGCAATCATCACCGCCGTCGGATTATGCGCTGCCGACTGGAGGATGAGGCGAGGGAGATTGCGCACCGCGAGCGGCGTCTCGATCTTCAGCACAAGCCCGTGCGCTTCGCGTTTGGGGGCGCGCGCAACGAGGTGGTCCTGCAGGAGTTCGACGTCGTCGACCCGTTGCACGAAGGAAAAGCCGACGAGGTCGGCGTGTTCGGCGACAAAGTCGAGGTCTCGGAAATCTTTCGAGGTCAAAGGCGGCAGGTCGAGTTCGGTCGAGGGGAAATTGACGCCTTTGCCCGGCTTCAGCCGGACGCCCTTCTCGCGCGCAGCATAGACCTCGATTTCCGCCCGGCCGACGCTCTTCGACACCACCCGCGCCGCCGCTTTGCCGTCGTCGATGAACACCTCTGCGCCGATCGCGAGCTGATCGACCAGTTCCGGGAAATTGAGTGAGAAGGCGATTGGCTCTTTCGTCTTCTCCTTCAGTTCGTCGACGAGGACGACCCGATCGCCTCGCATTAGGCGCGTCTTCGGCGGCGCCTTGACTCGAAGGACGCGGGATTTCGGGCCGGCGATATCCATTAGCACCTTGCACGGGCGCTCGAGGCGGCCCGCCGCTTCGCGCACGTGGGCGACCATTTGCCCCCAAGCCTCGGCATCATCGTGAGCACAATTGATGCGCGCGCAGTCCATACCGGCGACAACCAGGCTGTCGACGAGTTCAGGCAGCGTGGCCGCCTCAGTCGGCAGCGTCGCCATGACGCGCACGCGCGGCGCGCCCTTAGGCCGCTTGCCGAACATGCGGTCGGCTTCGGCCTCGAGCTCGGAAGCGCCGAGGCGTCCGACGACGGCGGCCGGGTAGGGCGCGCCCGTATCGCCGGTCAGGCGGCGCAACGTTGTGATCAGCGCGTCGAGCGCGGGGACGACCCTGGCTTCGCTGCGGCCGAGCGACGACAGGCCGCGCGCAGCGAGCCGGTACTGCAGATCGGTGAGGTCGTGGCCGCGGAGCGCGATATAGTGGGAGAGGTTCAGCGCGCGGGATGAGGCCTTGTCGGCCGCGGCGCCCCACTCCGCCCTCAGTTCCGCCCCCTTTGTCTCGATGTCGTCTCGAAGCGCCTTCATTTCGGCGAGGAGGCCGCGCAGTTCGTCGGTCTCTTTAGCGGCTTTCGTTGGCATGACCGGCCTTGTCGCGCGAGCGAACTGCCGGACGGAAACCGGAGATTCGCCACGCCTGACCGGTATTTGACGCGCAAATGTGACGCCTGTGCAACAAGCTGCGTCTCATGTGGCCATTTGACGACAGGAAATCGCCGGACATTCAGGGGTTCCCGGCGGCCTTCTTCTTGCGTTTGGCGAGCGTCCTTAAGCGTAGCGCGTTGAGCTTGATGAAACCGGCGGCGTCGTTGTGGTCGTAGGCGACTGCGCCTTCTTCGAAGGTGACCAGGTCCTGGTCATAGAGCGAATGCGGGCTGTCCCGGCCGATCGTGTAGGCCCCACCCTTGTAGAGCTTGAGCCGCACGCGGCCGGTGACCAGCTCCTGGCTCTTGTCGATGAGCCCCTGCAACAACTCGCGCTCGGGGGAAAACCAGAATCCGTTGTAGATGAGCTCGGCGTATTTCGGCATCAGCTCGTCCTTGAGATGCGCTGCGCCGCGGTCGAGCGTGATCGATTCGATCGCGCGATGAGCCGTCAGCAGGATCGTGCCGCCCGGCGTCTCGTACATGCCGCGCGACTTCATGCCAACGAAGCGGTTCTCGACGAGGTCAAGCCGGCCGATGCCGTTGTCGCGGCCGTACGCGTTGAGCGCCGTCAGCAGCGTCGCGGGGGTCATCGCCTTGCCGTTGATTGCGACCGGATCGCCTTTCTGGAACGCGATTTCGATGACGGTCGGCCTGTCTGGGGCCGATTCGGGATCAACCGTTCTCGAATAGACGTAGTGCGGCGTCTCCTCGCCAGGGTCTTCGAGCACCTTGCCCTCGGAGGAAACGTGCAGAAGGTTGGCGTCGATCGAAAACGGGGCTTCGCCGCGTTTGTCCTTGGCGATTGGGATCTGGTGCTGCTCGGCGAAAGCGAGGAGCGCGGTGCGGGACGCGAAGCTCCACAAGCGCCAGGGCGCGATGATCTTGATGTCCGGCTCGAGCGCATAGGCTGAGAGTTCGAAACGGACCTGGTCGTTGCCCTTGCCCGTCGCGCCGTGGGCGATGGCGTCGGCGCCGACCTCGCGGGCGATCTCGACCAGGCGCTTGGCGATGAGGGGCCGTGCGATCGAGGTGCCGAGCAGATATTGCCCTTCATATTGAGCGTTGGCGCGGAACATCGGGAACACGTAGTCGCGCACGAATTCCTCGCGCAGGTCCTCGACGAAGATGTTCTCATGGCTGACGCCGAGCATCTCGGCCTTCCGGCGCGCCGGCTCCAGCTCCTCGCCCTGCCCGAGATCGGCGGTGAAGGTGACCACCTCTGCGCCGTATTCGGTTTGCAGCCACTTGAGGATGATGGACGTGTCGAGCCCGCCCGAATAGGCGAGCACGACGCGCTTGATCTTGGATTTCGCGCTCACTCCTGAAGCCTTTGCGACGTGAGGCGCGTTTGGAACGTGGACAGCCGCGATAACCCCGATCGCAGCCCCACGGGCGCCATGACCGCGAGGACTTACCGCGCTGCCTGTTCTCCGCGCAAGCTCGGGCCGGCGGGGCGCGGTTCGACGTTCTCGGACCCAAGTCGCTCACAAGTCGCGCTCGCTTGCCTTGTCACTCGCGGCGGGCGAAGGCTAATCTTCCTGATCGAAGCCAAGATTCGCCCGATTCCGCAGCTTGAAACGCCCCGCGCGGCCTCCCGCGCCCATCAAGAGGAACGCCCAATGGCCTTTCGTCTCCGGACTCTCGCCTTCGCCGCGGCGCTCGCCGTCGCGGCTTCCGCCGCGTATGCGGACGATCTCAAGATCGCGCTCATTCGCGGGCTCACCGGGCCATTGCAGGCCTACGCCAAGCAGACCGAGACCGGCTTCAGGATGGGGCTCGAATACGCGACCAAGGGAACGATGGAGGTCGGCGGACGCAAGATCGTCGTCATCGCCAAGGACGATCAGTCGAAGCCCGACCTCGCCAAGACCGCGCTCACCGAGGCCTACGAGGACGACGGCGCCGACATCGCGGTCGGCACGACCTCGTCGGCGGCGACGATCGCGATGCTGCCGGTCGCCGAGGAGCACAAGAAGATCCTGGTGGTCGAGCCGGCGGTCGCCGACGAGATCACCGGCTCGAAGTGGAACCGCTACATCTTCCGCACCGCCCGCAACTCGTCGCAGGACGCGATCTCGAACGCGGTCGCGATCGGCAAGCCGGGCGAGCACATCGCGACGCTGGCGCAGGACTACGCCTTCGGCCGCGACGGGGTCGCCGCCTTCAAGGAGGCGCTCGCCAAGACCGGCGCGACGCTCGATGCCGAGGAATACGCGCCGATGAACACGACCGACTTCACCGCGCCGGCGCAGCGGCTGTTCGACGCGCTGAAGAACGAGCCGGGGCGCAAGATCATCTGGGTGATCTGGGCGGGCGCGGACCCGATGCAGAAGCTCAAGGCGCTCAACCCCGAGCGTTACGGGATCGAGCTGTCGACGGGCGGCAACATCATTCCGGTGCTCAAGCAATGGAAGGATCTCGCCGGCATGGAAGGCGCGACCTACTATTATTACGGCATCCCCAAGAATCCGGTGAACGACTGGCTGGTCGCCGAACATCAGAAGCGCTTCGGCGCGCCGCCCGACTTCTTCACCGCCGCCGGTATGGCGGGGGCGATGTCGTTGGTGGCCGGGCTGGAGAAGACCAAGGGCGACGCGGATGCCGAAAAGCTGATCCCGGCGATGGAGGGCATGTCGTTCGAGACGCCGAAGGGCACAATGACCTTCCGTCCGCAGGACCATCAGGCATTGCAGTCGATGTACGGCTTCAAGCTGACGAACCAGCCGAACGTCGACTGGGCGGTGCCGGTGCTGACGCATGAGTTCACCGCGTCGGAAATGAACCTGCCGGTCCGGAATGGGAGGTAGGGGAGGCGCGGGGGCGGCGGAGTTTCCCCCGTGTATGGCGTGGCGGATGAAGGCTG
>JAFAHO010000432.1 GCA_019237205.1 Hyphomicrobiales bacterium
CGAAAGCTTCTCGGCCTGTGTCATTCGGCCGAGCACGGCTTCCGCGCGTTGCTGGGCCGCTCCCAGTTCGTACCCTTCAGCCCCGGCCCCCGCCGAAACGAGAACAGCGACCACGGCGACGAGCCGGACCGGGAAGGCCATTGGTCAGTCGAGCGGCCGCCAGCTGACCGGCGTTCCGATCGACGTCGTTTTGCCCTCGCCGACCTGAACCACCATCGCCTGAAGGAAGTCAGGCGCGAGGAACCGCGCGCACGCCTGCCCGTCGGCGACGAGAGCCAGCATGACGGCGCCGCCTGCGGTAGCCATCACCGCTCGATCGCCGGGCGGCAGGGTCCGCGAGACGGGCGGAAGCGCCACGTAGAAAGCGCGTACGAACTGGAACTGGTCGCGCGACAGATCCTTCACCGTCGACACCGATGCGAAGGCGGAAACCGGGACGCACTCCGGCGCCTGCTCATTGAGCCACTTGTCGAACACGCCGGCGTCCTGCGCGTGCGCGCCGACCCCGGCAAGCAGCGCGGTCGAAAGGGCCGCGCCGAACCAAATCGTTTTCATCACGCCCTCCTATTCGGGTGGCGCCAGACGCAAAAGCATTACGCCGCCTGGGCAAAAACACGCGACCGCAGCGCACCAACTAGACCTGCTAAAAACAAGTGCGCCAGCAAGACGACGCGCCTGGTCCTGGTTTTGCCAAACCAACGCGCGCTGCGGTCATTCGTTCCGTCGTCTTAAAAAAACGTCGTAGATCAGCGGTACGCGGCCGCCTGACGCCGTCACGTCTCGATGAGGATTGCCGCCTTGACGCAACTCTCGTCTGACGACAGGGCGACGCCGCCGGTGGGGCGGCGTCGCCTGGCGGACAAGTCCCAGAGGTTATGGACCGCAGACGCTTGTGTACCTTCCGTTGAAGTCGTGAATGACGCCGCATTGGGCGTGCGGCTGGGTTGCATAGGCCGGAGCGCCGACCACGCCCGCGCCCATGGCGCCAATGCCGCCCACGACCACGCCGAACGGAGCGAACGGACCGCCGTAGTTGGCAGGCGCGTACCCTTGGGTCTGGGCCCAATAGTCTTTCGTGTAGGGCGTCTGCGTGTGTTGATCACCGGGATTGCCCGCCACTTGCGCGGCGACCGGCGTCGCCGACAGCACCGCGGCGACCGCCGCCGTCGATAGGAACGCGGTAAGTAAGTGTTTCATTGTGTATGCTCCGATAGTTCTGGACCGCCAACGATTGAGATCGTGTGCGGGTTCCAGCGGGACCGATTAAATTGAGGACTTTATCAGGTCCTGATCAGACCAATGTTTCGATCAAGAGAAGGTCCGATCTGGATCAGTAGGATTGTTATCGCACAGTATCGCGGCTGCGATTTCGCAATTTGAAGGCGAACTTGAGGCGCGCTCTTCACAAACGGGTGAGGAAATAAAGACGATCGGCGCCTGGTTTGGCTTGGACGCTTGGGGCCCCAGGGCCAAACTTGTTACGAATGCCGCGATCTTTGGCGCCTGCCTTGGAAGTGGCCGGTCCGCAGTCATGGAGCCTATTGGGGCGCTCGCGCGTTTTGATGATAGGAAGGCCGGCCGGCGGACGACCATGCGCCAAATGAACTCGACAGCCTCTGCGCGCGCGATGGAGGATCAAGAGCGAGTGGCAGGAGAACGGAACTCAGGCGGCGGCGCAGCGGCCGGCGTTGTCGCCACGCGCATCCCTGCCCGCCTCGAACGCCTGCCCTGGGGGCGGTTCCACGTGCTCGTCGTCGCCGCGCTCGGCGTCACCTGGATCCTCGACGGCCTCGAAGTGACGCTCGCAGGATCCGTCGGCGCCGCCTTGAAAGCAAGTCCCGCGCTTCGGTTCACCGACCCCCAGGTCGGCCTTTCGGGCAGCGCCTATCTGAGCGGAGCGGTGCTCGGCGCGCTGTTTTTCGGTTGGCTGACCGACCGGCTCGGGCGAAAGAAGCTCTTTTTCATCACCATCGCCGTCTATCTGTCGGCGACGGCGCTGACCGGCCTCGCCTGGAACGGGTTCACGTTCTTTCTGTTCCGCTTCCTCACCGGCGCCGGAATCGGCGGGGAATACGCCGCCATTAATTCGACGATTCAGGAACTGATCCCCGCCCGCTTTCGCGGCCACCTCGACCTGATGATCAACGGCAGCTTCTGGGTAGGCGCGGCGCTCGGCGCGCTGGTCGCCGTGGCGCTGCTCAACCCTTCGCTCCTCGACCCCGAACTGGGATGGCGGCTCGCCTTCCTGACCGGCGCGCTGATCGGCCTCGTCGTCTTCGCGATGCGCATGTGGATCCCGGAAAGCCCGCGCTGGCTCGCAATCCACGGGCGCGAGGCGGAGGGGGAAGCGGCGGTCGCCGCGATCGAGAAGCGGTTCATCGACGCGGGCGCTGATTTGGCCCCGGTCCCCGAAAGCGCCGTGATCTGGCTGCGTTCGCGCACCCACACGCCGCTCCGTGAAGTTTTCGACACGCTGTTCAACCGTTACCGCCTGCGCACTTTCGTCGGCCTGACCCTGATGGCCGCGCAGGCCTTCTTCTACAACGCGATTTTCTTCACCTATGCTCTTGTGTTGACAAGGTTTTATGACGTTGAGGCGGGCGACGTCGGGTGGTATATCCTGCCCTTCGCGGCCGGCAATTTCCTTGGACCGGTCGTGTTGGGCCGGCTCTTCGACACGCACGGACGGCGGCTGATGATCTCCCTCACCTACGCTGTCTCGGGTCTGCTGCTCGTCGTCGTCGGAGCCCTGTTCGAGCGCGATCTTCTCACCGCGGCCACGCAGACCATCGGCTGGATGATCGTCTTCTTTGTCGCTTCGCCGGCGGCAAGCGCCGCCTACCTTACAGTCAGCGAGACCTTCCCGCTCGAGATACGCGCGCTGACGATCGCGGTCTTCTACGCCATCGGCACCGGCCTCGGAGGCGTCGCGGCGCCCTACGTCTTCGGCAAGCTCATCCAGAGCGGGTCGCGCCAGAGCGTCTTTGCCGGCTACGCCTTTGCCGCGCTGCTCATGTTCGCCGCCTCGTTCGTCGCCGCCCGCTACGCCATCCGAGCGGAGCGCAAGCCGCTCGAACAGGTCGCGACACCCTTGTCGGCTGCATGAAGTCGGAACGCCCGCTTCGTTCCTCGCCAAACGCCGGAGTCGGCAGCTGCCCCAAAGAGGCACGGGCGCCAGGATCTTTCGGCACAACTGGAAGAGTGACAATCGCCCGTTTCTATCGTGGGTAAGGCGCGCCGCCCTTCGATCCGTTCGGCTTGCGCGTCCAAATACGCACGGGATGGGCGCGACCGCGCACGCTGTACTCGCCCTGATCCTCCAATTGCTGCATGACCTCAGAGGCGGTGTCGGGAGACCAGGCTTTGGCCGCCGTGACCAGCGCGTCGCCGACGACGAGCGGCGTCCCGAGCGTGCGGGTCAGCGTCTGCAATCGGGCGGCGGTGTTGACGGTATCGCCGATCACGGTGAATGACATGCTGTGCTCGCTGCCGACATCGCCGAGAACGGCCGGCCCGTAGTTGACCCCGATGCCCATCGCGAGCCGGCCCTCCCCGGCGCGCTCACGATCGTCATTCCAACTCTCGAGCGCATCCAGCATCTTTCCGGCGCAGGCGAGCGCGTTGGCGGCGTCCTTGGAGTTCGCGTGCGGAACCCCGAACACTGCGACGATCGCATCGCCAATGTATTTGTCGACCGTGCCCCCGCAGGCGAAGATTTGCGCAGTCATCCGCGCGTGGAATTCGCGTAACATCGCCATGACTGCTTCCGGGGGCATGGTCTCCGCCACCTGCGTGAAGCCGACAATATCGGCAAACAGCACGGCGACCGTTTCCCGGCGGACCGCTCCGAGCGGCTCATCCTGTGCGGCCAGCAACTCGACGATGTTGGGCGAAAAATAGCGCGCGAGATTGTTGCGCGCCCGCTCCGCGGCCTGGCGCAACCGGTCCATCTCGCGCAGCTTGGCGATGTTGTCTAGCGCCTTGCGGACGGTAATCTCGAGATCGCTCAGATCCACAGGTTTGGTGATGAAATCAAAGGCTCCGCGATTCATCGCCGTGCGCAGATTGGTCATGTCGCCATAAGCAGAAACGATAATCGCCTGCACCGCGGACCGCCGCTCGCGCAATTCGCTCAGCAGCGTCAACCCATCCATCACCGGCATGTTGATATCGAGCAGCATGAGGTCGATGTCCGGTTCGGCGTCGAGCGCGGACAACGCCTCCTCCCCGTGATGGGCGAAGCGGAATGCGAGTTCCTCCTCGCGGATTTGGCGGCGAAAACGCTGCTTGATCAGAAACTCGAAATCAGGTTCGTCGTCGACAGCAAGGATCTTGGTTGAAACGTTCAATGCGGCACCTCAGGTCGATGGCGCGTGCAGCCGACGCAGCCGCTCCTTCAAGAAATCGAAGTCGACCGGTTTGGTGACAAATTCGGCGGCGCCGTATTCGGCAGCGCGTCGGCGCCGTTCCTCGTCGCCATAGGCGGTCAACATCATCACCGGCAGGTCGGGTCGTCGCGTCTTGATCTCGCGCAGGAGCGCAAGCCCGTCCATCCCCGGCATGTTGATGTCCGAGAGAATAACGATCAATTGCGGTTCGATGTCGGTCGCGAGACGTTCAAGCGCCTCCGAGGCCGAGAGCGCGAAATGCAGAACGTAGGCGCCCTCTCGCGCCTCACGTCGAAATTGCTGCCGAAACAAGACGGCGACGTCGGGTTCGTCGTCGACAATCAAGATGCTTACGGTCATGACTCTCTGCTCGCTGCCAAATCCGCTGCCGCTCTAGCCGCGAAGCGACGCGGCAGACTTACGATGAACTCGGTGAATTCTCCAACTTCGCTCGCGACCTTGATCGTCCCGCCGTGTTGCTTGGTGACGATCTCGTAGCTGATCGACAATCCGAGCCCAGTGCCTTCACCGGTCGGCTTCGTCGTGAAGAACGGCTGAAAGAGTTTGTCCTTGATGTCGTCGGGAATACCGACGCCGTTGTCGCGCACTCGCACCTCGACGGCCTCGCCCAGATCGCGCGTCGTCACTGTCAGCACGGGTCTGAATACCCCATTGTGTGCTGCCCGCTGGCGCTTGCCGGCCGCATAGAATCCGTTGCCAAACAGATTGAGAAACACTCGCGTCATGTCTTGCGGCACGAGCTCGACTGGCGCGATGTCCCTGCCGTATTCCCGGTCCAGAGTGATGTTGAAGTTTTGATCCTGCGCACGGGCGCCGTGATAGGCGAGATTGAGAGCTTCCTCGACCAGCCCGTTGAGGTCGACGCTTTGCCGGTCGCCGCCTCCGCTGCGGGAATGCGCCAGCATGCTCTTGACTATATTGTCTGCGCGTTTGCCGTGTTCAGTTATCCGTTCGAGATTGCCGGTCAGCAGTTCCGTGACCTCATCGACTTGGCTGCGTTGACGCTGGTCGAGCGCTGCGAAGGCGGACGCGGCCGCCGCCTTCAGTTCGTCAAGCAGCCCCATCGAAAGGCTCGCAAAATTGTTGACGAAATTGAGCGGATTCTTGATCTCGTGCGCGATCCCCGCGGTCAGCTGGCCGAGCGACGCCATTTTTTCAGCCTGAATCAGATTGGCCTGGGCCGCCTTTAGCTCGTGCAACGCCGCCTCGGCGGCATCGCGCGCGACGCGGATCTCGGATTCTGCGCGCTTTCGTTCGCGTTCAAGACGGTCCCGTTCGATAAGGCTGTCGCGCAACATGCCCAGCGTTCTCGTCATTGCGCCGATCTCGTTGACGCCCGTCGGCGGCATCGCGACGTTGAGTTCGCCGCGCGTGATCGAAGCCATGCTTCGCTCCAGCTGCTTCAGGGGGACGGTGATGGAGCGCACGGTCAGGGCAGTGAAGCCCAATGCGAGCACCAGCGCTCCGATTCCGCCGACGATCGCGAGCCTGACGGCGAGCTCAGCCTTGCGCGTTGACGCATCGCGTCGGGCAACGGCCTGCTGCTCGACCCGGTCCACGATCCTGTCGATCTCATCGTCGATCCTGAGAATGTGGCTCTTTGCCTGCTCCAGGAGGGCGTTGCCGGCGGCGCTGTCGTCGCCTGAATAGGCGACGCCAGCCTGGCGCGCCAGATCGGTCATGGCGTCAACTTCGCGTCCGATCGCGGCGACGACCGCGGGATCGACGGCGGAAATCGCTTTCAGATCGGCATCGAGCCCCGCCTTGGCGGTTGCTGCGGCTTGTAGAGAGCTCGCCATTTGCGTGACAGCCGAGTCGATCACCCAATACTTCAAATCGCCGAAGTGCTTGCTCGCCGAATTGGCGTTCCTGACGACTGAGACGAGCATCGCTTCCTCGGCGAGGCTCCGCGAATCGCGCGCCAGCTCTCGAATCAGAAGCGCCGAGGAGATAGCAAGGATCGCAAGGAGCAGGACTGAAAGGAAAATCAGCCGCGCGCGGATCGAAACATTCGGCATCAACCTGGGTCCACCTGTCTCGTGCCCCCTATTGTGGCTTCGCCGCGGCAGTTCCTGCACCGAGTCGCGGGAGCCCCACGACAAGCGAGCACGCCTCGGCGAAGCATTTCAACCGTGAAGCATTTCGGCCGTTTCCTTGCTCCAGACGAACAAACATAGTCAACACACCTGGAGAGCCGGAGGAAGGTCACCCGTTCCGAGGCAACTCTTGGGATGAAAATGTCACTCAGTGTGTAGTATGGTCGCTGCTGTTGTGGTCGGCGCTGCGGGAGGAAAAAATGGATGCAGTGATTTCTCGGCGAGCTATCCTTAGTTCGGTTTTCGCGCTGGGACTTGCCTGGACGGGGGTGGCTCTGGCGGAACCCCAGTCGTTTAAGGTCTCGCTTAGCGGGGCGCAAAGCGTGCCGCCAGTGGATACGAGCGGCACGGGAGCGGCTGATCTTACCTACGATCCGGCAACCCGTATGGTGACGTGGAATATCACGTATAGTGGGCTGTCGAGCCCGGTCACGATGGCGCACTTCCATGGCCCGGCGAAGGAGGGCCAGAACGGACCGGTCGTGATCTGGCTCACGAAACAAGGCGCCGCGCCTACAACTCCGATCACAGGGAGCACTACGCTCACTCCCGAGCAGGCGCAGCAATTCTCCGCTGGAGACTGGTACATTAACGTGCACTCTCAGTCCCATCCGGCAGGCGAGATCCGCGGCCAGGTGGTCCTGCCGAAGAGCTGAACGGACTCAAATCAGATTGGCGAGGATCGCCGCGGCTGCGGCCCCGCCGACGAGGAGAAGCGCCGCCCTCTCCAAACCTGCGATTTGCGGGGCGGGCAAGTTCAGCGGCAGAACCTTTCTTCCGGTGATCATCGGGCGAACCAGGTTCTGCCCCTTCACCACCGCGTACCCGACGATCGCCAGGACATGCAGCACGATCGCCGCCAACAGGACGTCCCAGAGGATCGTGTGCGACGCCTCGATCGCGTTCGCGACCGCGGCGGGGACAATCCCGGTCAACGGCCCGACGTCGGCGATGTCGTTGGCGACGTAAAGTCCGGTCAGCGTCTCGGCGAGAAGCAGCGCGAGCAGGAACAGCACCATCCAGCCCCCCGCAGGGTTGTGCCCCACTTGGCGGTCGGGCTCTCGCAGAAGCGCGTATTTCAGATGTTCAACCGCCACCTGCGGTGAGGTGAGAAAGCGAGAAAATCGCGCCGTCTCGCTGCCAAAGAAGCCCCACAGCAGCCGGAATAGCAGCAAGGCGAGCAAAGCGTCGCCGATCCGTCCGTGCCAGACCATCCAGTCTAGGCGCCACGTCGCATAAGCTGCCGCAACCAGCGCCGCAATCAGCCAGTGGAAGAGGCGAATGGGGGCGTCCCAGACAAGTACGGCGCCTGCCGCATCGCTCATTGGCTCAGCCGAATGCTCGTCATGCTCGCCTTCGAAGCGCGCCCCAACGTCGTGCCGGACTTTGAACGCAGGCGGGGTATGGACTGTTGCGCGACAATTGCCCGAAGCGCAAGCGCGTTCCAATCCAGCAATCTCGCCCCTTTATTCCGGCCGTCCCCAATAGCGGCCGGCAACGGCCCCGTGATTGGAGGCCAGCGTTTGATTTGATCCGCTAAGGGCCGACCGGAATGAGCTTGCCGACGAACACCGGCGGCCCGGACGGCCTGCCGTCGGGCGAGCCGCTCGGCGGCTCCACCGTCACGGCGTAGGTAGCGCCTTCGACTACCGCGGGCTCGTAGGCGGAGATGCTTGTCGAGCGCCCTTCCGCGCCGATCACGCCAAGCGAGCGCGGCGCGCCCAGCTTCGCGTCAATGATCCAGAGCTCGTAGGCTTTGCCGGGCGGCGCCTGCGCCGCGACCGGACGCACCCGCAATTCCCGCTTGTCGAGATCGACCGTCACCTCGATCGCCGGCGACGCGGCGTCCTTCTGCAGGATCGCAACATATTCTCGCGGAGAGGCTTGTCGCGTCATTTCGCGAGCGACGAGGCCGACCGCCAGCAGCGCCGCGAGGACCGACGCGGCGATCGCTCCGGCCTTCCAGCGCGTCATGCTCCGTCGCAGCGCAACGACTGCGGCATCCGGAGACGGCGCCGTCGCTGGCGGAAGCGCCGCCCGGATGCGCGCCTCGATCGCGGCGAGATGGTCGCCCGGCGGCTCGATCGGCGGCGCGGCCTCGGCGAGCGGCGCGAGGCGCTCCTCCCAGGCGCGGATCGCCGCGTCGAGATCCGGCTCGCCGAGCCTTCGCGCCGCAAGGGCCGCGCGCTCGCCGGGAGCGAGCGTCCCGAGCGCGTACTCAGCCGCCGCCAGGTCATCTTCGGGCGTCATGACCCCAGACATTTCCTCAATTCAGCGAGGCCGCGGCGCAGCCACGTCTTGATCGTCGGCACGGGCCTCGCGAACCGTTTGGCGAGCGCCTCCCGGCTCGCGCCGTGATAGTAGGCGAGCATCAGCATCGCTCGTCTTTCGTCGTCCAGCCCCTTCAGGCAGTCGATGAGCGCCGCCAGGCCTT
>JAFAHO010000434.1 GCA_019237205.1 Hyphomicrobiales bacterium
CATCCAGCACTCCCTGTCGGCGATCGTGGCGCGCTTCCGCCTCATGCCGCCGCAGCCCTGCGACAATCTCTTCATCCTCGACGCCATTGCGCGGCGCTCGGCGCATGAGGTCGTCGACGCCGACGGAAAGCCCGGCTGGGCGCTCTGTTTCGACCCGCATTTCTGGGAGAAATTCACCCGGATCGACGCGCTTGCGCTCGTCGCTGCGGCCCGCTGCCCGATGGCGCTCATTCGCGGCGCCAAGTCGCAGCTCATGCACGACGTCGACGCCGAGTACCTCATGAGCCTTCTCGCGCCCGGCTCGCCCCATATCGTGGTCCCCGAGGCCGAGCATCACGTGATGATCGACCAGCCGCTCGCCTTCGTCGCTGCGCTTCGGGCGCTGCTCGCGGCGTGGCCGAGTAAAGGGCGGGATCCTTCTCCCCTTGCGGGAGAAGGTGGACGCGCGGAACGCGCCGCCGGATGAGGGCTCGCGCCGAGATTTGAATTGGAGGAACTCATGCCAGATCCGGACGACTGGAGGATCGATCATACCGGCATCGGAGTGTCCAATATTGGCAAATCGGGGAAGTTTTACGGTGCAGCGTTGAGCGCTCTGGGTCTTCGCGCTATTGTACATATTACGAAGACATCCGAGATCATGGACAGTCCGAACGATAGCGAGCTCGGCGGCGTGGGTTACGGCGCCAACTATCCGATCTTCTGGATAGACGTCTTTCACACTCACGGAGCGAAGCAGCACACCGCCTTCCGAGCGCGCAGTCGGGAGGAGGTTCAGGCCTTCCACAGCGCCGCTCTATCTGCCGGCGGCCGAGACAATGGCGCGCCGGGACTTCGCACCGGCGGCTATCCACCGGGTTATTACGCGGCATTCGTTCTCGATCCCGATGGCAACAACATCGAAGCGGTGTTCCGGGAGGGCTAGCCGGTCCGGTAAATCTCACTGCGCACGCCGCTGTCGGCGCCGATAAACACCGGCATTTCTCGAGTGTCAGATGCAAAGGTGGAAACGTTTTTTGATTGGCGAAACGAACCGGAGGGAGAAACGCGATGAGCATGTCGCAGCCGAATGACGGCCTGAAGGGCCTTGCGCCGATCGAGCCTCGGAAGCCGGCCGGGATCATGCCGAACGCGCAGCACCAGACCTTCCACGGCTTCATGACCGGCGCGCCCTATGAGCTTGCGGTTGTCGAGTTCGACGACCAGGGCCGGTGCTACGATCGGGGCCAGATGGATGCCGTCGCTGCGCGCCTCAACGCCCTGGCGCCCGAGGACGGGGCTGAGGGCGAGGATGTGATCCTGGTCGCTTTCGTCCACGGATGGAAGCACGATGCCCGCTCGGACGACGACAACCTCACGGGTTTCCGCACGATCCTCAACGAAACGGTCAACTACGAGAAGGCGGCCGGCGCCAAGCCGCGTCAGGTGCTCGGCGTCTTTGTCGGCTGGCGCGGACTCTCGGACTTCGGCTTGGGCGATGCGGTCGCGGACACGACTTTCTGGGGACGGCAGGCGGCCGGCCAGCGGGTCGCGGTCGGCTCGGTGCGCGAGCTGTTCGGAAGGCTCCGCCACTACCGCAACCGACGCCGAAAGAGCGGCGGAAACCCGCTTCTGGTTATCGTGGGCCACAGCTTCGGCGGCATGATCGTCTATTCCGCCCTCGCGCAGTCGCTCATTCAGGCGGCCTCCGCGCCTGTGGGCCAGATGACGCCGGAATTCGCTGATCTCGTGCTGCTCGTAAACCCGGCGATCGAGGGCGCGCGTTTCCTGCCGATTTACGACCTCGTGACCAGCGCCGCCTTCAAGGCTCGCGCGACGAAGCAGCTTCCGATCTTCATCTGCGCGCAGGCCAACAACGATCAGCCGGTCGGGTTGGTGTTTCCCCTCGGCAATGCCGGCCACGCGATCGACGAGGCGACGATTGGGGACTTGGAGAAGGAGTGCGTCACCCACGCGTTGGGCTTCGTGCCCAGCTTCCGCACCCATTCATTGGCGGGCCCGACCGGGAACCAGCCCTTCGTGCTGACGCCGCCCGGCAGCGCCCAGGCCGATCCCTTCTGGGTGGTGGGCGCCGCCAAGGAGGTGATCGACGGGCATGGCGGCATCTGGCAGAAGCCGTTCCTCCTCTTCATAGCAAGCCTCCTGTTCAAGCATGTGCAGGCTTCGAAACAGGGGCCGGGCGGCGCGGCGGCGTCTGTGGCGCCGAAAGAGGGCGAGGCGCCGTCGGGCGATCTTGCGGATTTCGCGCGGTCCATCGGCCCGATGAAGTTTCCTCAGCCTTGACGGCGAGCATCGGGTGCCCGCCCGTCTAGGGGATAAGCACGGTTTCAACGGTATTATGGCGCAAACGCCACATCCCACAAAATTGCGCCGATTTCCTCAACGGCATCGAAAGCGACGTTCCGTCATCCTGTTTCAGAGGGGGCGGGTAAATGATCGTAGCGGCACTCGGCGTGTTTTCAATCTTTGCTTGTCTATTCAGCGGATTGGCTGAAAAAGACGAGTCTGACATCGCTCTGAACACCTTCCGGTTTTATGTCGCCCATAATCGCCCCGTTGTCTTGCGGGATACCGAGCAGAAATGCATATCGCATTTGGAAATGCTCGGAGGACTTGGGCGATGGCTGGTAGTCGATACACGCAATCACGTAGGGGGTGACGAAGCCGGGATGCTTGAAGGGGCCACTCTCTTTCGTCAGCAAGGCATCTGCGATATCAGCCGCGCTTGCCGCCATGGGGTACGGTCTGGCGGTCCCGTCGTCGCCGGGAACGATCATCTCGTCAGAGAACGCATTCTTGATGCTACGAAGAGGATTGCACAGGTCATCTTGTGCGCGCACGATTTCATCATCGGCGAACGTTTTCTCAGGCAAGAATACGATTTTCGCGCGGAAACGAACGTGGAGAGCGGGCGACTTCCCAGTGTTCCTCAGCTTGTATTGGATCTTGGCGGACGCGCCTTTAGGGTCGAAAGTCAGAGGGGCAACGAGCCCAATCCCATCTCCGGGTACGACAGTCACCCATGGACGCTGGTCGGCTTCCATCGCGTCCAGTTGGCCCTGCATCGCATCCTGTTGAGCCCGGGATATAATTGCGCTTATGATTCCTGTCGCAACGATGGCTCCGGTAAGACCGATCATCCATCGATCGCTTTTCTTTATTCTATCAACGAGCGCTTGGTCGGATATGTGGCGCTGGTCTTCGTTTACGTGTTTTCTATTTTGGGCGTCTGGCGAGGATATAGCGGCAGAGTCTGGCAATGCACGGGGTGCTTCGCGATTGCCGTTGTTCTCGCCTTCCATGGACTATCAATTCTGCTTTAAGCTAGATGTCCGCCAGTCTTATACCCTCCATTTCCAGCGCAGCAATACACCCAAGGAAAAAGGTAGCCGCGAAAGTACCGCGTTTGAGTTTGGCGGCGCTTGAATCGCGCGTCTCACTCAGGCCGTGCTCTTTGAGGCGTCTCGCAAGTTCGTCGTAGGTCACGTCTGCTCGCTTCAGCTCGGCCTTGAGGAAACGAGCCGCTCGGTCGACGATCTCCGCCTCTGTCTTTGCTCGTCCCATAGCGTCACCCCGGCGTTTGCGCCATAATACTGCGTTTCAGGCCTTGTCGAACAAAAGAAGAACAATTTCTTGGAGTCCGGCGGAACCTGTGATAAATTGCCCTTCATCGGCTGGTCCCACGGCGCCGGAGAATTGAGCATGGTCGAAGATCCCGTATCCCCCTCTCAGCGCGCCGAAGTGCGGGCCGTGGCGAAGAGGCGCCGGACGAAAGGCTTTGAGCGGCGGGAGGCGATTTTTGATCTCTTCGTTTCCGGCTTTTCGCACCAGCAGATCGCCAAGGCGCTCAAGGTCAGCACGGCCACCGTCCGGCGCGTTATTGATACCGCCGTCGCCGAGCGGCGGCTCGACGCGCCCGAGCGCTTCGCCCGGGTGCAGGTCGCGCGCCTGTCAAAGGCGCTCTTGCACGCCGACGACAAGCTCGAGGGAGGCGACATCCGGGCCTTGACGCCCTATCTGAAAATCGTCGCCGCGCTCGACCGCTATCACGGCGTCAGTGCGCGAGGGCGTCCTCCCCGGCCTGCGCAAAGTGAGCCTGTCCCGTCCCTGCCGCCGCCGCTGCTCGCTCTTCCCAGCAAGACGCCATCGGACCCGGGCGCGGCCTCAGAATTTGCAGATTCTGGCGCCTAATCCATTGGAACCGCTTGCGGACTGACGGATTCGCGGCTGGCCCTACTCCAGCCGCACCACCACCGCGTCCGACGCGCCCTTCGCGTCGATCACCGAAACCCTCGCGAAGCCTGCCCCGTCCGGCTTCCAGGCGGCCTGCCGGCGAAGATCGGCCTCGGCGACTGGCTCGCCGTTGACGAACCAGGTGAAGGGCGGCGCGCCGCCGAGCGCCTTCAGCGCGAGCCTGCTCTCGCGCGCGCCGCCTTTGAGGCCGAGGTCGATCCGCGCGCCGTCCGGCGGAAAGGCGATTTTGAGCGCCGCGGTCTCGGTCGCAGCCATGATCTTCGGCGCGTCCTTGCGGAGATGGCGCAGAGGCGGCGGGAGATCCGCGCTGATGCTGGCGCTGAGCACGCCCTTCGGCGGCTTGATGATCTCGATCTCCCGTCCCAGCCGCTCGAAGGCGTCGAACAGGATTGGCGCCGCCGCCTGGCGGCCGATGAGGCCCGGCGTCGGGCCGTTGTCGGGCCGGCCGACCCAGACGGCGATCGTCGTTCCGCGATCGAAGCCGACCGCGAGCGCGTCGCGGAAGCCGTATGAAGTGCCGGTCTTGAACGCGATGCGGCCGCTCAGCGCATTGGTGGGCGGGGCCGCACCGCGCAGAATGTCGGCGATGTAGAAGGCCGCGACCGGGTCGGTCACGCGCCGTGGCCCGATGGTCGGGGCCATGCCGTCGAGCCGTTCGATCAACGCGGGCGCCTCTCCGCCGCGCGCGAAGCCCGCATAGAGCCGAGCAATGT
>JAFAHO010000182.1 GCA_019237205.1 Hyphomicrobiales bacterium
TGCAGAAAGCGACCCTTCGGGAAGCCTACAAGGACACTTTCCTTTAGTTGCACGCCAGCCGGCCAGCGAAGACTGGCTTGACATTCGGAGTTGGGCCGAAACCCCGACTTAGCCGAGCCGGCCGGCGGCGTGGGCCAGGATTGTGTACACCTTGCCCGAGTTCGACAATAGGTAGCCGCGCCATTGCGAGCCGTCCCGGTCGTTCTGGCTGATCTTCGCCAGCAGGCGCTCGAATTCCTGCGTGTAGCGCGTTGCGGTCTCGCGGAATTCCGGATCGGCTCGATATCGGCGCCGGATTTCATCGAAAGCCTGCTGCCCGGCTTCCGTATAGAGGCGGCGCGACACGGCAGTCGCGTCGCCGCGCCGCCATCGATCCCACATTTCAACTGCCGCGGCGTTGTCGATCAGACCATTGATGGCCTGAGTGAGAGCCTCGAGCGTCCGGGTTCCGCCCTGCGCGTCTTTGGCGTCAGGCTCGTCGCGGGAGGCGGCGGCAAGCAGGTTTGATAGCCAGCCGGCTTGGCCCCGATCGTTCGAGGAGGCCTGAGCCGAGCGCGCAGCTAATGCGGCCGGAAGAAGCGGACCCGTCGAAGGTGGGGGTGTCCAAGGCTGCGCCTGCGATAGTGGCGAGGCCGGTTCCGCCCCGATTGTCTGCGCCGCTGGCTGTTGTGAGGCAAGCGGTTCGACGACCGGGGCCGCAATCGCATCCGCGGGTCGTGAAAGCTCGGTCTCCCGCGGCGCAGGCGCTTCAGCCTTGCGAATGGCCGCCGGGTGCATGGGCTGCTCGTAGCGAACGGCCGCAGTCGTGGCGGACGCGACTGGCGCCGCCATCACGGCCGGCTCGGCAACGTCGTACGCGGCGCCCGAATCGGACACCAGTTCGGCGAGCTCTTTCAGCGCCCGGATCTGGTCTGAGACGACCCGGCGCATCGCCTCGGCGGTTTCGCTGGTCTCCTGCGGCAGTTCCAGCACGCCGCGCCGCAATTCCTGCCGCGTGGCCTCGAGTTCACTCTGAACCCGGCTTGCCATGTCCTTTACATCGGCGACCGACTGTCGGAACCGGTCGGCGGCGTGATCGAGCGCGCCCGTAATCTGCGCGCTGGTCTGCTCGATGGCGGCCTGCAGCGTCTGGGCGGTGCGCTCACGCTCCTTGGCCGCGGTATCGCGAATCGTTTCAAATTGCCCGGCGACAGCCACCGATGCGCCTCTCGTCGCCGAGGCAAGCGCGGCGCTGATTTCCTGGGCGCGAGCCTGGGCCGAGGCGAAACTGCTCTCGACATTCGAGGCGAACCGAGTCAGGACTTCATTGAACGCGTCGCTGCGGCCGGAAAGATCGGCGATGAGCGACTGCAGACCATTCCGCCGGTTCTCCAGAGTGAGATCGAGCGTTTGCTGTTGCGCGGCAAGCTCTTCCGCCGTCGCGGAGAGCGAATCGGCGTGCTGGGCGAGTTGCGCCGCCAAGGCCGCTGCATCGGCTTGGGTCGTGGACGTAAGGCGCCCCAGGGTTGCGACTTGCGAGGCAATCCCGCCGAGCGCGCGATGAAATTCTTCGACCCGCGCGGCAAGCCCGCCTTGAACGGCGGTGAGCCGTTCGCCCGCTGAAGTGACCGCGTGATCGATCGCGGCGCTGGTCTGTCCGAGGTTGTTGATGACCTGCGTCAGTTCGTTGCGAAGTCGGTCGCCTGTTCCGGCGAGCGCGCCGACAGAGATCTCAGCGCTCTGAGCGACGGCCTCTCTCAATGAGGCGCCGGAATGCTCGATCTGTCCGGTCGCGCGCTTCAGCAACGCATCGATCGTTTCGGTCGAACGTTGAGTGGCGTCGTCCGCGGCGCCCGCGCTTCGGGCGACCGCGTCCCGCAACGACGCCCCGGATGTCTCGATCTGCTCCGTCACGCGTTTCAGCAACGAATCAATCGCTTCGGTCGAGCGTTGTGCCGCGCCTTCGGCCGCGCCGCGCAGGGCTTCGCTCGAATTGGCGACCTCCGCACGCACTTGACCTGAGAGCGCGGCCAATATCCGGACCGGATCGGCTGCGCTGCCGTTGACCGCGGCGATCAACTCATCCGTCCGGCGGGTCAGGAGCCCGATGAGGCTGCCCATCTGCTGATCGATTGTCTGCGCTGCGCGCGCCCCGACGCCTGTGATCTGATTGGACACATCCTCGCCACGCTCGCCGAGCGCAGCGACCAGATTGGCGCCCCTCCCATCGATCACAGCGCGCAGGTCATCGACTCGAGAGGCTATTGACGCCGCAAGATCTGCCCCTCGCGCCGCCCATGTCGCGTCCGCTTCTGTGGCCCTCCTCGCAAGCGACTCGTTTATCTCCGAGATCCGGGCTTGGAGGCGCTCGTCGATCACGCTGGCATTGCGGCTGGCGGCATCCGCAAGACTAGCCAGCGAGCCGTTCATCTCCGAGATTCGGGCCGCGAGGCGCTCGTCGATCACGCCGGCGTTGCGGCTGGCCGCGTCCCCAAGATCAGCCAACCGCGCGTCGATGATGCGCGCGCTTTGATCGGCTGCGTCAGCCAAAGCGGATAGACGCGCATCAAAATCTTCGGCGCTTTGCTTCGCAGCGCCGGCCATCGAGGTGTGGTGGTGGTCGAGCGCCGTAGTGAGCGCGGCCCGATGCGTCTCGAACATCGCTGCGACTTTTTGAGCGTGGTCGCCCACCCGCGCTTCGAGCTCTTGCCGGTTCGCGTCGAATCGTTGGCCGAGGTCCTGCATCGGCGTCACGACCTGATCCTTGAATCGTTCGACGCCGACGCCGAGAGACTGGGAAACGTCCTCGACTCGACCGGTCAACGTCGCGTTGATCTCCTGGGCGAGCGTAGACAGCGTTTGAGTCAGCTCCGCGGCTCGCTTCTGCAACGTCTCGGTGATGTCCGCGGACTTGGCGTCCATGCCCTGGGTGATTTCGCGACCGCCTTCGCCGAGCGCGCGAGCGGTTTCGAGCGTATTTCTGGCCAGCGTCTCCGACAGCGCGCGTCCCCGCTGCGCAAGGCCGTCCTCGATTCGGGCGAGCAGAGTCTCGAGCGAGGCCGAAACCTGGTTGAGCTTCGCCTCTGCGCGCTCGTCCACAGCCTGCAGTCGGGAATCGAAAATCGCCGCGGTCTCTTCGTTTCGGCGGCCAAGTTTTTCGTCCACCTCTCCGCCGCCCTTGACCAGCGTCTCCTCGATCACTGCGAGCTTGGCGGCGAGATCGGCCGCGAGCGCCTCGGATCGCTCGCCAATTCGTCGGACGAGGTCGCGGCCGCCGCCGTCGATCGCGGTTTCGAATCGCGAAAGCCCATCGCCGATCGAGGATTCGACGCGTCGCGAATGCGAAGCCAGAGCGAGATCGACTGCGTTGTGGTGAGCCGTCGTGGCCGCTTCGAACTGCCCCAGCCGGTGGGCCGATTTCGCCGAAAGCTGCTCGAGGTGATCGGAGAAATGTTGATCGAAGTCGTTGCGACGGGCCTGCATCAGCACGTCGATTGCGTCCAGATGACCGGCAATGCGGGTATTGAGTTCGTCGCCATGGGTGGCGATCCGGTCGACGACGCTGTGTCCGTTCTCGCCCACCAAATTGTCTAGCGCCTCTATATATTCGCGCATCCGCCTAGTTTGGTGCGACAAGGACTCGATCAACTGGCCGCCACGCTCGCCGACAATCGAGCCAAAAGAAATGACTTGCTCTCGCAAACCGTCGTGAATGCCGCTCGCGCCGACTGTGATGGTCGCGGCGGCTTCACTCGTGAGCGCGGCGAATCTGGCGGTGATTTGCTCTGCGTCGTCTTTGAGCCTCCCGAGCGACTCGGAGGTCAGGGCTAAGATGCGCGAGTCAAGCATCGCAGACGCGTTCTCAGCACGGTCCTGCAGCAAGGCCATCAAACGTTCGCTTGAGCCCTCCAGTCTCTGCTCCAAGAGCTGGCCGCGCTCGACGACGGTCTCGTGCAGTTGGTCCGAGATGCCGTTGAGGCGGAAGACGAGATTGTCGCCGTGAGTCAAAACGAGTTCGCCCAGCCGCGCGCCGCTGGCGTCGAGACGATCGATCAACGATGCGGAGCGCACATTGAGGTCGCGAGCGACGGCGTCGCTTGTTTCGCTGAGCCTGTCGGCGGCCGAGTCAGCTTGCGCGCGGATTGCCTCGACGGTCTGCGCGCCTCTCGAATTGATGCGGCCGATCACGTCTTCCGCGTGGCCGTCCAAGGCGCCGCGCATCGTCTGCGAGGCATCGGTCAGACGTGCAGCGACCAGGTCTCCATGGGAATCGATCTTGTCGGCGGCTTCGGCCAATTGGCCAGCGAGCGCGTCCCCATGGGTGCGGAGCGCCTGCACCGCATCGGTGCTGCTGGCGGCGATGCGGCCGATCACGTCGTCCGCGTGGCCGTCCAGGGCGCCGCGCATCGTCTGGGAGGCATCGGTCAGACGTGCAGCGACCAGGTCGCCGTGAGAATCGATCTTGTCGGCGGCTTCGGCCAATTGGCCCGCGAGCGCGTCCCCATGGGTGTGGAGCGCCTGCACCGCATCGGTGCTGCTGGCGGTGATGCGGCCGATCACGTCGTCCGCGTGGCCGTCAAGGGCGCCGCGCATCGTCTGGGAGGCATCGGTCAGACGTGCCGCGACCAGGTCGCCGTGGGAATTGATCTTGTCCGCGGCTTCGGCTAGTCGGCCGGCGAGCGCGTCTCCCTGGGTGCGGAGCGCCTGAACCGCATCGGTGCTGGTGGCGGTGATGCGGCCGACGACATCCTCTGCATGGGCGCCGGCAGCGCTGCTAGCCTCGACGGCCGCGGCCGCCAGACGCACGGCTACCGAATCGCCCTGTACGCGGATCGCCTCCAGGACCTGTTCGCTGCTCGCGTTGATTCGGCCAACGACATCATCGCCGTGAGCGCCAAACGCGCCGATGAAGGCGAAAGACGACTCGACAAGTTGAGCCGCTACATTGTCCTGATGCGCCTTGATCGCGTCTACGGCTTGCGAGCTGGTTGCGACAATCCGGCCGAGGACGTCATCGGCGTGGGCGCCGACCGCGTTGGACATTGACGCCGAAGCTTGGGCGAGTTGCACGGCGACGTCGTCTCCCTGTGCTTTAATCGTCTCAGCGGCTTGCGAACTGCTGGCGACAATCCGGCCGACGACGTCATTGGCATGGGCGCCGACCGCGTCGGACATCCCCTGCGAAGCTTGCGCGAGTTGCGTTGCGACGTCGTCTCCATGTCCCTTGATCGCCTCGACGGCGGCGGCGCCGCTGGCGGCGATGCGGCCGACGACATCATCCGCGTGCACGGCGACGGCGTTGCGAGCCTCGTCCGCGGCCTCCGCCAGGCGGAGGGCGACGCCGCCGCCATGACTGCGGATCGCCTCGACAACATCGGCGCCGCTGTCACGAACGCGTCCTACGACCTGGTCCGCGTGCGCCCCGACGGCGTTAGACATCGCAAGCGAGGCCTCCGCCAACCGGTCCGCGGCAGTGTGGGTGTGTCCCTTGATCGCCTCCACGGCCCGTGCACTGCTCTCGTTGATGCGGCTTACCACATCGTCGGAATGGACGCCGAACACGCTGCCGACCGAAACGGCAGCCTCCGCGAGTCGCGTGGCGACCCGTTCGCCGTGCAATCCGATCGCATCGACGACGGAGGACTGGGAATCGTTGATGCGGGCGATCAGTTCATCGCTCCGTGCGGCCATATCGTACAGCAGGGCGTTCGCAGCAGATTTCACGCGGTCATCGATGTCGCCGACCCGCTCGAGGATGTCGTCGGCTGTCCTCCGGCTGCTGTCTGCGACCCTTCCGGCGACGCTGTCGCCGACCCCGGCGATCGAGGCCGCGAGCTGAGCCCCTTCAGAAACGAGGCGTTCGACGGTCGCGGTCCCTGTCCGGTCCATCGCCGCGGCGATCTCCTCGGAAGATGCGCCCAGCGAGGCGGCGATACGCTGGCCGGCCTCGATCAGTCGCTCACTCAGGCGTAAGCCTGTGGAATCGATATTCTGGACGATGCCGCCTTGGGCGTCGCTGATCGCCTCGCGCACACGCGCGCCGCCGGCTACGATCGCTTCTCTCTGGTCAGCCATTTCCGCGATGAGCGACCGAATCCTGCGCTCGTTGTCTGAGTACGAACGCTCCAGCGTCGAGACTTCGGACTTCACCCGCGTTTCGAGCTCAGCGGCTCTGGCCACCGCTCGTTCGACGCCATCGCCCATGGATGAAAGTTCGCGTCGGATCGCCTGCGACAGGGACGTGATCCGGTCGCCAGCCGACGTCTCTGGCTCCGCCAGGCGCACCGCGACCTGAGAAATCGCGCGCGCCGCCTGACGCAACTCGCGTAGGCGACGAGATAGCGCGGCAAATCCAAACATGAAGAAAATCGGGCCAAGAGCCGCCAGCGCCAACAACGGCGCCTCGGGGCGCAAAAGCGTCTCTTTCAGCGGCCCCGCGGAAATCGTGGGCCACAGGTTCTGGTAGCCGTAGAGAGCGCAGATGCCCGCCCAGAGCAGCGATCCGATCAATGCAAGAACGAACGGGGTGCGACTGGCGGGGCGCGCATTCATGGCCTGGAGGATAGCGCCCACCGTCTCGCGGTCGTCATTGGCGGGCGGCGCCGGGGAAAGCGACGGTTTTGGCTCGGTGTCGCCGGCGGCGGATGCGAGCGAGGTCGAGCTTGGGCGCAGGAGCGGCGCTGCGTCCGCGCTGGGCGCTGCCGGTCTGAGCACCGGCATAACGAATGCGGGCTTCGCCACGGAGATGGGCGCCGTGGGGGGCGGGCTGTCGTTTGTGGCGAGGTTGTCGTCGTCCGTGAGGTTCAGCGCGCTCTCGATTGCCGACATCGCCGCTGAAACCGGATCCGGCGCCGAGATTTGTTTTGCCATCGTTATCCGCCTCGCTTTATCGGCGTCGATCGCTTGAGGATCGACCAACGCGCCAACAGTTTTCCCTGGCTTGGCCTCGGCCGGGAAAAACGCACCCATTAACCACGTTGCAGTGTACCGCTCCGCCTCCAATATGAAAACTGCGCGGCCAGTTCATCCTTCAAACGTCGTTAACGATTCAGTTACCATTGTTTCTCAGAGTCTTCCGTCTGCACTAGGCTGCGAAACGCCCGCCATCTAAGTGTCATCTTCAGGCCGGGGCCTGACCGACGAGGACACGATGCCGGAAGGCGAGGGGACCGCGGGTCCCACAAAATCCGCCTCGAACCGAACACAATTGCGGAGCTGTCGGCTCAGTTCGGCGCTGGACCTTGTCCATCTGGCCGTCCAGTGTCAAGGCGATCCGGAATTGGAGAAGGACCTGCTGGGGCTGTTCCGGCTGCAATCCCGCTCACTTTTCGAGCAATTGTCCGACCCTGCCGCGGCATCTCTCGAATCGAAGGCGGCGATCGCGCATAAGCTTCGGGGCTCCGCGCTGGCCGTAGGGGCCGGCCGCGTCGCCAGCGCCGCGGAGGCGCTGGAACGAAAGGCGCTGGCCGCCCGCAGACCGGCGCGCGCGGACGTTGCTCAGCCGCTGATCTTGCGCGCGATCGCCGCACTCGAGGCGGCAATTGCCGAGGTCGTCGCCGAGATTGAACTCATCTCCGATTGACCCCGAGATCGCCACTCGCCGCCCCGCATCGAGCCGGTCATGATTCGATCCACCGTCAAGCGCGCCGCGCGGCTGACGACAGCCTTTCGGCGTCGCCGCGCTTGCTCTATGAAGGCGCCGCCAGGCTGGGGCGGCCCCCGCAGTCAGGAAGCGCTGACTTAGGGATGTGTTCGACTCGATGACGAAAGTGACATTTATCGACGCTGCAGGGCAGTCGCGCACCGTTGAGGGGCAGGTCGGCTCGACGGTGATGGAAACCGCGCTGCGCAATTCCGTTCCCGGGATCGAAGCCGAGTGCGGCGGAGCGTGCGCCTGCGCGACCTGCCATGTCTATGTGTCGCCGGAATGGACGGAGGTGGTGGGCAAGCCCTCGCAGATGGAAGAGGACATGCTCGACTTCGCCTTCGAAGTGCGGCCGAACTCGAGGCTCTCCTGCCAGATCAAGGTCAGCGAGGCGCTGGACGGCCTCATCGTGACGACGCCCGGCAAGCAAGGATGAGATGATGAGCGAAGTGATCTCCACCGACGTCGCGATCGTCGGCGCCGGACCGGTCGGGCTTTTCGCGGTCTTCGAACTCGGCCTCCTCGACATCAAGTGCCATTTGATCGACATCCTGCCGAAGCCCGGCGGCCAGTGCGCCGAACTTTATCCCGAGAAACCGATCTACGACATTCCGGGCTTTCCGATCATCAGCGGCCAGGAGCTGGTCGACAATCTGATGAAGCAGATCCGTCCGTTCGGGCCAAAGTTTCACCTGAACGAGATCGTCGACCGGCTCGAAATCGCCGGCACGGCCGAACACCCGTTATTCCGCGTCGGGACCGACAACGACAAGGTGATCGAGGCGAAGGCGCTGTTCATCGCCGCCGGCGGCGGCTCATTCCAGCCGAAAAAGCCGCCGCTCGCCGGGCTAGACGCCTATGAAAACACGAGCGTCTTCTATTCCGTCCGCAAAATGGAGCATTTCCGCGGCCGCCGCGTCGTCGTTGTCGGCGGCGGCGACTCGGCTCTCGACTGGGTCCTCAATTTGCACCCCGTTGCGAGCCGCGTCACGCTGATCCACCGGCGCGACGCCTTCCGCGCCGCGCCCCATTCGGTCAACGCCATGCGCGCGCTGGTCGGCGCCGGCAAGATGGACTTCGTGCTCGGACAGGTGACCGCGCTCAAAGGGGCCGACGGGCAGCTCTCTGCGCTGACCGTCAGACGGGAGGACGGCGAGGTCTACGATCTCGCCTGCGACGACATGCTGCCGTTCTTCGGCCTCACGATGAAGCTCGGGCCGATCGCCCATTGGGGTCTCAACCTGCACGAGAACCTCATCCCGACCGATACGGAGAAGTTCGAGACGAGCGTGCCGGGAATTTTCGCCGTCGGCGACATCAACACCTATCCGGGCAAGCTCAAGCTCATCCTTTGCGGCTTCCACGAGGCCGCGCTCGCCGCCCAGCGGGCGTTCCACTACGTCTATCCGGACAAGAAGCTCACCTTCCAGTACACAACGTCGTCGACCAGCCTGCAGCGCAAGCTCGGCGTGAGCTGAGGCGAGCCCTTCCTCCCGCGGGGAGAAGGTGGCCGCGCGTGCGCGCGGCCGGATGAGGGAAGTCGCGCCGCGATGGCTCATCGACAGACGACCCTATCAACCCAACCTGAGGCTTCTGGCGGCGCCAAGCCCTCACCCGGCGCTTCGCGCCACCTTCTCCCTCAGGGAGAAGAGGGCGCCGCGAATTCCGGCCCGAAGTGTGAATCAGGTACGACTTTATCTGGGTGTGGCCGGGCACGGGCTCGCATCCTCGCCGCGCGACACGATGCGGCAGATCGGGAACGACAAACCGGCCGACCCGGGCCATCGAGGCTTAGGAAGAGGCGCCGGCAATGCCGAGAAGAGGGCGGGCGCTACGGCCGCCCTCTGCTTGCCGCGGCAATGCGTTCGCGGCTCCTCCTAAACGACTTTGTCCATGATCGGGGCGAGCTCCGCCGCAGAGTAGGCGCGCAGGGTTTGCGTGCGAATGTAGCCGAGCTTCCCGACGCTCATCGCCAGCGCGGTCATTGAAGCCTCGTCCGGCGCCTCGACGATCGAGACGACGTCGTATTGCCCTTGTGTCCAGTAGTTCTCCTTGACCGTGCAGCCAAGTTTTGTGGCGAGTTCCTTGTATTGGCTCGCTCGATTGCCGGTGTCCTTGATGTTGCGGATGCCCTGATCGGTGAAATTGATCAGCGTGACGTAGGTCGCCATGGCGTTTCCCTTTCGCTTCGAGGCGCTTGCGCCTCTCCGTTCCCCGACTGCCCCGGCGGCGTTCCCGCCGCTTCTTAAATCTGCAATTTTTCCAGGCTCAGGCGTCACGCGCATTGATCGACATCAGCCCGCGATCATCTTTTCTCACCTTGAGCGGCGTGAGGAGCCGCATCGGCCCGAAGTGCTGGCGAGTCTCCGGAATTATGGCGCCGAAGGGAAACGACACGCCGAGCCGGGTTCGATTGCCATCAAACAGAATGGCGGCAATCTTGCAAATGTCATTTTGTTCACGACGAACGGCAGGACGTACGCCCTCGCCTACAATCACGAAACGGAAAAAATTGAGCTCAGGGATCGCACGCAGTCTACCCGGCGCTTCACAGGGTAGTGCCTCAGTTTGAAATTCAAGGCCCTTGACGCGCCTCGCTCGCTGCCCATGTCCCGTGCTATGCTTTGCGGAAAGCACGGTGAAAGGAATGACATCCCCTGAGTGGTTTTACCGAACTCATCCCGGTCCGGACCAACCGTATGAGATTTACCAGTTCGAGAGTGGCCGCGTGATCCTCAAGCGCGTAACGCCAAATGTAACACTTTCGGGCTCATCCAAGATCGACGAAATCGCCAAATGGACGCCGGCCGATTTTCTCTGCGGTGACGTTAACCCGAAAGCCAAGAGTGAGTTTCAGAAACTATGGAATGCTGTCAATGCCCCGAGGCCCTAAAGGCGAGCGCCGCCCCGCTGACGTGATCGGCAATGCCGTGAAGGTCATGCGCATCGCGACTGGCGAGGAAACAGAGACACTACCCAGCGACGATGGGAAGGACCCGGCTGCGAAGGCGCTTGGACGCAAGGGCGGCGTAAAGCGGGCGCAGTCTATGTCGCCGGAGCGGCGGGCAGAGATTGCTCGGAAGGCGGCGGAGAAAAGATGGGGAAAATAGCTATACGTCCAACTCTAGCTGTTCTCCAAATATTCGTTTTACGTGACGCTCGTATTCGTCCTTCGTTTGTGATACCTGCGCTATACCGAGCAACTGACCCAAATGCATTCTCAGCGCCTTAATCCCAATGCCTGACAAGAACTGATGTAGTTTTCTATAGCGCTCTTCTGCTTTAGCTCTTTGCGCTCTGGTTAATTCTAGAATCCTTCCCTGACTCCTTGCAAGCGGATACCATACATGGCCGACGGTCAAGTGCTTAAATTTCCATGGTCTATTCCTCTCCGGCGGTACTAACTCATAAAGTCGATACCATTCTTTGTATAATTGGTCAGGGAATTCTCTTTCGTAATCGCGGGCCTCAGATTGAACGTATAGCTTGAATGCCGCAATGATTTCTTCACGAGAAGCATCATAACCAGACAGAGCATACACGAGTTGCTTAATGCCCGCTTTGGCGGAGCCATTGAGGATGATATGCGCAGACTTCGCGATGTGCGCTTGACGCGGAAGCAGCTTCCCATCCGCTTCGGCTGCAATTACCGCTTTGCAAAGATCAATGAGGATCGTGACATCATATCCGTGAGTGATCTGCGGTCCGGGGATGTTCGGCGCGTTCCCGCCCAACGCAGTCCCTTGAAAAACGATAGGATTTTCCAGTTTGTCGCGTAGTTCGCGCCCAACGTAAGGAGCGATCTTCGCGCGGTTGACTAGAGACGGGACGCGGCTTCCGCTTGATCCAAGACCGAGCGCGACGCCCATGCCTCTTTGGCTGATGACGGCCGTCTTTTGCTCGTCGTCGAGGACGTAACAGTCTACGTCAATCCCGAATTCTTCCTTGAAATTCCCTTTGTGTGTCGCCTTTGCACCCCAGCGGGCCAAGGCGGCCTTCTTCGCGATCTCACTGCGCCGTGACGGCGCTAGTGCCTTGCCACGGGCGATCCCGCCTTTCGCCTTCCCGCTGATATTGTCCTCTGACATGCAAGCATCCTCGTAAGATGGTGATCCTTGCATATCGACGAGTTTCATGGGATATGCAAGCACAAATTTGCTGGCGAATGCTTGCAATTCGTTCTTGAAGCTAAGCACGAAAGTTCACATAATGCCGGGCATGAACAAGCTCGATATCGCCTCGCGCGCCAAAATCCTTTCCATGCTCTGCGAAGGCGCTTCGATGCGCTCGGTTTCGCGGCTCGCTGACGTGAGCTTCAACACGGTTGCAAAGCTGCTTGTGGACGCCGGACGCTTCTGCGCCGGGTATCACGACGCGAAGGTGAAAGGCGTGAAGGCGAAGCGGGTCCAGGTCGATGAGATTTGGAGCTTCACCTATGCCAAGCAGAAGAACGTCAAGTTCGCCAAGCGCGCCCCCGATGGGGCCGGCGACACGTGGACGTGGAGCGCAATCGAAGCCCAAACCAAGCTCATCATCTCGCATTTCGTCGGCAGCCGGGATGGCGACTGCGCCGCGTGGTTCATTCAGGACGTTGCTGATCGGGTCGTCACGCGCATTCAGCTAACGAGCGACGGCCACAAGGCATACCTCGATGCCGTTGAAGGCGCGTTCGGCGCGGACATTGACTACGCGATGCTGGTCAAGCTGTTCGGAGCCTCGCCGGAGACTGCCAAGGGCCGCTACAGCCCGGCCGAGTGCACGGGCACGTTCAAGACAGCGATCACGGGCAGGCCTGATATGGACCATGTGAGCACGTCCTACAGCGAACGTGCGAACCTCACGATGCGGATGCATAATCGGCGCTTCACGCGGCTGACGAACGCCTTCTCGAAGAAATTCGAGAACCACGCGCACATGGTCGCGATCTACGCGGTTTGGTACAACTGGATACGCATTCACAAGACGCTGCGGGTTACGCCCGCGATGGCGGCTGGCCTCTCGCAAGTCGTCATGGATTGGTCGGACATCATCGCGCTCATGGACGCCGAGGCACCGAAGCCGGGACCGCGCGGACCTTACAAGAAATAATTAGATATTTATGCGGCTTCTGCCGAGCATTCTATATAATAATCAATGCCGCGCGGTCCGGATTTATGGACTAATCCTAGTATATCGGCGGCCTGGCTGTAATCAATCTTGTGTATATAAACATACTCCGGATCTCCCTCGTCATCTCTGAGGATAGATTTAACAGCACCCCACGATTCGTTTGGGATATCAACCTCAAACACCAATTGTTCTGTTGTCGGGTCGTAACCCACGACCTGATGGATTAGGGTTTGGCTCAAGGTTTGATCCTCCGAGTTGGTATCGCCGGTCCGGTTTGCTCGCCCGTGTTACCGTCAAACTCGCCTTCGTGAACGCCACGCTTGTTGTACTTCTCTACCGCTCCGTGTTGGTAATCCCACTCATAAATCGCGCCATCTTTGGTTTGCCAACGCCTTCGGAGGAGACCCGTTCCCTTCACCGCAGTCTTGGCTCTAACACGTCTGGCGGTCGGGATTCCGGGGAGGCTCTTAGGCGGCGCGGTTACGGCCGTTAGACTTCCATCGGGGACCGATTCCCCCTCCATTAGAACCTCAATAAACGCCAGGGCCTTAAGGACATGTTACACATTTCTGCCACTTTGTCACATGGAAATGACGGCCCGCGCCTCGCTGGGCCTAAATTTCAAACTGACGCACTGCCCTTCACAGCTTCAACAATCAGACACCAGTCGCCGAGGTCGAAGCTGTCTTCAGGAACCTATAAGACCATGGGCCAACTCGCGTCGGTGAGGCTCCAGCCCGGGCCAGGAGGCGTCCGGAGGCGCTTCCATCGACGCCTCCGATCGTCCCTCATGTTCCATCTCCTCTCTGCGCGCTAAGGATCCGCTGGCCGCAGGGGCGACAATTCGGACAAGACTCGACAATTTCTTGCCGAAGCCGGGATTGTGTTCTATATTTGTTCTTCTCGTCCGCAACGGAGAATGCCCCTTGTCCGATCCCGCCGAAGCCGCCCGAACCCTCCGCCGCGACCGCTCGCCTGCGGCGCGAAACGCGGCGCGGCGAAGGAAGGCCGAGCGCGAGACGCGGATCGTGGGTCTCCTCAATCGCGGCGTGTCGGTCGCCGAGATCGCTTCGCAAGAGCGCGTAACGGATCGGGGCATGCGCAAATATGTCCGCGGGCTTCTCGCCCGCCGCGCGCCCCAGCCGCCCGCCGAGTTCCTGGCGCTCCAGGTCAGCCGCCTCAACGAGGCGCTGCTCGTCGCCTATAGCGCGATGTCAGGAATGAACCTTCAGGCGGTCGATCGCGTCGTGACAATCGTGCGCGAGCTCGACCGCTATCACGGCTTCGCCGTCGCCGACGGGGCCGTGAGGCCGAGGCCGCCCCGTCTCGCGCCGCCTTCTCCGGCCCCTCTCGCGCTCCAGGCTCCGCGCGCCGGGACGGAACCGAACGGCGCGGCAAACCCTTGAGATTCCTCAATTCGCGAGCCGAAATGGCGCCGCATCCGCTTAGGCGGTCCGGCCTATAGGACCGGCCCCACGACCGCGGCGACGACAATCGACAGAACGATGCCGCAGACGATTGTGGCGAGCGCGTAAGGCCCGGCCCGGTCGGGCGGGGGCTTCATCAGGATCGGCAGGCCGAGCCAGAACACATAGACGCTGTAGATGAGCGCGAGAAGCCGAAGAAACCCAAGGCCGGGGATCAGCGCGAACACTCTGGCGAGCCAGGCCGGCGTCATCGAATAGGCCGCAAGCTTCATTGCATTCTGCTGGTTTTTCTGCCCCGAGAAGGTCGGCGCCAATCCGTCGATGATGACCGCGATTGCGTAGACGACCACCAGGGCGACGAGCCAGTGGACGACGGCGCCGAAGAGGCCGGAAAAGAGTCCGAAATGGTGAATGTGGTGGAAACCGACCCGCGGCCAGCGCCAGCCGAACACGAGCCCACGGAGGAATAGGCAGGCCGGCGGGATGGCCGCGAGAAACGCCACGTAATTGACGATGAGATAACCGGGGTCGCCGGACTCGGGCTCGATCACGCGCCATTCCGCCGCCGGCGACAGGACCATCGCTTTTGCGCGCCCAACGATATCCAACCGGAGTCCCCGTCGCGTCAGGGGACCTTCGCCCGCGTCCCCGCCAACATTATAGGTTGCGGACCTTAGCCGCGCCAGTCAGGCGGACGCGATGAAACAATCGGCGTTCGGCTCCGTATAGGCTCTCGAGAGCTTGCAACGTCCCAGTCCGCCGTTAGGATTTCTCCGCATGGTTCAGTTGAAGGCGCCCTGGAACGAACGCAACGGCCGGTTCTCGCCCCTGAAGGCGGTCGTCTTTGCCGGACTGTTCGTCCCTGCAGCATGGATCGCCTATCTCGCGGCGACAGGCGCGCTCGAGCCCAAGGTGGTCACCGAGATGATCCATCGCACCGGCCAATGGGCGATCCGGTTTCTGACTCTGGCGCTTCTGGTGACGCCTCTCATGCGCGGCGCGCGCTATCCCAAGCTCGTCGCCATTCGTCGCATGGTCGGCGTCGCGGCTTTCGCCTACGCCAGCGCGCATCTTTCTCTCTATATCGTCGACCAGCATTTCGCGCTTTTGCACGTAGTCTCCGAGATCGCGCTGCGCTTCTATCTGACTATCGGCTTCGTCACCTGGCTCGGCCTCGCGGCCCTCGCCGCGACCTCGACCGACGCGATGATCCGGCGCCTCGGCGGCCCGCGCTGGAAGACGCTCCACTCGCTCGTCTACGGAATCGCCGTCCTCGCGCTCCTGCATTTCATGATCCAGGCGAAGGCCGATGTGTCGGAGCCCGTGATGATGACCGGTTTCTTCATCGTTCTGATGCTGTTCCGCGTGCTGGTGAAGCGCGGCCTGCCGGCCTGGGGCGCAGCGCTCGCCGGGGCGATCGTCTCGCCTCCGCTGACCGCTCTGATCGAGGCCGCCTGGTACGCGCTCGTGCGTCACATCCCTTTCTGGGAGGTCTTAAGCGCGAACGTCGATCCGGACATGGCCTTCCGTCCTTCGGCTTATGTCGCGCTCGGCGGCGCGGCGTTCCTGATCGTGACGCTCTTGCGCAGAGCCCCCGCCACGCGCCGCTCGGCGATTCTTGTTCCGCGACCCGCAGCGTCCGTCGGCCGCTGATTGTGGCGGTCTGGCGGCGGTGAAGAATTTGTGTCATCCCACAGGCATACGGTGCGCTGCGATCAAGGTTCCGCGCCCGCCCCGGAGATGATTCATGCCACTTGCGAAGCGTCCGCTTTTCGCTTCGACGGCGGGGATCCTCGTAGCGTCCGGCGCGCGCCGCCACGCCGCGCTTGGGCTCGCGTCCACTGTCGCGATCGCTTGCGTCGCCTGCGCCGCCCATGCAGACGAGATTCCGCCCTTAAGCCCTGCGCTGGGCGGATTCTTTTCGGACCCATTTCAGCAGACGCCGGCCTCCGCGGCCTCCCTGTCGGACCTTTCCCTGCCCCAGCTCGCGGGATCGCAATTCCGCGCTGACGCCTCATCGTCGTCGAGCGCAGCCAAGGCGCCGGGACCATGGGGGGCGCTCAGCGGCGACTGGCAGAATCAGAACTTCCTCGGCGATATCGGGGGGCTCCGGCCCGCCTTGAGCAATTACGGCGTCACCCTCACCATACTCGAGAACGTCGAGACGTTCGGCAACCTTTCCGGCGGCGTCAAACAAGGATGGGAAGCGGACGGGCTCACCACCGTGACGCTGCAAATGGACACCGAGAAGGCGTTCGGCCTCAAGGGCGGCACGCTGAACGTGAGCGGCCTCCAATATTGGGGCGGAAACCTAAGCGCGGACAATCTCCTGCTCTTGCAGACCCTGACCGACATCGAGGCCCCTGTCGGCGTCCGGCTTTGGGAACTCTGGTATCAGCAGAAATTCGGCGACAAATTCGATATCAAGGTCGGCGAGCAGAGCCTAGATGAGGAATTCACCATTGCCCCAACCGCGAACTCCTTCTTCATTAGCTCGATGTCCGGCTGGCCGGGGGTTCCGACAATAGATTTGCCTGGCGGCGGCCCCGCCTATCCGCTCGCGGGCTTGGGCGTCCGCGGACGAGTGCAGGTGACCGACAGCGTCACCGTGCTCGCAGGCGTCTTCAACGGCAGCCCGATCCCGCGGGATTCGCCCAACGTGGCAGAGAGCAATCCGCATGGCGTGAGCTTCCCGCTCGACACCGGCACTCTGGCGATCGCCGAACTGCAATACGCATACGGTTCAAGCGCGTCAGGAAAGCCGAACAGCGACGGTCCCCTGCCCGGCGTCTACAAGATCGGCGCCTGGTATGACAGCTACAAGTTCGACGACCAGCAATACGACACCATAGGTCTGCCTCTCGCCAGTCCCCTCAGCAAGGGCGACCCCGCCGAGCATCACGGAGACTTTTCACTCTACGGGGTCATGGACCAGATGATCTGGCGGTCCAAGGACAACGCCAACCGCAGCCTGAATGTCTTCGTCCGTCCGATGTTCACACCGTACCAGGATCGCAACCTGGTCAGCGCCAGCATCAACGCGGGCTTCGCCTTGCACGCCCCGTTGCCGGGACGCGACAACGACATCGTCGGCGTGGAAATGGGGACCGTGTGGGCGAGCAGCGGCGCATCGGGCTTCGATCGGCAAATGCAATTCTACCAGCCTTCGGTTTACACGCCCATTCGCTCGAGCGAGACCTTCATTGAGGCGAGCTACCAGTTTCAGGTCGTGCCTTCTTGGGTGATTCAGCCGGACGTCCAGTATTTCATCAATCCGGGCATGGGAATCGCTAACCCGGATGATCCGATGCAGCGGATCAAGAACGAGCTGGTGGTCGGCTTGCGCACAAACATCAATTTCTGACCGGGACAGGTTAGGCCGGAAACCTCAACTCCCTTCTCTCCGGAACCGGTCCCATTCGGGCTCGTCGCCGAAGCGATTGGCGAGGAAGTCGACGAAAGCTCTTGTTTTGGCGGCGAGATAGCGGTTTGAGGCATAGAGCGCGTGCACGCCGAAATCCGGCTGGGGAAAACGATCTAGCACTGTTCTGAGCAGTCCGGCGGCGATGTCCGGCCCGACCAGGAGAATGTGGGTAAGTCTGCGACGCCGCGCCCTGCGAGCGCCGCCGCTCGCAGGGCGTCGCCGTTGTTCGAACAGAGGACAGCGTTGATCGGAACGCTAACGGACTCTCCGTCCTTCACGATCCGCCACCGCTGCAGCGACGTCGTGTGCCCATAGTTCAGACAGTCATGGCGCGCGAGATCCTCGGGCGCCGCTGGCTCGCCGCGCGCCGCGACGTAAGCCGGGGAGGCGACGAATGCGCGCCGGGCCGGCGCGAGTTTTCGGGCGATGAGGCTCGAATGGGCGAGTTCGGCGATCCGGATGGCGACGTCGACCCCTTCCTCGATCGGATCGATGAAGCGGTCGGTCAGGGTCAGTTCGATCTTGAGATCGGGATAATGCGACATGAATTCGGCGATCGCCGGCCCGAGGTAGAGGGAGCCGAACGAGGTCGGGCCGTTGAGCTTGAGGACTCCCGTCGGCTCGCCGTGTAGGCGCGCGACCTGCATCTCAGTCTCTTCTACGCGGGCGAGAATGTCGACGCATCGGTCGTAATAGGCGAGGCCCGCCTCGGTCGCCCGGACCCGCCGCGTCGTGCGGTCGAGGAGTCGCACGCCGAGCAGATGCTCGAGCTCCATCACCGCCTTGCTCGTCGCTGATCGGGTCGACCCGAGGGCGCGCGCCGCCTCCGTGAAGCTGCCGAGCGACACCACCTTGGCGAAGGCGTTCATTGCGGCCAGCTTGTCCATCGATTGTATCCTAGACAGCAACAGTCTGAGCAAAACTTAGCATATTGTCTTGACAACGGCACCGCCCAAATTGTGAGGCGCCACAAACCATCACAGGCGGAGACAATGGAAAGCGTCATCAGAAAATCGGAAGATCGCGGCGCGGCCGACTTCGGCTGGCTCGACAGCAAGCACAGTTTCTCATTCGGCGGCTATTACGACCCGGGGCATATGGGCTTCGGCCCGCTCCGGGTGATCAACGAGGATCGCGTCGCGCCCGGCGGCGGGTTTCCGACCCATCCGCATAAGGATATGGAGATCATCTCCTACGTCCTCGACGGCGCGCTCACGCACAAGGACTCGACCGGCGCTTCGTCGGTGATCCGGGTGGACGACGTCCAGCGGATGACGGCGGGAAGCGGCGTGCGGCACAGCGAATATAACGAGAGCAAAACCGCGCCTGTCCACTTCCTGCAGATCTGGATCCTGCCCGAGCGCAACGGACTGAGGCCCGGCTACGAGCAGAAGAGTTTTCCTGCGGATGAGACGCGCGGCAGGCTCAAGCTCATCGGCTCGCGCGACGGCCGCGACGGCTCGGTGACGATCCATCAGGACGTCGATCTCTACGCCACGCGGCTCGGGCGCCGCGAGACCGTGTCGCTGAAACTTTCGCCGGGCCGCGGCGCCTGGGTCCAGGTCGTCGAGGGCGAGCTCACGACAAACGGCGAGCGTCTCAGGGCCGGAGACGGCATCGCGATCGAAGACGCCGACGCACTTCGCCTCGAAGCCCGCAACGACGTCCACGCGCTGGTGTTCGACATGGCGCTTTGAGCGGGTCGTGCCGCCGACGTTATCCTCCCCCATGAGAACACTTAGCGAAATGGGGGAGGCCGACCGCGGGGGGGGGCCGCAAATCTCATTCACAGCTTCTACCGAAGCCAAACGCTTTCGGGAGGAGAAGGAGAAGTAGGACGGCCCCGGTCCAGCTACTATTGATATGGTTGATCCGTCGCGTTTGCTTGCTCCGTGCCGGTCCGGTAGGGCTCCACGCGCTCGCCAGCTCTTTGGCTGGCGGCTTGGGGACGACAGAGTCCTGGTGAAAGTCTCGCTCGGTACGCGCACGGCAGCGCTGTCGTCGTTGAGGGGCCCATTCCAGATCGCCTTGGCGACGTGTCATCTTAAGCCGACGCTAACTTTGGTGCGCGGATCAGAGGTGAAGCAAGAGTTCCGCCGCAAAAAATCCTCAAGGCGCCGCTAAGCCCGTAGCCTGGAATTGACCAAACATCATCGGACGAACTCAACAAAGATGGACGCTTAGTTGAATCCAGAGAACTCTTCCGCGGCCGGAGAAACCGGCGGACAAAGCCAAGTTTGCGAATCATCGGTTGCAAGGCCGCTGGGGTCGGAGGCGGAGACACTGGCGGACGCGGCGTGCGGAGAGCGTCCCCTCGCTAGCGCCGCCCCGGATGAAAACCAAGCGAAGGCGGTAATTGCGCAGTTCGTTCAGCCTTCTGTTCGGGCGGAGAAAATTTCCGCGGCGGGGGAGACAGGCAGAGAAGGAGGTTCGTCGGTCGCGATCGCTCCGTCCGACGTAATGACTATTCATCCTCTCAGGGACGCGCTGGCGGCCCTCGATCGGCGCGATTATGCGACGGCTCAGCGGCTTTTTGAGGAGCTCGGCCGGAAAGACGCCGCTGAAGCCATCAAAGACGCATTGGCGGCCCTCGATCGCAAGGATTACGCGGCGGCTCAGGGGCTTTTTGAGGCGCTCGGCCAGAATGGCGCCGGTGCCGCCCAAGTGAGGGGATCGGCGGCGGCGACTCTTGGGACGCCTAGGCCCACGGCATCGGCACAGGGTCCAATCGCATCCGGCGCCGGGGATAAAGCTGTACGGAGACCCGGAATATCGCCGCTCGAAGCGATTCCGCTTACGGATGCAGGGTATCGCCAGCCCGTACCCCACGTAGGAAGAGCGAAAGCGCGGGGTTTAAGACCGTTTTTACTCGGAGCCGGCTTGGTGTTGTTTGCGATCTTTGGCGCCTCGGCAATTTATGGTTCGCCAGTGAACTGGACGTTCGCCGACGCGAAAAGCCAGGCGATCGCGCGTCTTGCCTCAGCTGTTGATGTCGTCAAGGCGCGTCTGGCGGCGATCACGGGCCAATCCGAGCGCGAGGAGGAACGCTCCGCGGTGCGCGACCTCAGCGCCGCTCTCACACAAGTGACGATCCGGCTCGATCAGATCGAACACGGGTACGGGGCGCGGTTGGATGGGCTCAGCGAGCGCGTCGACCAAGATTCCTCCTCCAGATTTGCCGATATTGCGGGGAGGCTCGATAGGCTGGAGAAAAAAGCCGCCATGCCAGCTGCGCCCGCCTCCGAATTTGCCGATGTCGTGGCGAGGCTCGACAAAGTGGAGAAGAGGGTCGCGGCCGCGGCTGCGCCTGCCTCCGAATTTGCCGACCTTGCGACGAGGCTTAAGACCTTAGAGAAGAGAGCCGCGGTCCCGGCCGCAAGTTGGGCCAAGCCCCTTCCGCCTGACACGCCGAAACAATCGTCGCATGTTGCAAGGGCCGACCCTTCCGCCTCGAATGAAATAGCCAGACCCGACAACCCGGGGCCTTTGCTCCGAGACTATAGCGTCGAGGATGTACGGGACGGCATTGCGGTGGTTGACAGTCGCTATGGTCCGCAATCGGTAGCGCCCGGAGATTTTATCCCTGGGGCGGGGCGCGTATTGCGAATTGAGAAACGGGGCGGCGATTGGGTCGTCCTGACAAGCCACGGCGTTATTGCGAGCGGTCCGTCGCCCGACTAGCGAGGCTAGCTCGCACGCGTGCGGTCCGGTCCGCGCCGGTTACACGGCTGAATCCGACGACGTGCGCCAGTCTCGTCCATTGAGATGTCGATGCCAGCAAAATAGTCAATTGAACGGTCTCCTCTTCCACATCGGCGTCGATTCTATCGGCCTCCGCGGAAGAGCTCGCGCCCATTACCCGATATTGAAAAACGCGGATATCCGTTTCGATCACAAGGACGGAGGGATCATCCCCTCTGGAACGCCCGCCAGGCGCATGCCTTCGGCCACCCGCGCGCGTTGGGCAAGATAGACCGCATTGTCGCTTTGGGCGCCGGCGCGAAACCGGGCAAGCGTGAACTTCGGGTCGACGGCGAGGCCGGCCTTCACCTCCCGGCGCGCTTCGTCGAGCCGGCCGAGATGCGCGAGGCAGGCAGCGAGCAGGAAGAACGCCAGGGGTCGGTTGCGGTTGGCGTCGATCGATTTTCTCAGCCAGGCCGAGGCTTCGGCGAATTCGCCAAGAAGCATCTTCGCCTGGCCTGCAACCAGGAACCACTCAAAGATCATCGCGTCGCGCGGGCTCAGGCGCAAGGCTTCCAGGACATGAGCCTCCGCTTCCTGCGCCCTGCCCATGCAGTTAAGCGCGGCGCCCATCAGCGCTCGCGCCCCGGCCAGGTTCGGGTCGATCGTCAGCGCCCGCTCCAGCTCCTCGACACTCCGCTGAGCTCGATAGGTCGCCCGAAGCGCTACGCCCATGAATAGATGCGCGTATGCATTGTTCGGCGCCGCCGCCAACGCCTTGGTCAGGCGCGCCTCCGCCTCAGCCAAAAGGGCCTGAGGATCGTCGCTCAGGTCGCTGATGCAGGTGAGCACGTCCACGGCCGCGACGCCGACGAGCGCGTCGATATTGCCGGCGTCCAGTTCGAGCGCGCACTCGTAGAATTCGCGCGCCTTCGCCAGCATCTCCGGGGCGAAGCCGCGATAGAGCAGCGCCCGCCCCTGAAAATAGAAATCCATCGAATCGGGATTGGGCGTCTGCTCCGCGCGGCGCGCCTCGGCGGCGATGAGCTCGGCGTTAAGCTGGCCGGCGAGCCGCGACACGATCTCGTCCTGCATGTCGAAAAGGTCGGCCAACGGCTTGTCGAACCGTTCGGCCCACAGGCGCCCGCCGGTCTCCGCCTC
>JAFAHO010000300.1 GCA_019237205.1 Hyphomicrobiales bacterium
GTGCGCGAGGACGCTCTGCCCCGCCCGAAGGCGGCCGTGCTCGAAAAGTCCCTGCCACGCGGTGAGGCCCGAGATTGGCAGGCTCGCGCCCACTGTGAAGTCAACGTCACCCGGCAGCGGCGCGAGGTTGCGTGCCTCGATCGCCAAATACTCGGCCAGGGCGCCGTCGCGATGCCAGTCCGCGATGCCGAACACACGCTGTCCTACCGACAGTCCCGTCGTGCCGTAGCCGAGGGTGGTGACCACTCCGGCCAGTTCGTGGCCGAGGATCGACGGTGTTCGGTCATTGTCGCAGCGATCGGTCCAGGTCGAGGGCCACTCCAGCTCGGTCGGGACGAATCCTGACGCATGAACCTGAACGATGACGTCGTTTATCGCTGCCGGCGGCTTGGGCCGCTCCACCAGCTTCATCCCGGCCGTTCCCGCAGCCTGGTCCGTTACAACGATCGCCTTCATGGGAACTATCTCCTCGGTTACTTGTCTCTTCGCAGGATACGTTCCAGCGATAAAAGCCCGTTCGACATCTCATGCCAGGGGCTATGGGTAGATTCCGAAAGCGAAGGTGGAAGAGCGCTTTGCCAGTGGTAGACGTGACCCCGCTTCCCGAACTGCTCGGTTCAGGGCAGTCGCTTGATCACTGACACATCATCGACGTCGTCTATGATTCTATTGGCGAGAGGTGATTTCCCTCACCGAATGGTTCGACCAATATTGTGTGAGACCGTCGCACGTCCCGGTCCGGTAGGCATCGCGGTGATCGTCAGCGCCAGGCTGAAGAGTGGCTACATCGCCGACAGCTGCCGTGGCGCGCACATGTCAGGCGGCCTGTCGCACTGCCGTCCCTTGATTATTGTCGATAATGTACCGCCAGCGTCCATCCGCGCCGCGGCGCACGATATCGCTTGCCGAGCCTCCGAGGTGAACGTCCTTGCCGTCGGGACCTTTGCCATCAATTGACCAGTCCGCCACGATCTGGGCGGTATCGTCGCCGACGAACACATGGCGTACATTGGCCTTTAGCGGCAGGCCGAGGCTCATATCGCGCTGGAATTGGGCGGCGATTTCGGTGCGATCCCTGATGGTTCGCCCGTTGTTCGCGATGACCACGGCTTCCGGGGCATACAAGGCCATCATCACCTCGACCTTTCCGGAGTTAAATCGCTCAACGAGAGATGGGATAACGCCTTCGGGTTCAGTAGGGAGCGGATAGGAGTCGGACATCACGGGTCTCCCGTTCGTGTTGGTTGAACTGCTTGGTTGAACTGCGGTGCGGCGATGATACGCACGCTGCGGCAATTATTGATCTAACCTAACTACCTCGAGCGTCAACGCGGCTTTGGCGTATCTGTTCCGTCCGCCACGGTGACGGGAGGTCGCGGGCGGGCCGGCTGGAGCCGGCCCGCTCATCTACGCAAGCGCTGCCACGGTGGAGGCGTCCCGCTCCGCTTCTTTGTTCATCCACCGGTCACTCCACTGGCACGAGAACCGGCGCGCCGTTGTCCTTGATCAAGACCACGAGAAATTTCGCCGGCTTGGTGCGATCGTCGTTCCCGATTCCTTCCAACGTTACGGTCGTATCAGAGATGAAAGCCCGCCCGTCCTTCACCGCTTCATGGATGACCATGAACGCCTGCAGGTCGGGATCGTTTGGATAGACCGCCGGCCTTGTGACCTTGTCGAAAACATTCGTGTCGAAAGTGACCCTCAACTTGGCGTCTTGGGATTGAACCCACCGTGAACCCAAACGGAGCAAACTGCCGAAAGCCGCTAGTTCTCATCTCTTCATGCTTTTGATTTCATTGCTGAAAAATGGTCGGAGTGGCGGGATTCGAACCCACGACCCCTAGTCCCCCAGACTAGTGCGCTAACCGGGCTGCGCTACACTCCGACGGCGCTCCTTATAGGCAGCCCCGCAGCGGCTGGCAATGGATCGCGGCGCGTTGAGCCTCAGGCCTGTGGCGAACGCGCCTGCGTCAAGATTCGCTCGGCCCGCCGAATGTGCTCGAGACAGTCGTGCAGCGCCTCGAGGTCTTCGGCCGTCAGTTGCGGAGCTGAAGGTCCGCCTCGGCCTGGAGTCGTCGCTGCCTGGCGGCCCACACCCTCCGCCGCGGCGCCGGGCGCCGGGACGGGATCCTGCTCCGCCGAGAAAGTGAACTCGCCTGACGCCGCCGCATCGAAAGCCGGCCTCATGTCGAACGCGCCGATCGTGAGGGCCTGCGTGCCCTGCTCCTTGAACAGTTTTTGAACGCCCTTGATCGTGTAGCCCTCGTCGTAGAGAAGCCGCTTGATCACGCGCAGCCGCTCGACATCGTCGGGCCGGTAGTATCGCCGCCCTCCCGCCCGCTTCAGCGGCCGGATCTGAGGGAAGCGGGTCTCCCAGAACCGCAGCACGTGCTGAGGCAGAGCCATTGCATCCGCGACTTCGCGAATCGTTCGAAAGGCCTCGGGGCTCTTCTCCATTCTGTACGCTCGTCGTAAGCCGCCCGCGCAGAGCGAATCACGAGCTCCGCCGCAGGCCTTAAAGCGCAGTATCCGCCGATCCGCGGGAGAACGCCAGACGCTGGAGGGCTTTGCGGAAGGGCTAGCGCGCCTGACGCACTAATCTTTCACCGCGTTCGTGTCGCGTCCGTTGATCTTGGCTTTGAGAACGTTGGACGGTTTGAAGACCATGACGCGACGGGGCAGAATCGGCACTTCGACGCCGGTCTTGGGATTGCGTCCGATCCGCTCCCCCTTCGAGCGCACGACGAATGAGCCAAAGCCGGAAAGCTTCACAGTTTCCCCACGGGCGGCCGCGTCGCAGATTTCGTCGAGGACCGATTGCACCAGTTCGGCGGATTCCGTTCGCGACAGGCCGACGCGCTGGTAGACGATTTCGGACAAATCGGCGCGGGTCACGGTCTTTCCCGGTTCGCGGTCAGCTTTTGCGTTTGGCATGTCGAGCCTCAATACGATGGCGCCTTCCCAGGGGCGCCTGCCCTCAACCCACGCGCGCCGCTAATCGGCGACCCGCGCGTTTCTCTCGGTGGTTTTGGACTTTATTTTCATGTCCGGCAAGCCCATAAAACCGCGCGAACCCCTCCCGTTTTCACGCATAGTCGCCACCCTCCGCAACATCTCCATCAAGGCTTTCGAACGGCCTTCGGCGCGTCTGCGTTATCCTCCGCGATGAGCTCCAGCAAGCGACAGAAGGAGAGCCGATTTGAGCGCCTCGGAACTTGAGCCGCCTGTTCGCATCGCGCTCGTGACCGGCGCTTCGCGCGGCATCGGCCGGGCGGCCGCGGTCGCGCTTGCGCGCTCCGGCGCGCATGTCGTTGCGCTCGCCCGCACGCAAGGGGCGCTCGAGGAGCTCGATGACGAGATCCGCGCGCTGCGGCCGGACGCGGAAGATCCGGTCACGCTCGCGCCCATGGACTTGCGGGACTTTGCGGCGATCGATCGGCTGGGCGAAGCGCTCTATCGCCGTTGGGGGAGGCTCGACGCCTTTATCGGCAACGCCGGCGCGCTCGGCGTCCTGTCGCCGCTGCATCATGTCGATCCGAAGGAATGGGAAGACGTCATGGCGGTCAATGTGACCGCGAACTGGCGCCTGATCCGTTCGCTCGATCCTCTGCTGCGTCGCTCGCCATCGGGACGGGTCGCGTTCATCACGTCAGGGGCAGCGAGCGGGGAGGAGCTACGCGCCTATTGGGGTCTCTATGCAACCTCCAAGGCGGCTCTCGACGCCATCGCCCGCACCTATGCGGCGGAGACGTTCAACACCTCGAACATCCGGGTCATGCTCGTCAATCCTGGGCCGCTGCGCACGCGGATGCGCGCCAAGGCGATGCCCGGCGAAGATCCGATGACGCTACGCGTCCCAGAAGAGTTCGCGCCAAAACTCGTCGAGATCTGCTCCCCCGAATGGATCGAGACGGGCAAATTGTACGATTTTCCGACGGATCGGATCCTCAGCTTCCGCGCGCCGGCTTGAGATGGCCGACGCCCGCGAAAGCGGTCAGATTCGGCTTGCGGCGCGGGCGATGTCTCTGTATGAGAGCGCCTTCGTTTGCGTCCCGCCGGGGGCTGAACGGAAGGCCTCACGCGTTTTTGGCGCTGCGGCAGGGACCCATTGGGTTCCGGCTTCCGGTGTTCCCGCCTTCGAACGATCCGATTCGAGCCTTTCTCGGGCTCGGAGGGCTCCGCGCGGGGATTGCGAAAGCAAAAGGAAAGGCAACGCATGGCTCTTTATGAGCATATCTTCCTGGCGCGCCAGGACGTCACGCCGCAACAAGTCGAGGCGCTGACGGAACAGATCAAGCAAAAGATCGCCTCGCTCGGCGGCGCAGTCACCAAAGTCGAACCATGGGGGCTGAAGTCGCTGGCGTTCCGCGTCAAGAAGAACCGCAAGGCGCATTTCACGCTGCTCAACATCGTTGCCCCGTCCGAGGCGGTCGTAGAACTCGAGCGCACTCTCAGCATCAATGAGGACGTCATTCGTTTCCTCACCATTCGCGTCGACGAACACGAGGCCGGGCCCTCCGCCATGCTGCGCAAGCGCGACGATGCTGACCGCGACGAGCGCGGCCCGCGTTCGCCCCGCGGCGACCGTCCCGACCGTGGCGAGCGTCCTGACCGGGGCGACCGCCCCGATCGCGGCGACCGTCCCGACCGCCCGCCGCGCCGGCCGCGCGATGACATGACTGCTGGAGCAACCTGATGGCCGCCGCGCCCCGCCGCCCCTTCTTCCGCCGCCGAAAGTCCTGCCCGTTCTCCGGCGCCAACGCGCCGAAGATCGACTACAAGGACACCCGCCTGCTGTCGCGTTACATTTCCGAACGCGGCAAGATCGTGCCGTCGCGGATCACCGCGGTCAGCGCCGCCAAACAGCGTGAGCTCGCACAAGCCGTCAAGCGCGCCCGTTTTCTGGGTCTCTTGCCTTATGTGATCCGCTGAGGACGATCGAACGACCGGGCCGTCCAATCGTCTAAACGCCGCGCCCGATCGTGTGATCGTCAAGGCGGCATAGTTGGAGGCGAGCGCCGGCCCGCTTCCTAACCGCAGGCCTAGCGGGACAGCGCCATGGTTTTTCGATTTCTTGTCGCGATCGGCGCGGGATGCGCGGCCGCTCTCTTGTTCGCCGTGAGCGCGCAGACAAGTCCGCTTGCGATGGCGCTGGCCTATCTGGCCCCGTTGCCGATCATGATTGTGACCTTGGGCTGGGGCCTCGACGCGGGGGCGGTCGCGGCCGCAGTGTCGGTCGTTGCGCTCGGCCTGCTCGCGGAGCCGGTCACCGGGCTGGTGTTCGCGGCTTCCGTGGCGGGGCCAGCCTGGGCCCTGGCGGCTTTCGCGGTTGCGCCGTTCGGACGTTATTTTGGGCGCGGCTCTGACCCGACCGTGCGCGCTTCGGTCGGCTCGATCGTCATTCTCGCTGCGGTGATCGGGATGCTCGGCGCCGCCGCCGCGCTGACCGCCATCATCGTCGTCTACGGCGGCTATGCAAAGGGGGTCAGCAAGGTCTCGGAAGTACTTGCGGCGCTAGTCGGCGACGCGTTCGAGGGCGGCCCGGAAAGCCTGTCGGCGCGCGAATTCGCCCAGTCGCTCGTGCGCTTCGGTCCTGCCGCCATCGCCGCTTCGACAATGCTGATGTTGTGCGTGAATCTCTTCGCGGCCGCGCGCTCGACGCAACTGTCGCGCCGGCTTGGCAGGGCTTGGCCGGACCTGCCGACGTCGCTCAGCCTGCCCTGGCCGCTCGGCGTCGCGTTGTTGGCCTGCGCAGCGGGCGCCTACGCGCTGCCGGCGCCTGCTTCGCAATATGTTTCCATCGGCGCAGGCGGGCTCGGCGGGGCATTCGCTCTCCAGGGTCTGGCCGTCGCGCACGCCTTGTCGCGCGGCCTCAGGATGCGGCCGGTGATGCTCATTGCGTTGTACGCCTGCTGCGTACTGCGCGCGCAATACACCCTGCCCGCCGTCGCGGCGCTCGGCGTCATCGACGCGTTCGCGAGGCTGCGCGCCCGGCCGGCTTTCCTCCCTGCCCCGAAACCAAACATGCACAAATAGGAGAAGAACAATGGACGTCATTTTGCTGGAACGCGTCGGCAAGCTCGGCCACATGGGCGATACGGTTCGCGTCAAAGACGGCTACGCCCGCAACTTTCTGCTGCCGCGCGGCAAGGCCTTGCGGGCCACCGAGGCGAACAAGAAGAGGTTCGAGGCCCAGCGCGCAGATCTGGAAGCGCGCAATCACGAGCTCAAGCGCAGCGCCGGCGAGCTCTCGGCGAAGGTCGATGGGACAGCGGTGGTCATTATTCGTCAGGCCGGCGAGACGGGACAGCTTTATGGCTCTGTCTCCGCGCGCGATATCGCCGAGGCGTTGACCGCCGCCGGGCGCCCGGTGCAGCGCGGCCATGTCGCCATTCTCCACCCGATCAAGACGCTCGGCCTGCACATCGTCCCCGTCCATCTGCATCCGGAACTCGAGGCGAAGGTGACCGTCAACGTCGCCCGCTCGCCTGAGCAGGCCGAGCGACAGGCGAAGGGCGAAGACCTCACGGTCCGCGAGGAGACGTCGATGGACGACCTCGGTCTCGAAGTCGGCAAGGCGCTGGCGGAAGCGGGGCCCGGCGAGAGTCTCGGGCGCGAGTAAGAGAGCGAATGGCGAATGGCGGGTGGATCCGCTACTCGCTATTCGCTACTCACTCTCGCCGGTCGAAAACCGGAATTCGCTCACGTGACGGTATTCCTCTCCCGGCCGCAGAGCGCAATCGGTGAAGTGGCGGCGGTTCGGCGAATCCGGGAAAGCCTGCGGTTCGAGGCAAAGTCCCGCGTGCGCGCCGTACCGCGCGCCGTCAAGTCCCGGCGCCGGACATTTGAGCGTGGCCGCGTCATAGAACTGAACGCCCGGCTCGGTGCTGAAGAGCGCCATGCTGAGGCCGTTGATCGGCGAACGCACGAGCGCGACCGGCGCGAGCCCATCGGGCCCGCGTTGGCGGAAGGCGACGAAATTTGTGTCGTAGGCGATCGCGTCTGGATGGCGGACTGGCCGCGTGGAGCGGAAGTCGTAGGGCGTTCCCGCGACGGCGCGAATCTCGCCTGTCGGAATGAGGTCGGCGTCGGCGGGTGTGTAAAAATCCGCGAAGATCGTGATCTCGTGATCGAGGATGTCCGGCGAACCGTCGAGGTTGAAATAGGAATGCTGGGTGAGGTTGACGATGGTTGGCCTGTCTGAGACCGCCGAAAGCTCGACCCTCAGCGTCGCGGGCTCGAGCATGCGATAGACGCAGGTCGCGGTTAAGGCTCCGGGGAAGCCGGCGTCGCCGTCGGGAGACGAGAGCGAGAGCGAAGCGGACGCTGCGTCGGAAGCGACCAGAGTCCATAGCCTGTGACCGAAGCCGTTCGGCCCGCCATGCAAGGTGTGCTTTTGTCCGGGCTTTCGATCGAGCTGATAGTCGACGCCGTCGAGCGTGAAACGGCCGTTGGCGATCCGATTGGCGAACCGCCCCGGCACGGCCCCGAAATGCGGCGAATGGTTGAGGTAGTCCTCGATCGAATTCAATCCGAGCACGACCCGCTGCGGGCCATTCGGCGTCGGCGCCACGAAATCACGCAGCACTGCACCCCATGAGAGAATTCTCGCGCTGGCCCCCGCTTTCGAAGCGATTGCGACCTCGTACACGGGAGCCCCGTCGATCCGGCCGAATATTTCTGCGCTCACGTCGTTCTCCCCTGCCCGTCACGCCTTTTTTAAGAGCGATCGAATTCGTTTTTAAGAGCGATCGAATTCGGCGCGGATCGCGGCGAAAACATCTCGGAACATCGTGTCGGTCAAGACGCCGGTATTCGTGTTGTAGCGCGAGCAATGGTAGCTGTCGAAGAGTGTCACCCCCGCCGGTTTGAGCGAATGTCGCGCTCCATGCGCGAATGGCAGGGCAGCTGCCCGGGCGCCGAATGCGCGCAGGACTGTCTCGTGCGCCACTCGGCCGAGCGCGAGCACGACGCGCAGTCTGGGAAGCGCGCCGATCGACTGCGTCAAGAAGGCCCGGCAGGTCGCAATCTCCTGCGGGGTGGGCTTGTTTTGCGGCGGCGCGCAACGCACCGCGTTGACGATGGCGCAGTCGACAAGCTTGAGGCCGTCGTCGGGCCGCCGGCCGTAAACGCCGGAGGCAAAGCCAAACCGAAGCAGCGTTTCATAAAGCAGGTCGCCCGCATAATCGCCGGTGAACGGGCGTCCGGTGCGGTTCGCGCCGCGCAGCCCGGGCGCGAGTCCGACGATCAACAGCCGGGCGCTCGCCTCCCCGAATGAAGGGACGGGGGCGTTTGACCAATCGGGAAACGCTGCGCGATTCGCGTCGCGAAACTGGACAAGTCTCGGGCATGCCGCGCAGTCGCGCGACGGCCCGATGTCGAAGGCCATCGCGGCAGGGCCCTTGCTGTCCTATTCGCGCACCGGCTCTTCGACCGGCTGCTGGACCGGAGCAAATTGAGCGCGCCGGTGGTTCTCTGCGCGCACGGGCCGTTCTGCCGGGTCGCGACCGATTCGTTGAATGAGCTGCGCCAGATCGATGAACTCATCCGCCTGCCGGCGCAGTTCGTCGGCGACCATTGGCGGCTGGGTCGATATCGTCGACACGACCGCGACCCGGACCCCCTTGCGCTGAATCGCCTCGACGAGCGACCGGAAGTCGCCGTCGCCGGAGAACAGCACCAGGAGATCGGCGTGCTCGGCCATCTCCATCGCGTCGACCGCAAGTTCGATGTCCATGTTCCCTTTGACCTTTCGGCGCCCGGTCGAGTCTACGAACTCCTTGGTCGGCTTCGTCACGACGGAGTAGCCGTTATAGTCGAGCCAATCAACCAGCGGACGAATGGAAGAATATTCCTGATCATCCACAAGAGCCGTGTAGTAGAAGGCTCGAATCAAACGTCCTTTCGCCTGAAATTCCTTGAGGAGGCGCTTGTAGTCGATATCGAAACCGAGAGCTTTTGCACTTGCGTACAGATTGGCTCCGTCGATGAAAAGGGCGATTCGTTCCAAGGTTGACATTTTTTTCAGTTCTTTTCGGTTTTCGACGATTGACGTCTATCGTGTGTACATAGCCCGCCCGACCACATTTGTGCGTCTGAACAGAACATCAACCCAAATCCGCGTTCAAGTCTCTTTTTCGGGCAAGGGCATTCATGCACAAATGATTCGGCGCCGCACGCTGGAATCGGTTTTGGCCACGAGCGCTTCCAGACGACTCGGGTTCGAGTCAACAGAACGTAGGCGGCCGGCGGAAAAAATCCATACGCTAGGCGCATCAAATGTGTGTGCGGTCGCTTCGAACGATTAAGATCGATTGCAAGATTGACGTTTCGTCGCTCGTGGCTTCAGGTAGGCCCATATTCCACTTTATGGTCCGGCGGGCGCGAAGACGAACAGCGCAGACTGTCCTTGGGCGGAGGGGCGATGAAACTCGTTCGATACGGGAAAGCAGGCAAAGAGAAACCGGGGCTGATCGACGGCGCAGGAAAGCTTCGCGATCTCAGTGAAGTGATTGGCGACATCGACGCCTCCACGCTCGATCCGCGCACGCTGTCGCGGATCGCGAAGATCAAGCCGGGCTCGCTTCCCGCGGTCCGCGGCGCACCGCGAATCGGGCCCTGCGTCGGCCGTGTCGGCAATTTCGTTGCGGTCGGGCTCAATTATGCCGACCACGCGGCCGAATCCGGCATGCCGGTTCCCAAGGAGCCGGTGCTGTTTACCAAAGCGCCGTCCTGCATCGTCGGCCCCAACGACGACGTGGTCATTCCCAAAGGATCAAGCAAAACGGACTGGGAAGTGGAGCTCGCGCTCGTGATCGGGACGCGTGCGAGCTACGTGAGCGAGGCAAGGGCGCTGGCCCATGTCGCGGGCTATTGCATCTGCAACGACGTTTCCGAGCGAGAGTTCCAGTTGGAGCGCTCGGGACAGTGGGTGAAGGGCAAGAGCGCCCCGACCTTCGGCCCGCTCGGTCCGTGGCTGGTCACGGCGGACGAAATCGAAGACGTGCAAAAGCTCAATCTCTGGCTCGACGTCAACGGCGAGCGCATGCAGACCGGCTCCACCGCGACGATGATCTTCGGCGTCAAGCAGCTCGTCTCCTATATCTCGCAGTTCATGATCCTCGAGCCAGGCGACGTCATCACGACCGGGACGCCGCCCGGGGTCGGCTCGGGCAAGAAGCCGCCGCATTTTCTCAAGGCGGGCGACACGATGTCGCTTGGTGTCGACGGGCTCGGCCGTCAGGCGCAACGTGTCGTTGCATGGAAGGCGGCGCCTGTGACGTGAGGAGCCTGCGCTCTTGGACGGGCCTCGTTTTCGCGGCCCTCTATGCGCTCGTTTTTGTTGCTCTCTATGCAGATTATCTGCGGCGCGCAGGAACCTGGTTCGCCGACCTGCCGCTTGTGCTCGCCGCCCTGCCCTTCACGCTTGTCATGCGCGCGCTCAACGGCGGCTCATATGACTTTGCCGGCGATATGACCTTGAGGGTCGCCGCCGCCGCGCTGTTCTGTTGCGCGCTGGCCTATGCTGCAGGACTGGTCCTGGAGGCCGCGACCCGTGCGATCGTCGGAATGGCGCGAACGCGTGGACGGTGAGGACAATTGATGGCGGCCTATTTCATCTTCGCCCTCTGCCGGAGCCGCGGAAGAGTTCTACAATGGGGGGTGTATCGGGGATTGAAGGCGATCCGCGATGAGTGCAGCTCTGCGCGCCTCGTTCTGGTCGAAGGCGCCCAGGGCAATCCCCGGACACCGAAAAATAGGAGGGTCGTCCAATGCGCATCGAACCCGTTTTCCTGTTCGATCTCGACGGCACGCTCGTCGACAGCGTCTATGAGCATGTGCTCGCCTGGAAGGAGGCGCTCGACACCGAGGGCATCGAGCTTTCCGTCTGGCGCATCCACCGCAAGATCGGCATGTCCGGCGGCCTCTTCACCAACCAGCTCATTCGGGAAACGGGCGTCCCGATCGACGAGGAGCGGGTCGAGCGCCTGCGCCAGGACCATGCGCGGGCCTACCGGCGAATGGCGGACCGCATTCGCCCGCTTCCCGGCGCTCGCGACCTCTTGTCATGGCTGACCAGCGTCGGCATCCGCTGGGCGATCGCAACGAGCGGGCGGATGGAAACCGCGGCGGTCAACCTGAAGGCGCTTGGCGTCGACCCCGTGCTGACGCCGGTGGTGACGCGGGATCAGGTCAAGTACGCCAAGCCCGATCCGGACCTTTTTCTTGCGGCGGCCGAGCGCCTCAATGCGCCGATCGAGACGGCCGTAGTCGTCGGCGACAGCATCTGGGACATGCTGGCGGCGGCGCGCTGCCGGGCGCTCGGCGTCGGCCTCCTCTGTGGCGGCTATGGCGCTGAGGAACTGCAGCAGGCTTCGGCGTTCAGGGTCTATGAGGACCCGGCGGACCTGCTGCGGCACATCGACGAACTCGGCGGGAGAAGGTAGTTCTCCCTGACAGCAGGGAGACAGCAGGGAGAAAGAGCGAGTCTACGTTCCGCCTGTTGGCGATAAGACGTTTGATATCAATGCATTGAGGGCAAGACTCAAGCGCGCCCGAAAGAGGAACAAAGCCGGGAGATAATTCGCGGTTGTCAGGGAGAAAACAGGTGCGAACAGGGAATGCCGCCTGGAGCAAAGGCGCGAGCCGACTCGGGCTTGGGCGCCTCCAGCCCGCCGGCGCCGATCCCGGCGGTCCCGCAGCGCGCTATCGTCCCAGCATCAGCATCAGGTTCTGCACCGCCGCGCCGGACGCGCCCTTGCCGAGATTGTCGAATTTCGCCACCAGCACCGCCTGGCGGCGCGTCTCATCGCCGAAGACATGGATTTCGAGATCGTTGGTTCCGTTGAGCGATTCGGGCTCGAGCCGCGCATTGTCGCTTGCCGCCGCGACATGGACATATTTCTGACCGCCATAGTGCTTCTCGAATACGGCGCGCAGGTCGGCGAGCGTCGGCTTCGCCGGCAGCGCATCGAGATGCAGCGGGATGCTGACCAGCATGCCCTGGCGGAAATTGCCGACCGAGGGCACGAAGATCGGCCGAGTCGCCAGGCCCGAATAGAGGTGGATTTCGGGCATGTGCTTGTGTTCAAGGCCGAGCCCGTAGAGCTCGAAGGCCGGCGCCCTGCCCGTTTCGTAGGTCTCGATCATCGACTTGCCGCCGCCGGAATAGCCGCTGACCGAGCCGATCGAGACGGCCATGTCTTTGGGCATCACCCCGGCGTCGACGAGCGGGCGTATGAGCGCGATCGCTCCGGTCGCGTGGCAGCCCGGGTTGGTGACCTTCCTGGACTTGGCGACGGCCTCGCCCTGCCCCGCGATCAGCTCGGGGAACCCATAGGTCCAGCCGGGCGCGACCCGGTGGGCGGACGAAGCGTCAATGACGCGCGGGGCGCTTTCGCCCATCGACTCGATCAGGTGCGCCGCCTCCTTCGCCGCCTCGTCCGGCAGGCAGAGGACGACGACGTCGACCTCGCGGTAAAGCTTCTGCTTGGCGGTCGAGTCCTTGCGCGCCTCGGCGGGCAGGCTTGCGAGTTTGACGCCCGAGACGCCCGCCAACTTGTCGCGGATCTGGAGGCCCGTCGTCCCCGCCTCGCCGTCGATGAAGATTGTCGCCGTCATGATCGCCTCGCAAACCGGATCGGAAATATTGTCGCGCTCGCGCGCGAAGCAACGCCCGTCAACGGCGGCGCGATCGGAGGAGCGAGGGAGCGGTCATGGCGGCTATTTCGTCGAAACTGGCGTCATGGTCAAGGTGAGAGTGGGCCGGTGCAGCGCGGATTATGGTGCGAATTACGGTGATGGGGTGGACGGCGCCCCGACGGCATCAAGCGTGCCAAGATGGTGTTGTCGCAACAACATCTCAAAGGAGAGCCGTCCATGGCGAAGTCTATCGAGAATTTGGCGGAAGTCACGCGCGTTGGGCTCGATCTGGCG
>JAFAHO010000105.1 GCA_019237205.1 Hyphomicrobiales bacterium
GCGGCAAGGAGATCAGGTTCATGACCCAGGTTTTACCTTGTCTTGGCGCCGAGCCTGGTAGCGTCATCCGCCGAACGAAGAATTTGCTCTTTTATGGCAAAAGAGATTTGACCCACGGTGTCGTGGGGCAACTCCCTTTCAAACCGATTATAACTTTAATTCGTGGCAGGTTAAACTTTCCCGTGGCCACATACAACACGATAATAACGTATGATTTCCATCAAAAGTTGCAAAAAAAGGCGCCTGAGCGACTGAAAAACCTCGAGCGGCTGCGGATTCTCATCTACTTCTGCCACAATTCCTGCCGGCGCGGCCGCCGATCGACTTGGGGCGTCGACTCGCATCCCGATCCGTTCGCCATTCCGCGAATGTCTGCTTAGCCGTCACGGCGCTGTGGCGCCCGGACGGGCCTTTGGATGACGCGATTCTAACCGGCGAACTTCGCCTTCAGCGCGGCGATGACGTTCGGCGGCGCAAACGGGGAGGCGTCGCCGCCCATCGCCGCGATCTGGCGCACCAGCGTCGCGGTGATCGGCCTCACCGGCGAGGAGGCGGGCAGGAACACCGTTTTGAGCTCCGGCGCCATCGCGCCATTCATGCCGGCCATCTGCATTTCGTAATTGAAGTCGGTCGAGTCGCGCAAGCCCTTCAAGATCAGCGTCGCCCCGGCCGCGCGCGCAGCCTCGACCGCAAGACCCGAGAAACTCACGACCTCGAGCCTGCAGTGGGCCTTCTTGAGGATTGGCGCCGCCGCCTCGCGGATAAGGTCGAGCCGCTCCTCGACCGTGAACAGCCCCTGCTTGTTCGGATTGGAGCCGACGCCGATGACGAGCCGGTCGCACAGGGCCGGCGCCTGCTCGATCACGTCGAGATGCCCGTTGGTCATCGGGTCGAAGGAGCCGGAAAAGAAGCCTGTGCGGGTCATATCCGCCAAGCGTTAGCCCGCGGCGTCGACTGCGACAAGGGCGCGGGAACTGCAGGTTGCGCCCCCGCCGGCGCCTATGCGACCGTGGCGGCCTCGAACGAGGCGGAGGATTTCCGATGAACGCCGAGGAGTTGCGCTCGATCCAGGCTCCCCTGAAGGACCGCTACCGAACCGAGCCCGACGCCGCGCTTGTGACGCTGAGAGCAAGCGGCGCGCTCGATTCGGCCTCGATCGCCTGCAAGGTCGAGACAGGGCGGGCGCTCGCTGCGGCGGGTCTTCATCCGGCGACCGGCGGCAGGGGAACGGAGCTCTGCTCCGGCGATATGCTGCTCGAAGCCCTCGTCGCCTGCGCGGGCGTGACGCTAAAGGCGGTTGCGACATCGATCGGGGTCGAACTCCGCTCAGGCCGGGTGCTGGTGGAAGGCGATCTCGACTTTCGCGGCACGCTCGGGGTTGCGCGCGACGCCCCGGTCGGATTCACTGACATCAGATTGACCTTCGAACTCAATACGGACGCGGCGCAGGCTGAGCTCGATACGCTCATCAAGCTCACCGAACGCTATTGCGTCGTGCTGCAGACGCTGCGGCGCCCGCCGGGGATCGAGGCGAAGCTCACCCGGGTGTAGGGTCTGGAGGAGTGCGTGTCCCCTTCCCATGGGCGATGGTCACCGGATGCGTCGCCGGCGTCCTGCGCGATGTCCTGTGCAACGACATACCGCTGCTCCTTCGCGGCGAACTCTACGCCAGCGTTTCCGTCGCCGCCGGCGGCCTCTATGTCGCGGGGCCTCGCCGCGGGATTTGCCCACGACCCGGTGCTGATGGTCGGGCCTCGGCCTACGCTTTCTTGCGATCCGGTACGGCTGGAACATGCCGAAGTTCGCCTATACGCGCGACTTGCAGTAGCCCATGTCGCGCGGTCCACTAGCGGATGCGGATCTCGATCAGCGACGGACCGTCGCATTTGAAGAGCCCTCACCACCACCGCGCCAATCTCGTCGCGATCATCGGCGCGCGCCGCCCGGGCGCGCAGGGCTTAATTTTTACTTAATGCGGCCTAAACATATGCAGGCATAAACTGAGTTGAGAAGCCGGCGGGCGCTAAGGCGACGGCGCTCCCGAACGGTTGGGCTGCTATCACCGCATTACGGATGAGCCGGACGAGCGAGAGCTTGGGGCGCTGGTTGAGGCCTTCGTCAATAGAATCTCGCATCCCCGTGGCCGCGTGCTGACCTTCATGGCGAAGGCTTCGGTCACCGTGCCTCAGGTCATCCTCCTGAACTTCGCGCTCAAGAATCCCGACAGCGCGCCGTCGAGCCTGGCGGCGACCATGAGAGTCTCACTCCCCTCGGTCAGCCAGATGATCGAACGGCTGGTGAAGCTGGGCCTCGCCCAACGCACGGAGGATTCTGAGGATCGGCGCCGCAAGATGGTCAGCGTCACCTCGAAGGGACGGATATTGTTGACGCGTCTCGAGGCCGTACGCGCCGCGGAATACGCCGCCGGTGCAGCCAATCTTTCACAGGTGACGCGATGGCGGCTCTCCGACGCGCTTTCGCAAGCCTTGCAGGAACTGGCGCCGCGATGGAGGCCGGGGCGCCCTAAAGGCGCGCGCAAAACCTCGTGGCGCCAGGCGGAAGGAGCCGAGAGCGTCTTTGGGCTGTCCCTTTGCGTAAGCATAGCGAGCGGCGCCCGCTTGCAGTTTCAGCGCCACACCGCCATGGCAGCCGCCCTTGATTCAACGGTTCTGCAAAGCGCGGATGATAGCTTCGAGCGCCGCCAGGGCGTCGCGGGTCCCGTCCGCTTCACCCTTTTCGAAGTCGTCCCCGGCCTGCGCCATCGTGTTCGTGACATGAGCAAGACAGAGCACTCGCGCGTCTGCGCTTCGCGCGTAGGCATAGAGAGCCGCAGCCTCCATTTCAACGGCAAGGAGGCCCCGCGCACGAGCGGCTTCGATCGCCTGAGCTGTTTCCCGAAAGGGAGCATCGGTCGTCCAGGTTGCTCCAACCACGCTCAGGGGTCCGCGTTGAGTGAGCGCCGCCGCCGCCGGTCGCACCAACTCGGGGTCTGCTTCGGCATATTCAGACGGCGCAGCGTAGTGGTAACTCGTTCCCTCATCGCGCAATGCCCTGTCGATGACGACGAAGTAAGGCGGAGACCCAGCCGGAACAATCTGGCCGGCCGAAGTGAGACTGATGAGCAGCTTGCAGCCGCAGGCGAAGAGCTCTTCGGCAACCAGCACGGCAAAGGACGCGCCGACCGCGCGCCCGACAATTCCAACGGTCTGATCCGCCAGCTCGAATTGGTCCAATTCGGTGTGATAACAAGGCCAGGCCTCGAAGGGCTTCGCCGCCCCGGTCTTGCGCAATTGCCGAACCAGGTCGCCGTCTGGGTCCAGGATGCAGACGGCGGGCACATCCAGAGCGACGAGACCTTTCTGCCGTCGCGCTTCGCGCAGCAGCGCTGCGGGGGCGAATACCGAGGCCAAAGTCGGATTCTTGTTGGCGAGGATGGGGGGTATAGTCATCGCCGATCTCTGGAGTTCGAGCGCGGAAGAAGATGGAAGCTGTCAGCTCACTGGAATAGCGTCTGCGTCGCCAAGGGCGAAGTCGAGGCGAGTTGGGCCTTGGCGAAGCTCCGCAAGGTCATCTTGTCACCCAGCCGTCTGCCCTTGCGCGTCGTGGAATATGCCGCGGTCGGCCGATCTTTCCGAGGCAATGCGAAGACTACTTTCTGTCGCAAGTCTTGCGCGAGCTCCCGCCGCGATCGGGGCCGAATGCCGCCAGCGCGCGCCCTGACGTGCGCCTTCCTCCCGTGCGGGGAGCAGGGTTGGGGATGAGGATCATAAGCAAGTTAGTCCCACCAACGAAACGAACGAGATGCTTCGATCTACCCCGGTATGATGGAATAATTTTGCGACGAACGTAAATCACAAACGTTACGAACTATAACGCTTTCATCTAGATCGTAGAGCCCGTAAGGCTTGTAGAAGTCACACATAAGAGGACTCAGTCATGTCACACAATCGAGACGAGTTGGACGGCCTGCTGAAGCAGGCGTTCGCCGAGGGAGGCCGTTGGCCAATCGGGCGCTCGAAGCTCAGGACCCTCTCCATATGGGGCTTACCGTCCCGCAGATCGCGCGGTATTTCTCGGTGGATCCGCTTGAGGTCCCCTGTCGGTAGCTGAGCAGGCTGAACACGATTCCGCCGGAATGCAATTCTCGGCGGAGACAAACGACTTAAGCAGCACCCTGGAGCGGCCGCCATGGCGTTGCCTATCTTGGAGGCCGGCCTTAATCTGCTGGCGGCCGTGGGCCTGGGGGCGGCGATCGGCTTCGAGCGGCAATGGCGCCAGCGTCTCGCCGGGTTGCGAACCAATACGCTCGTCGCCCTCGGGGCGGCGACGTTCATCTTATTCGGCCGTCTCGCGGGCGACACGGACAGCGCGGCGCGCGTTGGCGCGCAAGTCGTGTCCGGCATCGGCTTCCTCGGCGCCGGTGTGATTTTCAAGGAGGGCCTGAACATCCGCGGCACTCAACACGGCGGCGACCCTATGGTGCTCCGCGGCGATCGGACTGCTCGCCGGCATGGGCTTCATTGCTTACGCGGCGCTTTGCGCCGTGCTCGTCGTCGGCTCCAACGTGGTCTTGCGTCCTCTAGTCAGGGCCATCAATCGCCAGCCGATGGACGACACCGAAGTCGACCGAACCTACGTGGCCTATGTCGTGTGCGATGTTTCGGCTGAGCCGCGAGCGCGCGCCATTCTGATGGAGGGGCTAGTATCCGCTTCGCACATCGAGTTCACGGAACTCGAGATCGCCAATATCGAGGACACGGATCATGTCGAGCTGACGTCGACCATTACCTCGCACAAGCGGCGCGAACTCGCGCTCGAAACCGTCATCGGCCGCCTCAGCAAGGAGAGCGGGTGTTGCGCGGCTGGAGGGAGCACACGCAATCCGTCTGAGAGTCATGGCCTTGGCCCAGGAGAAGTGACTTCGATCCAATCCGTCCTATGGCCGTGGCCGACGCTCGAATTCGCTGCCCAGTACGCGTTGGCGGCGACCGAAGGGATAGGCCCCTTATTTGTAAGATGACCTGACGAGTCCGCTCTTCGGCTCAAAGAGGTCCCGTCTCAACCCTCTTCGTCTTCGTCCGCCTCCGTCTCCCCGATCCGGTCGACCGAGACGACGCGCTCCTCCTCGGCCGTGTGGAATACGATCACCCCCTGCGTCGCGCGGCCGGCGGTGCGGATGTCCGCGACCGGCACCCGGATGAGCTGGCCGCCGTCGGTGACCAGCATGATCTCGTCGCCGTCCTCAACAGGGAAGGAGGCGACAAGCGAGCCGTTGCGTTCGTTGACCGCCATCGCGACAATGCCTTTGCCGCCGCGCCCGGTGACGCGGTACTCGTAGGAGACGGTCCGCTTGCCGTAGCCGTTTTCCGACACCGTCAGGATCACCTGCTCGGCGTCCTGCATCTCCTTGAAACGCTCCGTCGAGAGCACAGCCGAGACGTTCGCCTCTCCATTGTCGCTCTCTGCCTCAGCTTCAGCCGCCTCGTCCGGGCTCTCGCCGATCAGCGCGCGCCGCTGCTTGAGATAGGCGGCGCGTTCGCCCGGGGTGGCGTCGAACGACTTGAGGATCGCGACCGAAATGACGCTGTCGTCCCGCCCAAGCGCGATGCCGCGCACGCCCATCGAGTCGCGGCCCTTGAACACCCTTACGTCGTCGACGGCGAACCGGATGCACTGGCCGCGCGCGGTCGTCAGCAGCACGTCGTCTTTGTCGGAGCAGATCTGAACGTCGACGATGCCCTCGCCCTCGTCGAGCCTCATGGCGAGCTTGCCCGCGCGATTGACCTGGGCGAAGTCCGAGAGCTTGTTGCGCCGGACCGTGCCACGCGTGGTGGCGAACATCACGTCGAGCGCTTCCCACGTCGTCTCGTCCTCCGGCAACGGCATGATCGTGGTAATGCGCTCACCGGTCTCCAGTGGCAGGAGATTGACGAGCGCCTTGCCCCGCGCCTGGGGCGCGGCTAACGGCAGCCGCCAAACCTTCTCCTTGTAGACCTGTCCGGCCGAGGAAAAGAACAGCACCGGCTGATGGGTTGAGGCGACGAACAGGCGCGCGACGAAATCCTCCTCGCGCGTCGCCATGCCGGATCGTCCCTTGCCGCCGCGCTTTTGCGCGCGATAGGCCGAGAGCGGCACGCGCTTGATATACCCGCCATGGCTCACCAGCACGACCATGTCCTCGCGCTGGATGAGATCCTCGTCGTCCATGTCGGCGTCGCTGTCGAGGATCTCGGTCCGGCGCGGCGAGGGAAAGTCGGCTTTCGCCTTGAAAAGCTCGTCACGGACGATGCTCATGAGGCGCGCCCGCGAGCCCAGGATCTCGAGATAGTCGGCGATCTCGGCGGCGAGCCTGTTCAAGGCCTCCGCGATCTCGTCGCGGCCGAGCGCGGTCAGGCGGGCGAGGCGCAGTTCGAGAATCGCGCGCGCCTGCTCCTCCGACAGGCGGATCG
>JAFAHO010000045.1 GCA_019237205.1 Hyphomicrobiales bacterium
TTCGTGCTCACGACTTCGACCGAGCGGCCCGTGCACGAAGAAGCGCTGCGGGCCGGCGCCGACAAGATCTTCGTGAAGCCCGACAGCGCGGACGCGATGTCGGCGATTGCGGCGGAAATCGTCCAACGCGGAGTGGACTTCGCCCAGTCGTGCGGGTGAGCAGGCTCGCTGCGGCCGAAGGATCTCTGAGCTTGCAATTCTTCGTGAACCGCGCCTCTATCGGAAACGATCGCGAAGACCGAAGAAGTTTTGCAGCGCCAGGCCCGCTTCTCCCCTCTCCCCTTGTGGAAGAGGGGTTGGGGGTGAGGGCTGGCGCCCGCCACAATCTCCCGCGAGGGGCGACGGAGCTCCGCGCCTATCAGGCCTCCGCGCCGCTGGCCAGTTGGGCCGACAGAGATTCCAGCCTCGAACTGAGCGCATCGAGGCTGGAGGCTAATGCGACGTTTCGCGCCTCGACCGCCTTCGCCCGCTCGCGTTCGGCCGCGACTTCGTCACGCGCCTCGGCGAGATTGTCGGCGATCGTCAGCGCAGCCATGACGACCAGCCGCTGGTCGCCGATCTCGCCGAACGAGGCGCGCAACTCGCCGATCTTGTCGTCGATCATCCGGGCGAGCGATTCGAGCCGCTCCTCTTCGCCTTCATTGCAGGCGACGCGATATCTTCGGCCGTCGATCGTCACGGAAACCTGCGCCATTTGCGAAAACCCTGTCTCGGGACCCGGCTCAGTCCGCCGCCGGATCCATGCGTTCGATGACCCGCCCGATCGCCCGGGCCGCCTCTGCGAGCCGCTCGCCAGCATTGACATTCGCCGCTTCGAGCGCGCGCGAACGATCGAGCGCGGCGTCGAGTTCAACCGCCAGGCGCGCGCGGTCGTCCTGCATCAAAGCGAACTCCTCTTCGGCGCTGGCGCGCACTTCGTCCTGGCGCATCCGCCGTTCGGCCGCCCGCTCGAGCGAGTCGACGGCGGCGGCGAGCCGCTTCAGCGATACCTCCAAGGCGTCCGAGAAGGTTTCGATTCTGCTCATTGCAACGCTTTGTTTACGCGACGGTTGAAGCAAGCGTCAACGCGGAGCGGCGCGCGGCGCCGATTGACAGGCATACCGGGGCGCTGATTACTGTGGATTGATCGTGCGAACGGGCGTGGACCCCAATAGACGCGCGCAAAGGAGACCCCTATGGCGACTGCCCCTTCACATGATTCGATGGCCAACGCGATCCGATTCCTTGCGGTCGACGCGGTCGAGAAGGCCAAAAGCGGTCACCCCGGCTTGCCGATGGGGATGGCCGACGTCGCGACGGTTCTCTGGCGCGACGTGCTCAAATTCGACGCGTCCGACCCCCATTGGCCCGATCGCGACAGGTTTGTCCTGTCGGCAGGCCACGGCTGCATGCTGCTATACAGCTTGCTTTACCTGACCGGAGTCGGCGGCGACAAAGGGCTGGGCATCGAAGACATCAAGCAGTTCCGGCAGGTCGGATCGAGGACGCCCGGGCACCCCGAATACTGGTGCGCTCCGGGCGTGGAGACAACGACCGGCCCGCTGGGCCAGGGGATTTCGACCGCGGTCGGCGTGGCGATCGCCGAGCGCATGATGGCGGCGCGGTTTTCCGGAATCGTCGACCACCACACCTACGTGCTCGCCTCCGACGGCGACCTGATGGAGGGCGTGAGCCAGGAGGCGATCGGGATCGCTGGCCATCTCAAGCTGTCGAAGCTCATCGTTTTTTGGGACAACAACGGTATCTCGATCGACGGGAAGCTCACCCTCGCCGACAACGTCGACCAGGTCGCCCGCTTCCAGTCGGCGGGCTGGAACGCAAGCCACATCGACGGGCACGACCCCAAGGCGATCCTCGACGCCGTCCACGCTGCGCAGGGCTCCGACCGGCCGACGATGATCGCCTGCAAGACGACGATCGGCTTTGGCCTGCCGACCCACGCGGGAACCAGCAAGGCGCACAGTGACGCGCAGGGGGCGGCCGAGGTCGCCGGCGCGCGCAAGAACCTGAACTGGCCCTATGAGCCGTTCGTCATCCCCGACGACATTCTCGCTGTCTGGCGCAAGGCAGGATCGCGCGGCTCGGCGCAGCACGAAGCGTGGAACCGCGCGGTCGAGGCTCTCGACGCAAAGACGCGCGCCGAGTTCGAGCGGCGGCTGCGCGGCGACCTGCCGCAAGACCTCGATCAGATTCTCGACGCCTATAAGCGCAAGCTCGCTGAGGACAAACCGGAGGTCGCCACCCGCAAGGCAGGCCAGGCGGCGCTCGATGTGATCGGGGCCGCCGTGCCTGAGCTCGTCACCAGCTCGGCCGACCTGACCCCGTCCAACAACACCAAGTTCGCGGACGAGAAGGAAATCACGGCCGACGACTTCTCCGGCCGCTACATCCACTGGGGCATCCGCGAGCACGGGATGGCCGCGGCGTGCAACGGAATCGCCGTGCATGGCGGCCTCGTCCCCTCCGGAGCGTCGTTTCTGTGCTTCACCGACTATTGCCGCCCCTCGCTAAGGATCGCGGCGCTGATGAAAATCAGGGTGGTGCATGTGTTCACCCACGACTCGATCGGACTCGGCGAGGATGGCCCGACCCATCAGCCGGTCGAGCATTTGGCCTCGCTGCGGGCGATGCCAAATTTCTACATCTGGCGCCCGGCCGACAGTGTCGAGACCGTCGAGTGCTGGCAGGCGGCGCTCGAGCGCGAGCATTCGCCCTCGATCCTGGCGCTGACCCGTCAGGGCCTGCCGGCCTTGCGCACGAAGCATGTGGCGGAAAACTTGTGCGCACGCGGCGGCTACGAGATATCTCCGGCGTCGGGCGAGGCGCAGGTGTCGATCTTCGCCTCCGGCTCCGAAGTCTCGCTCGCCGTCGCCGCGCAGGCGCAATTGAAGGAGAAGGGAGTCGCCGCCCGGGTCGTGTCAATGCCCTGCTTCCCAGTGTTCTTCGAGCAACCGGAGGACTATCGGCGGAGTGTTATCGGCGACGCCAAGGTCAAGGTTGCGGTCGAGGCAGCGGTGCGCTTTGGCTGGGACGCGATCATTGGCGACGGACCGTTCATTGGCATGACTGGCTTCGGCGAAAGCGGACCGTACAAGGCGGTCTACCAGCACTTCGGCATCACCCCGGAGGCCGTCGCGAAGGCCGCCGCGGAGCGGCTCGGAATGTGACGCGGATCGCTCAGGCGAATTGTCGCATTGGCCCTTTGACGGCTAGACTTTAGGCCGCCGAAGGAGCATGTAGCGCGCGGCTCAAGAAGCGGCCGTTTCCGTCGATAAAACCTGTTTGCGGCCGCAGTTTGCGGGACGGACAAAGGGAGAGTTCACGATGGCCACAAAGGTAGCGATCAACGGCTTCGGACGCATCGGGCGACTGGTTTTGGGCGCGATCGTCGAGTCGGGCCGCAAGGACATCGAAGTCGTCTCGGTCAACGATCTGGGACCGGTCGAGACCAACGCGCACCTGCTGCGCTTCGACACCGTGCACGGGCGTTTCCCGCATGAGGTGCTGGTCGACGGCGACTTCATCCACGTCGGCGGCCAGAAAATCAAGGTGACTGCGATCAAGGATCCGGCCCAGCTTCCACACAAGGAGCTCGGCGTGGACATCGCGATGGAATGCACGGGCCACTTCACAGCGCGCGACAAGGCCGCGGCTCATCTCACCGCGGGCGCCAAGCGCGTCATGGTCTCCGCGCCTTCGGACGGCGCCGATCTCACGGTCGTTTACGGCGTCAATCACGACAAGCTGACCAAGGATCACCACGTGATCTCGAACGCTTCGTGCACCACGAACTGCCTTGCGCCGGTCGCCAAGGTGCTCAACGACGCCATCGGCATCGAGCACGGCTTCATGACCACGATCCATTCCTACACCGGCGACCAGCCGACCCTCGACACGCTGCATAAGGACCTCTACCGAACCCGCGCGGCGGCGCTGAATATGATCCCGACGACCACCGGCGCGGCCAAGGCGGTCGGCCTCGTCTTGCCGGAGCTCAAGGGCAAGCTCGACGGCTCGGCGATCCGCGTGCCGACCCCCAACGTTTCGGTGGTCGACCTCAAGTTTGTCGCCAAGCGCGCGACCAACAAGGACGAGATCACCGACGCGATCAAGAAAGCCGCCAACGGCCCGCTCAAAGGCGTCCTCGGCTTTACCGACAAGCCGAACGTGTCGATGGACTTCAACCATGACGCCCGTTCGTCGATCTTCCATCTCGACCAGACCAAGGTCGTGGACGGGACCTTTGTCCGCGTTCTGTCCTGGTATGACAACGAATGGGGCTTCGCCAACCGCATGGCTGACACGGCCGTCGTGATGGCGAAGCTCATCTGAGCTTTAAGCGCCTTCGAGGCCAGAACGATCCGCCGCCGGAGTCGACTCCGGCGGTCATGAAGCGCAGGAACCTGATAATTCCAGGGGAGCCGCCATGAGCAAACCCTTCCGCACGCTTGACGACGCCGACGTATCCGGCAAGCGCGTCCTTTTGCGCGTCGACCTCAATGTTCCCACTGAAAATGGCAAAGTGACCGATACGACGCGCATCGTGCGCGTGGCCCCCACGATCGAGGAGATCGCGACCAAGGGCGGCAAGGTCATCCTGCTTGCCCACTTTGGCCGGCCGAAGGGTGGTCCGGACGAAGCCAATTCGCTGAAGCCGGTGGCCGCAGCGGTCGCCGACATCCTCAAGCGTCCTGTCGCTTTCGCGACCGATTGCATCGGCAAGGTCGCCGCGGACGCGATCGCCAGGATGAAGAACGGCGACATTCTGCTGCTCGAGAACACCCGCTTCTATAAAGGGGAGGAGAAGAATGATCCGGTCCATGTCGAAGAGCTCGCCAAGCTTGGCGACCTTTATGTCAACGACGCCTTTTCCGCCGCGCATCGTGCGCACGCCACGACCGAAGGGCTCGCGCACAAGCTGCCGGCCTATTGCGGGCGGGCGATGCAGGCCGAACTCGAGGCGCTGACCATCGCGCTCGGCGCGCCTGAGCGCCCTGTCGCGGCGATCGTCGGCGGGGCCAAGGTCTCGACCAAG
>JAFAHO010000143.1 GCA_019237205.1 Hyphomicrobiales bacterium
TGTCTGGCCTACCGGCCCGAGCCTGACGACGGCGGAGACGGCGCTGGCGATGAGCGCCAGCACGAAGGCCTGAAGGCTCGCTTCGAGCGGAAGGCCATGGCCCGCGGCGGCGGCTGCGACCGCGGCCGGGTAGGCGATCGCCTCTTCCGGCGCGAGGCGCCGCAGCGGCTCGCAATCCCAGGCGGCGCGCGCCGCCGCGATGAAAGCTGAGCCTTGCGCCGTCGTCTCCAGACGCCGCTCGGCCGAGGGCGCGAGCGCAACGGCAAGCGCGTTGGTCTCGAGGAGCGCCGGCCAGTCGCGCGCTTCGGCCGAGCGGAACGCAACCGCGAACAGGATGGCGTCGGCGCGCGGCGCGCCGAAGTTCAGGAGATCGACGAGCCAGGCCCCAAGCGAGCGCGCGTCATGGATATCGCCGGCTTCGACCGCCCATTCGAGCCCGTGCGAATAGGCGAAGGCGCCGACGGGAAACGCCGGCGACAGCCACAGCATCAGCGGCATGAGGGAGGGGTCGGCGTCAACCGCGCTTAGGTCCGTGATCGTGGCGTCCATGATCGAGGTCGTGATGGCGGGCGTGGTCGTGATCATGATCGTGACGATGGCCGCGATGGGCGTGATCATGATGATCATGCCCATGATCATGCGCATGGCCATGATCATGGCCGCGGCCGGCCTCTTCGGCCTTCACATAGGCGCCGCCTTCTGGATTGAACGGCGCTTCAAGCGCGATCACGCTCGCGCCGAGGCGCTTCGCCATCTCCTCGATGATCGCGTCGCGGCGGATGCGCAAAGCCTTCGGCATGATCTCGACGGCAAGGTGGCGGTTGCCGAGATGCCAGGCGACGCGCATGAGGCCCAGCGCGTCGGCGGCGCGGATTTCCGCGAGCGCCTCCGGCGCGGCGAGCACTTCGACGATGCGGCCGTCCTCGAGTTTTAGGCCATCGCCGCCGCGCAGCATCGCTGCTTCCGGCAGATCGAGCAGGAAGGCGAGGCCGCCGACGCCGGTCATGACGAAGCGCCGGCGATAGCGCTCGTCGAAATCGAGCACCACGGTGTCGATGGGCTCCTCCGACCAGGCGCCGGCCGCAATGACCCTGTCCGCGCGCAGCATGTTCGCCTCTCTTTGAGGTCCGTTTTCCCTCCGCCAGCATGGACGAGGGGCGAAAGGAACGCCAGCCGGCCTGTAAGCCGGGTTCTGTATGGCCGGGGTTTTGCCCCGGCGTGACGGCCATTCCTCTGGGACGCCCGTCGCCGGGCGCCTCGAGCAACCAACCCGAGCGACAAGGCCAACGGATGAGGCCCCGCCCGCGGCCCGAGAGCCGCGAGCGCATCGCTCCTATTCGGTCTTGCTCCCGGCGGGGCTTGCCGTGCCGCCGACGTTGCCGCCCGCGCGGTGCGCTCTTGCCGCACCCTTTCACCCTTACCCATGCGCTCAGGCCTTGCGGCTGGCGGGATGGGCGGTTTGCTTTCTGTGGCGCTATCCCTGGGGTCGCCCCCGCCGGACGTTATCCGGCGCCGCATCCGTTTGGAGCCCGGACTTTCCTCCGCTTGAAAAGCGGCGGCCGTCCGGCCGACTGGCGAAACGGGCATATGAGCGCGAAGGCGCGGCGGTCAAGGAGAAAAGAGCGGTCGGCTCTGGGATTGGCGGCGAGCGGAGGCCACGCGACGCTGCGGAGCGGGGTCCGGCGGGCGTTCATTGCAGCTTCACCCGGAGTATGGGATTAATGCCGCCTAGGCAGGCGGCTGGCCTGCGCGCGCGCTGGCGCCCCGTCGCGTTTATCGGGGGCGAATGGTTTTAGTCCCCGATGGGACGGACGGGAGTTCGAGTCGATGAAAACAATGGTGGCCCTTTCGCTGGCGGTTGCCGTCGCCGTTTCGGTCTCGGCCTGCCAGACCCCGCAGCAGCAGAACGCGCTCATTGGAGGTGGACTGGGTGCGGGCACGGGCGCTCTCGTCGGCTCCGCCGTCTCGGGCGGCAACGCGGGCAGCACGATTGCGGGTGCGGCGATCGGCGCAGGCACCGGCGCCCTGATCGGCGCGGCGGCGACGCCGCCTCCACAGGGGCGCTGCGCGCAATGGGGCTACGACTACAACGGCAACCGCGTCTGCGTCGCGTTCTACTGAGCGCAAGCGTCGGTCGACCTCGCGCGGACCCGGTGCGGCAATGAATGTCATGGCCTGGCTCGTCCCGGCCATCCGGGCGATTGAGAGCCTCGATTGCGCGCCAGAGTTCGGCGGCGCCCACAAGAATCCAATGTTTCCGCACATTACGCCGACCAGAGCGATGAGCCCCAGCCGGTGGTGCGAGCACGATTGTGTGGATGGCCGGGACAGGCCCGGCCATGACATTGTATGACGGCCGCCCTTTCGCCCGACAGCCCTCTCGCCGCGCGGTTCGTCGCCTCGCCAAATCATGGGGCCCGCCGGGGACATGGGGCCCCGAACTGCCTCGTCCTCCACTACACCGGCATGCCGACAGGCCAAGCGGCGCTCGATCTGCTGGTCGATCCGGCCTCCGAAGTCTCGGCGCATTACCTGATCTGGGAAGACGGGAGGATCGACCAACTCGTCGCGGAGGATCGACGCGCTTGGCACGCCGGCAAGGCTATCTGGAAAGGCGACAGCGACCTCAACTCGACTTCGATCGGGATCGAGATCGTCAATGCGGGCCACGATGGCGGATCGCCGCCGTTTCCCGACCGGCAGATCGCGTCGACGATCGCGCTCGCCCGCGAACTCAGCTCGCGATTGCCGATAGCGCCGGAGCGCGTGCTCGCCCATTCCGACGTCGCGCCCTCGCGCAAGCGCGATCCGGGCGAGGCCTTTCCCTGGGAAGACTTATGGCTCGGCGGCGTCGGCCACTGGATTCCGCCGGCGCCGCTTTCCGGGCCGCCGCTCTTCCTTCCTGGGGAGGAGGGCCCGTCGGTGCGCGCGCTGCAGGCGATGCTCGCGCTCTATGGCTATGGCGTTGAGCTTAGCGGCGTTTACGACCGCCTGACCCGCGCCGTCGTGATGGCCTTCCAGCGCCACTTCCGGCCGCAGCGGGTCGATGGCGAAGCGGACGCGTCGACGGCCGCTACGCTGAAGGCGCTAATCGACGCGCTGGGGCGGAAGACGTAGCCAAGATTGGATGCGCGCGCGGCGATCACGCCCGTCGCGATTGGGAATGCGTCACCCTATCGCGGCCACGGGCCGCGCTTGCGCGCGACGATAGCCGGCATAGCTGACCGCGGCGAAGCCGAGCAGCATAAGCGCCCAGGTTGAAGGCTCGGGAACGGCCCCCGCGGTCATGATAACCTGGATGCCGCTAGCGGGGACATTCTGGGTGCTGGAATCGGAGAAGAAGATTGGCGTGACGGTCTTTCCTTGAAAGCACGCGCCGCTCTGGGTCGCATTGCACCAATAGTGTGTTCCCTGAAATAGCCCATCTTGAACAAGGAATAGTCCGTTGTCATCCCCACTGAAGTTGAAGGTGATCTCAGACGGGGTCGCGTTGACGTCGGCGCCTCGTTCAAACACGACGCTGTTTGCCTGAGTGAGGTTAAACGACGCCCCAACTCCGTTGAGCTCAAGGTTCCAGCTGAGGAAATCGGTCGGAAGGATGGCGCCTGTCGCTCCGTCAGTCGTCATGGTCCCGGTGACGCTGCCGCCCCCGATAATCTGATCGACGGTGTAGACAATGTTTGCCGAAGCGCCTGCAGCGCCCAAAAGCGTTGCGCCGAGAGTCGCGTTCAACAGCAGCAAATTTTGGCGCAAATTCAATTTGCGATGCATGGCGTCCTCCATCGAGGGTAGAGGTTCCCGCAGGCTCTGTCCAAACCACCTGCACGGCTCGCGTTGCCGCAGCAAGAAGCCTAGCTGAGAAAAGAAATCCCTTCAAGCATGCTTATGACTGTTCACAATTGCCTCATAGGCCTCGCGCACGCGCTTCCGCGCCTCGCCCAGCGCCGCGACAAAGGCCTCGAAATCGGGAAAGCCAGTCGCGGCGGCGATGCGGCGTTTGACGCCTGACGCTGCCTTGGCCGGATCAAAGGGGCCAGCGACGGAGAGGCGCATGAGCTGGGTCGCGTCGGTGTAGAGCCGATGGGCCTCGATCAGTGTCACCACGTCGCCGGCCGCCAGGAGGCTCGCCGCGCCCGCGTTGTCGATCGCCTTGCGGGTCGAGACGTCAAGAATGTCGGGCCGCGCATGTGCGAAGGCGAGGCTCAGATACTGGGCGACGAACTCGATATCCATGAGGCCCCCCGCGACAAGTTTCAGATCCCAGGGGTCCTCGTCGCCTTTTTCGGCGGCGATCAGCGCGCGCATCGTCCGCACCTCGCGTGCGATCTTGGCCGGGTCGCGCTCGCGGACGAGCGTGTCGCGCACCGCCTCGGCGATGTCGGCTGCGAGGCTCGCGTCCCCCGCCACCACCCGCGCGCGCGTCAGCGCCATATGCTCCCAGGTTTCGGCTTCATTGCGCTGATAGAGCGCGAAGGACGAGAATTGCGTCGCCAGCGGCCCCTTTCGGCCCGAAGGCCTGAGGCGCATGTCGACCTCATAGAGGCGACCGGCCTTGGTCGGCGCGGTCAGCGCGGCGAGCAGCCGTTGCGTCATGCGCGAATAGTAGACGGCCGCTCCGAGCGGCCTTGGACCGTTCGACTCGCCAGCGTCGGGGGGGAAATCGTAAATGACGATGAGGTCGAGATCGGACGCCGCCGTCATCTCGCGGGAGCCGAGCTTGCCGAGCGCGACGACCGCGACGCGGCCGCCGCGCACTTTGCCGTGCTCGGCCGCGAGCGCGTCAGCAACTCGCGCCAGCAGCGGTCCGACGAGCCCTTGAGCCAGCGCGCTATAGGCGCGTCCCGCGCGGTCGGGATCGAGCCGGCCGGACAGGAGATTGAGGCCGATGAGGAACATTTCCTCAGCGGCGAAATCGCGCGCCCGGTCGAGCGCCTCTTCGTGACTGTGCGCCTGGACGATATAGGCCTCGGCGCGCTTCTGCATCGGAGCTTCCTCGAGGCTTTCGTCGAAAACCTTCACCCGACCCGGATCGATCGCGGCATCCAGAACGTGTGGGCGCGACGCGATCACTCGCGCGAGCCTTGGCGCGCTCCCAAGCACATCGCCGAACAGTTCGCGCAAGCTCGCGTTCGAGCGCAGGATCGACATGAGCTCGACGGAAGCCGGCATGCGCGCCAGCGCTTCGTCGAGGGCGGCGAGCGCAGCGTCCGGGTCGCCCGAACCGGCGAAGGCTTCGAGCAAGGCGGGCGTCAGCTCCGTCAGCACTTCGCGGGCGCGCGGGCTCCTGACCGCAGCGCGACGTCCGAAATGCCAGCCGCGTATGGTCTCTGCAGCGGCCTCCGGATGATGGAACCCGAGGCGGCGAAGGCTGACTAGCGTCTCGGGATCGTCGGACACGCCGGTGAAAACGAGATTGCCGGCCGACGTGCTGAGGGTCGGCGCGTCCTCGAAGAGACGCGCATAGTGGCTTTCGACGCGCGTCAGGTGATGGGTGAGATCTCGGGCGAAGGATTCGAGCCGCGCATAGCCGCAGAATTTGGCGAAGCGCGCAAGCGGCGCGCGTTCGAACGGAAGGCGCTGGGTCTGTTCGTCGGCGACCATCTGCAGACGATGTTCGATCCGGCGCAGAAAGATGTAAGCCTCGCTCAGGTCCTCCTCCGCCTCCGCGCTGACCCAGTTGTCGGCCCTCAGCTGGCGCAGCATGTCGAGCGTGCGCGAGCCTCGCATCTGCGGACGGCGTCCGCCGAAGATGAGTTGCTGAGTCTGGACGAAGAACTCGACCTCGCGGATGCCGCCGCGGCCGAGCTTGACGTCGTGGCCGGGCACGACGACGCGGTCGTGGCCGCGCACCGCATGGATCTGACGCTTCATCGCGTGAATGTCGGCGATCGCGGCGTAGTCGAAATACTTGCGCCAGATGAAGGGCGCGAGCTCGGCAAGGAAGCGCTGGCCGAGCTCGAGATCGCCTGCCGCGGGCCTCGCCTTGATCAGGGCCGCCCGCTCCCAGTTTTGGCCGAGGGTTTCGTAATATGTGTAGGCGCTAATGGTCGATAGCGCGACCGGAGTCGAGGCGGGGTCGGGCCGCAGGCGCAAATCGACCCGCAGAACGTAGCCGTCGCTGGTGCGCTCCTGCAGGATGCGCGCGAGCGCCTTGGTAATGCGCACAAAAAGCGGACCGGGCTCCGCCCCGGGCGGGATCGCGGGGGCGGATGCGTCGTAGAGAACGATGAGGTCGACGTCGCTCGAATAGTTGAGCTCGCGCGCGCCATGCTTGCCGAGCGCGAGCACGACCATGCCGCAGCGGGCTTGAGGATCCGGCGCATCGGGATCGAGTCCGAGCCGTCCTGCGACGGCGTTCTGGCGCAGGAGAAAAGCGAGCGCTGCGCCGACCGCCGCGTCGGCGAAACGGCTCAGCGCCTCCGTCGAGGCGACGACGTCGCAGAGGCCGCCAATGTCCGCGAGCGCGATCAGGAGCGCGGCCTCGCGCTTGGCATGGCGCAGGAACCGCATCAGCGCGGCCTCGTCACCGTCGCGCCATGTTGTGACCGCGGCGAGAAGAGAATCGAGCGATTCGCCCGGCGGGCGGCTGAGCAGACGAGCCAGGCGCGCCGGATCTTCCGTGACCAGCCCCCAGAGGTAAGGCGAATGATCGGCCAGACCGAGGAGCAGGCTCCGGACCCGCTCGTTTGCGGCGAGGCCGGCGGCTTCCGGCGCGTGCGCCAGGTCGGCAAGACGGCGCCGCGCTTCCGCCGGCGCGGTCAGGCGCGGCGCGTCGACCAGGCGTTCAGCCAGCGTGCCGTCCATTCATGCCCCCGATCGCCGGCGCGGGCAGCCGCGGCTGCTCCTCTTCGGCCGGCAAGGCGACGCGCACGCGGAGCCCAGGCTCATTGTCCTCGAGCTCGACCGCCCCGCCATGCATCCGAGCCACCGCGGCGGCGAGCGAAAGCCCGAGCCCGGAGCCCGGTCGCGAGCGCGAACCCTCAAGCCGCACGAAGCGCTCGAGAACGCGGGCCCGGTTGGCGTGGTCGATGCCCGGACCCCGGTCGGCGACAGCGAATTCGACCAACGCCCCGACCCGGCGCGCCGAAATGACGACCTTCGACGGGGCTTCGGCGCCCTCTCCGGCGGCGCCGTATTTGAGAGCGTTGTCGACGAGGTTGGCCATCGTCTGCGCGATCAGCTCGCGGTTTGCCCGGACCGTCAATGCGCCCCTGGTCTCGACCCCCAGGTCGACCCCCTGCTCCTCGGCGATCGGCTCGTAGAGTTCGGCGACGCTCCGGGCGACTTCGCCGACATCGAACTTTTGCGCCTCGACGTCGCCGCCGGCTTCGGCGCGCGCGATCAGCAGAAGCGCATTGAAAATCTTGATGAGAGCGTCTGACTCTTCGATCGTCTTTTCGAGTGCGGTTCGATACGCCGCCGCGTCGCCGCCGAAGGCGAGCGCCGCCTCGGCATGGTTGCGCAAGCGGGTCAAAGGCGTACGCAAGTCGTGCGCGATGTTGTCGCTGACCTCGCGCAGCCCCTGCATCAACTCACCGATCCGCGCCAGCATTTCGTTGAGGCCTTCCGCCAGCCGGTCCAGTTCGTCGCCGGAGCCTGACACCGGCAGCCGCTGGCTCAGATCGCCGGCCATGATGCCGTGGGCCGAGACGTTGATGGCGTCGATGCGCCGGAGCACGCGGCGCGCGACGAAGAGGGCGCCGATCGCGGCCAGCATTGCGAAGAAGATCAGGGACAAGGCAAGCGCTCGCACCATCACCGCGCGGATGCGCGCACGATCGCCGAGGTCATGACCAATGAGAAGTCGAAAACCGCCCGGCAGCACGTAAATCCTGGCCAGCGCTCGACGGCCGCGATCGGCGCCCTCGACCGTATGATAAGGCGTGTCGACGAATCCCGGATGATCCAGCACGCTGGGAGGAATTTGGTCGACGTTGCCGGCCAGCGGGTCGCCGGCGGCGTCGGTCAGGAGGTAGAGCGGGGAACCCGGCTGGCGCGCCCGCAATTCGATCACCGCGCCGAGTCTCCTTACCCCTCCTTGGGCGTATTGATCCGCGAGACCCTTGGCCTCCGCCTCGATCGTCTGCGCCATTTCGCCGTCGACGACGGATATGACCTGCCAGGCGATAACCGTCAGCACGATCCCAGCGCCGACGGCGCTGAGCAACAGAATCGCCATCGCAAGGCGGAAGGCTGTGGCGCGGAAAAGCTTACCGAGCGCCGTCACGAATCATGTATCCGGCGCCGCGCACGGTATTTAGCAGCGGCGCGTCAAAATCGCGGTCGATCTTGGCGCGCAGGCGCGATACATGCACATCGATCACGTTCGTCTGCGGATCGAAATGGTAATCCCACACGTGCTCGAGCAGCATGGTGCGCGTGACCACCTTTCCCGCGTTCTGCATCAGATATTCGAGCAGGCGAAACTCGCGCGGCTGCAGGACGATCTCCTCGCCCCTTCGGGTGACCTTGTGCGATAGTCGGTCGAGCGTCAGGTCGGCGACCCTGAACACGGTCTCCTCCGGCGTCCCCTTCGGCCGCCGCCGCGCAAGCGTCTCGACCCGGGCCAGCAATTCGGAAAATGCGTAGGGCTTCGAGAGATAGTCGTCGCCGCCCGCGCGCAAGCCCTTCACGCGATCGTCAACCTGCCCAAGAGCCGACAGGATCAACACCGGCGTCTCGTTCCGCTGGTTGCGCAGCGCGCCAACCAGCGTCAGTCCGTCCATCTTCGGCAGCATGCGGTCGACAATCGCGACGTCATAGCCGCCTTCGATCGCCATGTCGTAACCCGTCACGCCGTCGCTGGCGAGGTCCACGAGATGGCCGGCTTCGCGAAAGGCCTTCACCAGATAGGCCGCGGCGTCGCGGTCGTCTTCAACGATCAGGATTCGCATGACTGACATATAGCGATTCTAGCCGGAACCGCCAAAGGAATGGCGGCAGGTCCTCGGGGGGCTTAATAAGGACCTGCCGCCACCTTGCCGGGGTCGCGCGGGCGGGGATTGTGCGACCGCCGACTGGACGGAAGAGCGCGCAATGCGCTGGGCCGGGGACAAGCCCAATAATCTCTTCCATCCATTTCTATTCGACGCCCGCCCGTGGGCGCCGAATTCCTTCAGGACGCGCTGGTCGGTAAGGCGAGGAAGTGCTCGCTGTCACCGGACTTCACGCGCATAAGCACGGACTTCTTGCCGTCCGTCCTGGCGGCGTTGATGGCCTGCGCGACTTCGGACGGGCGGCTGACCGTCTTGCCTCCGACCTCAAGGATGACATCGCCTTCCTTGAGGCCCTTGTCCGACGCGGTGCTATCCGGATCGACGCTTTCGACGATCACTCCGTCGGGACCATGGCGCAGGGTCAAGCCGAGATTGGCGAGCGCCGGGGCGCCGCTTTCGCTGCCGTTCTCGTTGCCGGTATCCGCGCTGGCAGTTTTGTCGGCGGGCATGGTTCCGAGCGTTACGTCGAGCGTCATCGGCGCGCCGTTACGGATAATCGCCAGCGTCGCGGTCTTCTTGGGGCCAAGCGCCGCGATCTTGCGGGCGAGATCGTGTGGGTCGGCCACGGTCTCGCCGTCAACAGCAGTGATCACATCGCCGCTCTTGACGCCGGCCTGCGCGGCAGGCGAATCCTTCTGGGCCTTGGCCACCAGCGCTCCCGACGTGCCCTTGAGGCCCATATTGTCGGCGATGTCGGGCGTCACCGACTGGATCTCGACGCCGATCCAACCACGCGTAACGGCGCCGTTCTCCTTCAGCTGCTGGACGACGTTCTTGACGACGTCGCTGGCGATCGCAAAACCGATGCCGACGCTTCCGCCCGAAGGCGAGAAGATCGCGGTGTTGACCCCGACGACTTGGCCTTCAGCATTGAAGGTCGGGCCGCCCGAGTTGCCATGATTCACCGGGGCGTCGATCTGCAGGAAATCGTCATAGGGTCCCGAGCCGATGTCGCGGCCGCGCGCGGAAACGATCCCGGCCGTCACGGTGCCGCCGAGCCCGAATGGGTTGCCGACAGCGATGACCCAGTCCCCGACCCTGGGGGCCTGGGAGGCAAAGGTCACAAAGGGAAAATCGCTCCCCTGGGCTTTCAGGAGCGCGAGGTCAGTCTTGCTGTCGACGCCAATCACCTTCGCCGGCACGATCTTGCCGTCGGCGGTCGTGACCGTCACCTCCGAGGCGTGGTCGACGACGTGGTTATTGGTGACAATGTACCCGTCGGCGCTGATGAAGAATCCCGAACCCTGCGCCATCGTCGAGTGGCGACGCGGCGCACTGTCCCCTTCGCCACGCCCCGGCAATCCAAAATGCCGGAAGAAGTGATAGAACGGGCTGTTCGGCGGGAAATCGGGCAGGCCCTGAGAACCTTCGTCGTTGGAGTCCTCGACGCTTGAAAGCTTGACCTTGACCGAGACGACGGCTGGCCTCACTCGATCGACGATATCGGCGAAGGACGCCGGCCCCGCGGCTGGCTGCGGCGCAATCGCAGACGGCGCCGACGCATTGGCCATGGGCTCGGACGTGGCGGCGACCGCGTGAACGGGGATGAGCGCCCTCTCGAAGGCGACGCCGCCGATGGCGGCGACCGCCACGGCCCCGAGCAACGCGGCGCGAAGGGAACGAAATCGAACGGCAGACATCATGCACCCCGAGGCAGCGCCGGACGAGTCGCCGGCTATTATGAGGAAGCCTTATCTTCCCTTGCGCCTAACCCGACGATGGCCCGATGATGAAAGCTTTTTAATGATCGCGAGCGGGCGCGAACATGACAGCTTGTTGATGATGTATGTGATGTTCCGACTGTGGCACTACTATCACCACATCGACCAAGTCCAATAGACAAGGACGCCGTGGTTGGCGGTCGTATGCGCGCGAAAAAAGGCCGGCCGGACGGCCGGCCTTTTACGCCGCCGGGCGCCCGCCAAGCTCAGGCTTCGCTGATCGTCGACTTCGGCTTCAGGACCTGTCGGCCGCGATACATACCGCTTTTGAGGTCGATGTGATGCGGACGGCGCAGTTCGCCCGAATCCTTGTCCTCGACATAGGTCGGCGCTTTGAGCGCGTCGGCGGAGCGGCGCATGCCGCGCCGCGAGGGCGAGGTTTTGCGTCTGGGAACAGCCATAGGACGGGACTCCGATCGAGGCGCGCGCGATCTTGTCGCAGCATGCCGTGAAAATGGGAGCGCGGCTCTTACACGTAATCGCGCCGTGGCGCCAGTCCCTTTGATTCGGCGAAATCACGCGCCAGAGGCCGCGCCCGGTCAGGCCGAGCCCCTGGTCTCGAACGCGGCGAAGGCCAGCGCTTCGCGCGGCTCGCGATCGGCCCACAGCACGAACTGGAACGCCTGATAATAGGTCTCGCAGGCGTTGACCGCTGCCTTCACCACCGCGCCGCATTGGGTGTCGCTCGCCGCCGCGCCCCCCGCGAGGCAGAGCGAATGGCGGAACATCACCAGATCCTGCTCTCTCCACAGATCGAAATGGCCGAGCCACATCTGCTCGTTGATGAGCTGCGTAAGCTCGCCGATCGCCGAGCGCTTGCGCGGCGGCGCCTTGAGATCGAAGGAACAACTGACGTGGAGCGACTCCATCTCCGGGATCCAGGTGAAGGAGACGTCGTAGTTGGCCCAGGCGCCGTTGACCAGGATCGAGATTTCGTCGTCCTCGGCACGGTCGAAGGCCCATTCGTTGACGGCGGCCAAGCGCTCCACGACGTCGACGGGGTGTTCGGGTCGATCGTCGGCGACAGTCTCGATCTGGCTCATCAGGGGTCCTTCAGCGCGAGATACGGAAGGCGAGAACACACGCGGGCGACGCATTTCGACACGTGAACCGCCCGGCGGACCGCCTCGATTCCCGATCTGGGCGGCGAGCCGCAATCTCGATGATTCGCCCCGAATCGTAAACCTAGCTGACCGCTTCGTCCACAGAATCTGTGAAACGAATCAAGACTCTGCTGAAGATCTTGAATCCGATCAGGGCTTTGGCTCGGCCAGCCTCGCTTCGAGCGCCGCGATCCTGGCGGAAAGCTTCTCGTTCTCGTCGCGGGCGCGCGCCGCCATCTCGCGCGCCGCCTCGAATTCCTCGCGACCGACTAGGTCCATGCCGGCGATCATCCGCTCGACCTGGCTCTTGGCGAAGGTCTGCGCCTCGCGCCGTGCGCCGTCGGCCAGTCCGGCCGCGTCGGTCATGAGGCGGGAAAGATCGTCGAAAAAACGGCTGTTTGTCTGCGGCATGAGGCGCTCCCGGGTCGGGCGCGGCGCCCCCGGGGCCCGCGCGAGGCCTATGTGGCGCGCGCGCTGAGAGCGCGCAAGGGCGACGGCGTCGTCTGCTGGGCGCGCCGTGCCCGCAGGGCATGACAACTTGCGCTGGCTGTGGCTAGCATCTGCTCTTCTTGAGATTTCGAGATATCGCCCATGCACGTCAAAGCCGCTGTCCTCGCCAAGATCGGGCTTCCGCACCCCTACGCCGCGTCGCGCCCGCTTGCAATCCTCGATCTCGATCTCGCGCCGCCCGGCCGCGGCGAGGTTCTGGTTCGAATCAGAGCCGCCGGTCTTTGTCACTCGGACCTTTCGGTCATTGACGGCTCCCGGCCGCGCCCGACCCCGATGGCGCTCGGACATGAGGCCGCAGGGATTGTCGAGGCCCTGGGCGATGGCGTCGGCGATCTCGCCGTCGGCGATCATGTGGTGCTCGTCTTCGTCCCGAGCTGCGGCCGCTGCGGCCCTTGCGCAGCGGGACGCCCCGCGCTCTGCGAACCGGGCGCGAGCGCCAATGGCGCTGGCACGCTGCTAAGCGGCGATCGGCGGCTGACCTTCCGCGCCGAGGCGGTCCATCATCACCTCGGCGTCTCGGCCTTCGCCGACCACGCGGTGGTCGCGCGCGAATCCTGCGTCAAGGTCGATCCGGATCTGCCGCTCGAACTTGCTGCTCTCTTCGGCTGCGCAGTGCTGACCGGCGTCGGCGCGGTCGTCAACACCGCACGGGTCGAGCCCGGCGCATCGGTCGCGGTCGTAGGCCTTGGAGGCGTCGGCTTGAGCGCGGTCCTCGGCGCAAGGGTCGCGGGTGCGCGCCAGATCATCGCCGTCGATCTCTCGGACGAGAAGCTCGCCTTCGCGCGCGCGCTCGGGGCGACGCACGTCGTCAACGCAGGCGCCAAGGACGCGCTCGAAACGATCCGACGCCTGTCCGGCGGCGGGGTCGAGATCGCCTTCGACATGGCCGGCGCGGTGTCCGCGCTCGAACTCGCCTATGCCGCGACCACGCGGGGCGGCATGACCGTCACCGCAGGCCTGCCGCATCCCGACAAGCGGCTGTCGCTCGCACCGGTAACATTGGTCGCCGAAGAACGAACGCTGAAAGGCTCCTATATCGGCTCCGCCGCCCCCTTGCGCGACGTGCCGCGCTATATCGCGCTCTTTCAGGCCGGGAAGCTCCCGGTCGACGCGCTGCTGACCCATCGGCTGAAGCTCGAGGACATCAACGAAGGGTTCGACCGCCTGCGCGAGGGCATCGGAGTCCGGCAGGTGGTGCTGTTCGAGTGAAGGCCTAAGCGCGCCGTTGACGGGCGGCTCCCATGGACTACATCGGTCTACCACGAAATAGATGGAGTTAAAGCTTGTGAGTTCAGAGTCTCGAAGGGCGCAGTGGTCAGCCGGTTCGAAGTTGGGAGAGGCAACGCTCTTCCCTAACGACAGGAGCAGAATCCCGCGGAGCTGGGTGATCTTCAAGCGCGTGGACGAAAACCCGAAGCGAAGTCGTCCCCGGCAGCGATTTGCGTTATATAGGAATGGGATGACGGTTGATGAATACGTCGGTGCGGTTGTCAAATTGGGCGTTCCCGAGCGGGTCGCGTTAGATGACGTTTGCTGGGACTTGAATCACGAATACATCGCGCTGCGAGAGCCAAACAAAGCTTGGTCCGTCGCGGAGGCGAAAGCGAAACTCTCCGAAATTCTGCGACTGGCGCGCGAGGGACAGCCGCAAACGATCGGGACTGAGGACCCTTGTGTTGTCGTATCTGCCGCACAATTCGGGCAATATTTCCAGCCGGAGCGCCTCGGAAGGTTCTTGATCGAAAGCGCACCGCGCGAATGCGAGCTCGAACTACCGTCGCGCGCCGACCACCGCGGAGATCCGTTTGCCGCCGACGAAGGCGGCCTCGCGACTTGACCGCATTTTTGATTGATACGAACGTCGTATCCGAACTCGTCAAACCCGCGCCGAATCGTTTCGTACCGAATTTTCTTGCTCACGAGAGCGACCTCTGGCTCAGCGTCATTAGCCTTCATGAACTCAGCTTCGGCGCGGCGCGAATCGCAGACGTTGGTCGTAGGAATCGTCTGATGGCATGGATCGAGTCTTTGAAGGCAACGTTCTCGGGGAGGCTGATCGTCATCGACCAGGCGATCGCCGAGTTGGCGGGACGCGGGCGGGCCCAGGCAATGGCCGAAGGGCATACCGTTGATCCGCTCGACGCTTTGATCGCAGCGAGCGCGCAGTCCCGGTCAATGACACTTGCCACAAGAAATGTGCGCGACTTCGTGGCTTTGGACGTCATCGCCTTCAACCCCTGGAACAATTGAGTTTGTCCAACGGCCGTGTCGCCGGCGGATCTCACCCGAACATCTTTCGCCCCCCCGACCCAGGTCTGGCTCACGTTGATGTTCATCAGCGCATCGGGGTCGACTGCGTACGGGTCCTTCTCGAGGATCGTCAGGGCGGGCGGCGAGCTTCCCCGACTCGAGCGTGCCCAGTTGGTCGGCCATGCCGATCTGGCCCGCGCGCGTGGATCGTGACCGCGCGCAAGGCCAACCCCGCGCCTTCACCTCGGCGACCATCGCCTTCAATTGAGCGGCGTCGAAATTCGGCCGGCCCTTTTCCATATCCGTTGAGATAGGGAGCGGTCGCTCATAACCCTCGAGAAGATTGCCGAACACGAATACGCCGGCCTCGTGCACCGACTTGTTGCCGGGCGGCTGGAGTCGCAACTTGCGGCCGATCCGTTACCAATAATCTTCGGAATGAGACGCCGCGCGGCAACGCGGGCTCAGCGACCTGTGCGGCAGACCTTCCGCGACGGGACAGCGTTTCCACTTTGCGTCGAATTGGGGCAGTATGCTCAAGCGACAGTCGGCCCAGCGACGGGGAGACGAAAGCGCGCCTCGCGACCGAATGGAAAGGGAGAAGACATGAACTGGTCTCACGCTGCGAAAGGCGCGGTCGCGGCCGCGCTCCTTGGGTTCGCGCCCTTGCAAGCGGGAGCGATGGAGTTCCTCGGCGGATCGAACCCGGTCGCACGCATGAACGACGGCCTGATTCAGACTGTCGTCGTCGTCCGGCACGGGCCGCACGGAGGAGCCGTCGTACGCCCCGGCGTCCATCCCGGATACCACCCCGGCTATCGCCCGGGCTATGGCTATCACCCCGGCTATCGGCCGGGTTATCCCGGCTATCGTCCCGGCTACGCGGGTTGGGCCCGTCCGGGCTGGTATCACTGGGGGCCTGGAGGCGCGATCGCCGCCGGCGCCGCGATCGGCGTCCTCGGCGCGGCGGCCGTGGCCGCCTGGGCGCCGCCGCCGCCGGCGCCGGGTCTCTGCTGGTACTATACGGATCCAAGCCAGCGCAACGGCTTCTGGGACGCCTGCCAGTAACCGCGCAGACGTCTTGGGCCTGCACAATCGCCCCCCGTCGCCTGTGCGGCGGGGGCTTTTCATTCTGGCTGCGAGGCGCGCGCCGGCGCTAGCGCATCCGGCCGGCGTCGAGCAGGCGCAGCACGAGCCACACCGGCACGACCACCATCGCCCCGGTCAGCAGGATCCGGCCGACTTGGCGGACGTCCGTAAGACCGAACTCAATGATGTGTCTTGCCGCCCGCACGGCCTCGTCAAAGAGGCCGACGGGATCGAGCCCGAGGGTTTCCAGAAGAAATCCGACCACGAACGAGACAACAATCAGCCGAAGGAGCACGGTCACCGGAGAGCCGCCGACAAAGCGGGCGACAACATTGTTGGTCATGGACGAAGCTTCCTCGGCCGATTTCTTGACAAGCTACCTCGTTTGACGAGCGCTCGCCCCGTTTGGGGCGCGACGCCAGTCAAGATTTCGGAAACGGCACGATCGTTGGCTTGGCCGGCGGAGCGTCGGCATCCTCGCCGCCGACGGCGTTGCCGTTGATCGTCAATCTTCCCTGGGCGGCGCCGATCTTGACGGTCGAGCCGTCCTGGACCTCGCCGGCGAGCAGTTGCTGCGCGAGCGGGTCTTGCACGAATTTTTGGATCACGCGCTTCAGCGGACGGGCGCCATACGCCGGATCGTAGCCCCTGTCGGCGAGCCACTGGCGACCCTTGACGTCGAGCGAGAGCTTGATCTTGCGGTCCTCCAAAAGGCGTCCGAGCCGACCGAACTGGATGTCGACGATCGCGCCCATGTCCTCGCGACGGAGCCGGTGGAACAGAATGATCTCGTCGACGCGATTGAGGAACTCGGGGCGGAAATGACCGCGCACCACGGCCATCACCTCCTTTTCGACCGCCTTCGTGTCCTCGTTTTCGCCGAGGTTCACCAGGAACTCGGAGCCGAGATTTGAGGTCATCACGATGAGCACATTGCGGAAGTCGACAGTGCGGCCCTGGCCGTCGGTGAGGCGTCCGTCGTCCAGCACCTGCAACAGGACGTTGAACACGTCCGGATGCGCCTTCTCGATCTCGTCGAACAGCACGACCTGATAGGGCCGGCGTCGGACCGCCTCGGTCAGCGCGCCGCCTTCCTCGTAGCCGACATAACCGGGAGGCGCGCCGATCAGGCGGGCGACCGAGTGCTTCTCCATGTACTCGGACATGTCGATGCGGACCATCGCGCTCTCGTCGTCGAACAGGAACGCGGCCAGCGCCTTGGTGAGCTCGGTCTTGCCGACGCCGGTGGGACCCAGGAACATGAACGAGCCGATCGGCCGGTGCGGGTCCTGAAGGCCTGCGCGGGCGCGGCGCACGGCGGTCGAGACCGCGGTGACCGCCTCCCTCTGGCCGACGACGCGCCGCATGATCTCCTCCTCCATCTTGAGGAGCTTCTCACGCTCGCCTTCGAGCATCTTGTCGACCGGCACGCCGGTCCAGCGCGAGACGACCTGCGCGACGTGATTGGCGGTCACCTCCTCGGAGACGAGCGCCCCCTCGCGCTGGGTCTCCGCTTCGGCGAGCCTCTTCTCGAGTTCGGGGATCGTTCCATAAGCGAGCTTGCCGGCCTCGGCGAAGTCGCCCCTTCTCTGCGCCTGGGCAAGCGCGGTGCGGGCCCCGTCGAGTTCTTCTTTCAGTTTCTGCGCAAGGCCGATCTTGTCCTTCTCCGCCCGCCAGCGGGCGGTCAGAGAATCGGATTTTTCCTGCAGTTCGGCAAGTTCGGCCCCGAGCTTCTTCAGGCGATCCTTTGAGGCCGAATCCGTCTCCTTCTTCAAGGCCTCCTGCTCGATCTTGAGCTGCATGATGCGCCGGTCGAGTTCGTCCAGCTCCTCGGGCTTCGAGTCGACCTGCATGCGCAGACGGGCCGCCGCCTCGTCGATGAGGTCGATCGCCTTGTCGGGCAGGAAGCGGTCGGAGATGTAGCGGTCCGACAGGACCGCGGCCGCGATGATCGCGGGATCGGTAATTCGGACGCCGTGATGGAGTTCGTACTTCTCTTTGAGGCCGCGCAGGATCGAAATTGTGTCCTCGACCGTCGGCTGGGAGACGAACAGCGGCTGGAAGCGCCGGGCGAGCGCCGCGTCCTTCTCGACGTGCTTGCGATATTCGTCGAGCGTGGTCGCGCCGACGCAGTGCAGTTCGCCGCGCGCCAAGGCGGGTTTCAGCAGGTTCGAGGCGTCCATCGCCCCCTCGGCCTTGCCGGCGCCGACCAGCGTGTGCATTTCGTCGATGAAGAGGATGATGCCGCCCTGGGCCGCGGTGACTTCGTTCAGAACCGCCTTCAGCCGCTCCTCGAACTCGCCGCGGTATTTTGCGCCCGCGATCAGCGCGCCCATGTCGAGCGCGAGCAGCTTCTTGTCGCGGATCGACTCGGGCACGTCGCCGTTGACGATGCGCAGCGCGAGCCCCTCGACGATCGCCGTCTTGCCGACGCCGGGTTCGCCGATCAGCACCGGATTGTTCTTGGTCCGGCGCGATAGCACCTGGACGGTGCGGCGGATCTCCTCGTCGCGGCCGATGACCGGATCAAGCTTGCCGGTCCGGGCCGCCTCGGTCAGGTCGCGGGTGTATTTCTTCAAAGCCTCATAGGCGTTCTCGGCGCTCGCCGAATCTGCCGTGCGCCCTTTGCGCAGATCGTTGATGGCCGCGTTCAGCGTTTGCGGCGTGACGCCGACATTCGCCAGGATCTTGGCCGCCTCCGACCCCTTTTCCATCGCGAGCGCCACAAGAAGCCGCTCGACGGTGACGAACGAATCGCCGGCCTTCTGGGCGATCTTCTCGGCGTTGTCGAAAATGCGCGCCGTCGTCGGCGCGAGATAGAGTTGCCCGGCGCCGGAGCCTTGAACTTTCGGAAGTTTGGCGAGCGCCACCTCGACCTGCCGCAAGGCCTCGCGCGAATTGCCGCCGGCCCTGTCGATCAGACCCGCGCACAGGCCCTCCTCGTCGTCGAGCAGGACTTTGAGAAGATGCTCGGGCGTGAACTGCTGATGGCCTTCGCGGAGCGCCAGCGACTGCGCGCTCTGAACGAATCCGCGAGCTCGTTCGGTATACTTTTCAAGATTCATGGGACTCACCCCTTCCTGGCGCCGCTTCCCGCCCCGAAGCGACGAAGCGCGGCCCGTGACCTAGATTGCCGCCCCTCGCGGCCTGAAGCGTCATTTAGGGGCGCACCCGCGCCGGCGAAAGGGTCCACCCGCGCGGGAGCCCGTCGAGTCGGTCAGGAAGCAGCCCGCTTCAAGAAGTCCTGAAACCACTCCGCGTTCATTCCAGCGATCGGCAGCCAGGCCTTGAACAGGGTCTCGGGCGAGAACCGCTCAAGCTCGACCATCATTCGCCTCTCGATTTCGGCCATGGCGGCCTTTTGCATGGGTTCGACATCCGGCAGCCCCATGAACTGGCGCGCCTCGAGTGGCGTGCAATCGACATCAATGGTGATTTTCATCGGACGATCAGTCTCCTTTCGACTCCGCAAGCGCATGAAGAGCCGAAGCGCCGGACCATAGCACAAAATCGTCATGGATTCGAAGGGTGAGCGGCATTTTCAGAAATAGCCGCTCTCCCTGTGTCGGGGACCGGCGCTGGGGTCCAGGCCATAGTATCCATTAGGACACACCCGCACGCATTCCCGACAGGGTCAAAAAGGAGTCGCAAAAACGCCGTTTTCCTAAGAGGAACTGCGTCGTCAAGCGGACTCAAATTCTTCGGGGTCACTGGTTCGTGTGATGCGGCAAGCGGGGCGGCTGCCGTAAACGATAACGTATGAGAGGTCCAATGGATACGTTCCCCCGTCGCCCATATCGTCATAGCAATCTGCCTAACGCCTTGCGCGCGGCCTCGCGCGCGATCCTGGACGAAGACGGTCCGGATTCAGTCGGGTTGCGAGAAGCCGCCCGCCGGGTCGGCGTGTCGGCGACAGCCGCCTATCGTCATTTCACCAACAAAGAAGATCTCCTCGCTTCGGTCGCGGCGGAGGGGTTCAGAGAACTTGCCGCGTCGATGGAGACGGCGGCGACCGGGGCCGATCCGCTGAATGCGATCGGTCTTGCCTATGTCGAATTCGCCTTGCAGAAGCGCGGTCTCTTCCGCCTGATGTTTGGGCCGATTCTGGTCGAGCGGGCGAAATACCCGGGCCTCGATGAGGCGGCGCGCGCGGTTTTCGAACTGCTCCGGCGTGTCGTCGGCGGCGACGGGCTGCCGCGCCAGGACAATTCGGACGCATTGGCGGCCTGGGGCCTCGTGCACGGGCTTTCTGCGTTGTTCATTGACGGGCTCGTTCCCGAGGCGGTCGCGAGAGGACTGGCGGAAGAAATTCTCGTACGGGCCCCGCGTCCCGAACAACGGCCCGCCGCGTAGACAGCCGCTTTGCAGAGGGCGGCGCGATTGAATAGATTGCGCCGGCCCTCGCGCCGCGGCCGATCCGCTGACGCACGCACGTTCGGCCCACGCCGGATCCAGGTGCAGCGGGCCTGAGCCGACAGGGGCCGGACTTGCGTGCTGGCGTTCTCGTCATCGACCAGGGGACGACCTCCACTCGTTCGATCGTCTTCGACCTCGACGGCGCGCCGGTGGCGGCCGCACAAGACGAAATCCCGCAAATTTTTCCGCGGCCAGGCTGGGTTGAGCACGATCCCGAATCGCTCTGGTCCAGCGCCGTTTCGACCGCCCGCGAGGCGTTGCGCCGCGCCGCCTGCGAGCCGGCGGACTTGGCCGCAATCGGCGTCGCAAACCAGCGCGAGACCGTCCTCCTCTGGAATCGCGCCACGGGCAAGCCGCTTGGGAACGCCATCGTCTGGCAAGACCGCCGTACTGCGGACGCGTGCTCGGCGCTGAAAGCCAGCGGCTGCGAGCCTCAGGTGACGGCGGTGACGGGCCTCTTGCTCGACCCCTATTTTTCCGCGACCAAAATCGGCTGGGCTCTCGACGCCTTTCCCGGCGCCCGAGGCGCCGCCGGGCGCGGCGAACTCGCCTTCGGCACCGTCGACTGCTTCCTGCTTTGGCGTCTCACCAATGGCGCCGTTCACGCGACCGACGCCACCAACGCTTCGCGCACGATGCTCTACGACATCCGCAAGGGCGGTTGGGACGACGACATGCTGAGACTCTTCAACGTGCCGGCTTCGATCCTGCCCGAGGTTCGCGACACCGCGGCGGACTATGGCGTCAGCGCGCCGGAGCATTTCGGCGTCGCGGTTCCCGTTCGCGCGCTGATTGGCGATCAACAAAGCGCGCTCATCGGCCAGGCCTGCGTCGCGCCGGGGATGGTCAAGGCGACTTACGGCACCGGCGGCTTTCTGCTGCTGAACATCGGCGACGCGACGACGCCCTCGCAGAACCGGCTTCTGACGACGGTCGCCTACCAATGGCGAGGACGGCGCGCTTACGCTTTGGAAGGGTCCATCTTCTCCGCGGGCGCCACGGTGCAATGGCTGCGCGACGGCCTGAAGATCATTGCGAAGGCGGCTGACGCCGGCGAACTCGCGGCAGCCTCGGACCCGGCGCAAACCATCTACTGCGTTCCCGCCTTCGCCGGGCTGGGAGCGCCGCACTGGAGCTCGGAGGCGCGGGCTCTTCTCTGCGGCATCACGCGCGGGACCACGCGCAACGACATCGCCCGCGCGGCACTCGAGAGCGTCGGCTACCAGACGCGCGACCTTGTCGAGGCAATGAGATCCGACGCCGGCGGCGCGATCGACGTCATTCGCGTCGACGGCGGGATGGCGGCGAGCGACTGGACGATGCAATTCCTGGCCGACATTCTCGGCGTGCCGGTCGATCGTCCGAGGGGTCTGGAATCGACTGCGCAGGGGGCGGCATTCGCCGCCGGGTGGCAGGCCGGGCTCTATCCCGGACCCGAGTCGTTCGGCGACAAGCGCCGCAGGGATCGCCTCTTTGCCCCGCAGATGGACGAGAGTACGCGCGAGCGGCTTTACCTAGGCTGGCGCGACGCGGTGGATAGGGCGCTATAGCCCCGCGATCGCGGATCCCTGCGAGCAGTGAGAATCGGCGCCATCGCGCCCGGTTCGTGGCGGAGAAGCATGAGATTTCATGAGCTTGCGAAAAAACGGCGCCCGGCCGAAGAGGACCAAAACAGGGAGATCATTCGCCCATAACAGGCAGATAGCAGGTGGGCGAGTGAGAGCGCAGAGCGGGAGTCAGCCGCCGAAGATGACCCGGCGAAAGCGGCTCATTGCGATGGCGAAATAGACAACGCCGATGACGAGCATCGCCACAATCGGTCGCCAGACGAGGGTCATGTCGGCGCCCCGGAACAGCACCGCCTGGGCGAAGGCGACGAAATGCGGCGTCGGGCTGATCGTCTGCATCAAATATTGCAGCCAGACCGGCATGCTCTCCATCGGCGTGCTGCTGCCCGACAGCAGTTGGGTCACCACCAGCACCGGTATCGCCAGCAGACCGAATTGGCCCATCGTGGTCGCGAGCGTGCCGAGCATGATGCCGAGCGCCGCGACGACCAGGGCGTAGACAGCCGCGCCGAATACAAAGAGCAGCAGAGACCCGTTGATCGGCGACCCTATCCACCAGTGAACGACGAACTGCAGGGAGAGGGTCGCGGCGACGAGGATGACGAGGCCGTTGGCGATCATCTTGGCCAGCATGATCTCGCTCGGCACGATCGGCATGACGAGCAGATGTTCGACCGTGCCCTGCTCGCGCTCGCGGATGAGCGCGGCGCCGGTCAGGATGACCGTCAGCATGGTGATCTGGTTGATGACCTGCGTCATCGCCGAGAACCAGGAGGTGTTGAGGTTGGGGTTGAACGCCGCGCGCACCACGAGATTGATTGGCGCGCCGGTCGAGTCCTCCCGGCCGGATATGAACCTCTGGATCTCGTTGGCGACCGCCGTCTTCAAGTAACTCGCGCCGTTGCCGGCCTGCGCGACCGCGGTGGCGTCGACGTTGATCTGGATGCCGGTCTTGCGGTTGGCGCGGACATCGGACTCGAAGCCGGGCGGGATCTCGACGACGAACAGGAGCTTGCCCTGGTCCATCATCGGGTCGATCTCGGAGGCCGTGATCTGCACGGGCGGCTGGAAGGTCGGGCGCCGGAGCCCCTCGGCGATCCGCCGCGACAGGTCTGACTGATCCTCGTCGACGATGCCGACAGAAAGATTGGTCGCTTCGGTGACGGCGCCGGTGGCGACCGTGTTGACCGAGAAACTGAACGAGTAAATGAGGAGGACGAGCATCACTGGATCCGCCCGGATGCTTCTCAGCTCCTTGATCACCAGATGATAGATATTGGTGACATGATCCATGAACGTCAGCGGCTTGACTTCAGCGAGACGCGGCGCGGGGGCGGAGGGCGTCGACATCTTCACGCCTCCTGCTTGCGGAGCAGGAGCAGCGACAGAATCAGGAACACGACCGCGATGATCGCGATCGCCGCGATATTGCGCCAGAGATCGGCCATGCCCAGCGCCTTGGCGAACACGCCGACCGAGATCTGCTGATACCAGGAGGAGGGGAAGGTCAGGCCGAGAACCTTCGCCCCGCCCGACAGCGACGAGACCGGCGCCAGCATTCCCGAGAAATTGACCGCCGGCACGACCGAGAGGATCGTTGTTGCGAACACCGCCGCGACCTGGCTGCGGGTGAACGACGAAATGAGCTCGCCGAAGCCTGTCGTCGAAATGACATAGATGATTGTGCCCAAGAGCAAGACCAGGAATGGTCCTTTGACCGGAACCCGGAAAATGAAAATCGCGATCAGCATCAGCGAGAAGAAATTGATCATCGCCACGGCGATGTAAGGCAGCTGCTTGCCGACGAGGAACTCGAACCGGGTGATCGGCGTGGAGCGGAAATTGGCGATCGAGCCGGTCTCCTTCTCGCGCACCACCGCGATCGCCGACATGATCGCAGGGATCAGGCACAGCATCAGCATGAAAATGCTCGGAACCATGGCGTTGACGCTGAGGAACGCCTGATTGTAGCGGAACCGCGTCTCGATGTTGTCTTCGTTCCATCGGTTGGGCTCGCCGGGCCGGCGCGCCTCTCGTTGAAGCTCCTCGCCTTGCTTGCGCACGACGCCCCCGACATAGTTCTTCGCCGTAGCGCCGCGGAAGGTCATGGCGCCGTCAACCGTCGCGTCGACTTCCGGCTTGCGGCCGTTCGTCAGATCGCGGCCGAAGCCCGGCGGGACTTCGACGACGATCTGGGTGTTTCCGCTCTTGAGCCTCCGCTCGGCCTCCTCCGACGATGCGATCGGCGGCTGCACGGAAAAGTAGCGCGAGCCGTCGAAGCCCTGCAGCAGCTCTCGGCTTTGCGGCGTCTCGTCCTGATCGAACGACGCCATCGCAAGGTTCTCGATGTCGAACGAAATGCCGTAGCCGAACGCCAGCATCAGAATGATCGGGCCAAGGGCGGCGAAGGCCAAGCGGATCGGATCGCGCAGAAGTTCGACCGTCTCCCGCCGGGCGTAAGCCCAGAGCCGGCCGAAGTTGAAGCGCTTGGGCGGCGAAAGCGGTTCCGCCTCGCCTTCGGCGTCGACCGGCGCCAGGTCGACCGTCTTGCTGCGGTCGATCCCCGCCGCCTCTGCGAGATAGCCGACGAAACAGTCCTCTAACGAATCGCTGCCCCGCTCTTTGACGAGCTCCTGAGGCGCGCCGACCGCAAGCACCTTGCCTGCGTGCATGAGCGAAATGCGGTCGCAACGGTCTGCCTCGTTCATGAAATGAGTGGTGACGAAAATCGTCACACCGTCGTCGCGCGAGAGATCAATCAGAGTTCGCCAAAACGCGTCGCGCGCGATCGGATCGACGCCTGACGTCGGCTCGTCCAGGATGAGGATGGCGGGCTCGTGCAGCACCGCGACGGCGAGCTGGAGTCTTTGCTTGATGCCGAGCGGCAGGCTGTCTGGCCGGGCGTTGACGACGTTTTTCAGATCGTAGCGCTCGAGCAGGTCCTCGATCCGGCCCGCGATCGTTTCCGGCGGCAGGTGATAGAGCTGCGCGTGCAGCTCGAGATTCTGGCCGACCGTGAGCTCACCATAGAGCGAGAAGGCCTGCGTCATGTAGCCGACATTGCGCCTCGCCTGCATGTCGTTCGAGCCCATCGGCTCGCCAAACAGCCTGCATGAGCCGCTGGTCGCCGGCAGGAAGCCGACCAGCATTTTCATCGTCGTCGACTTGCCGCAGCCGTTGGAGCCGAGGAAGCCGAAAATCTCGCCACGGGGAATCCTGAAGCTGACGTGGTCGACTGCGACGAAATCGCCAAACCGGCGTGTGAGCCCTTCCGCCTCGATCGCGGGGGTCTCGTCGGGCGAGGCGACGCGAGGACGCACGACGACCTTCTTGTGGAGGGCGCGCTTGGCCTCCGGCATCATCGCAATGAACGCGTCGTCGAGATTGGGCTCGCCGGTCTTGGCGAGCAGTTCCTTCAGCGCGCCGGTGGCGATGATCTTGCCGTCGTCCATCGCCATCAGCCAGTCGAAGCGCTCAGCCTCGTCCATGTAGGCTGTGGCGACCATCACGCTCATCTGCGGCCGCCGCGCGCGGATGGAGTTGATGAGGTCCCAGAACTGGCCGCGCGAGAGCGGATCAACGCCGGTCGTCGGTTCGTCGAGAATGAGGAGGTCGGGATCGTTGATGAGCGCGCAGCAGAGACTGAGCTTCTGCTTCATGCCGCCGGAGAGTTTGCCGGCCGGGCGAGCCTCGAACTTCTCCATGGCGGTTGCAGTCAAGAGCTCGGTGATGCGGGCCCGCCGCTCGTCCGCGGCCTGACCGAAGAGGCGGCCGAAGAAATCGATGTTCTCGAAGACGCTCAGCGTCGGATAGAGATTGCGGCCGAGCCCCTGCGGCATGTAGGCGATGCGGCCGCGGATTTCCTTGAGGTTGCGCGGATTACCGACGTCCTTGTCGAACACGACGACGTCGCCCTGCTGAATTTTGCGCACGCCGGCGATGAGTCCGAGCAGGGTGGACTTGCCGACGCCGTCCGGCCCGATGACGCCGACCATGATGCGGGAGGGAATGTCGATGCTGACGTTGTCGAGCGCAATCGTTGCGCCGTACTGGTGCGATACGTTCGTCACCCGCGCGATCGGTTCGCCGGTCATTTGGCGTCGGGCGATTTCGTTTCGGTGGCTTTGCTGTCGGGCGCCTGTGAGGCGGGCGCCGCGGCCTCAGGCGCCGTGGCGTCAGGAGCCTTGGTCTCAGGGGGCTTCGGAAGTTTGACCTGAAGTTCGTCAGGCCATTGGACGTCGGCCTTGGTGCGGACGAAGCCCAAGCCCCGGACACCGGTCTTCACGCGCGTATAGAATTGCTGAAGAACCTCCGGGTCTATCTTGAGTTTGATGCGGAACATCAGCTTGGCGCGTTCGTCCGTAGTTTCCACCGTCTTCGGAGTGAACTGCGCGTCTGCGGCGACGAAGCTGACTGTCGCCGGAACGACGTAGTCGGGGACCGGGTCGAGGATGACGCGCGCCTCGTCGCCGACCGCCAGTCGGCCTGCGTCCGCGGCGGGGAGGAAGATCGTCATGTAGACGTCGGTGAGGTCGAGAACGGTGACGATCGGCGCGCCGGCGGCGACGACTTCGCCGGCCCGCGCAAGCTGATACTGGACGCGTCCCAACCGCGGCGAGACAAGGGTCAGATCTTCGATGATCGACCCTATTCGATCGACCTCCGCCTCCGAGTTCGCGATGTGAGAGAGAGCCTGATCGCGCTGCGAGGTGAAGCTCTTCACCGCAGCGATCGCGGAGTCATAATTCCGCTTCCGCTGTTCGAAGGTCTGCTTGGTGATGAACCCGGTCTTCATCAGCTCCTGTCCGCGCTCGAAGTCGGACTTGGCGAACTCGAGCGCGCTCTGGCGGGAGGCGATTTCGGCCTCTGCCGCCGCGAGCGCGTCGTTGGCCTTCTGTACGTCGGCCTTTGCTGCGCGTAGTTGCGCTTCGTATTCGGGCGAGGTGATCTTCGCGATGACCTGCCCCTTTGTCACATTGGAGCCCTCCTCCACCGTCACTTCGGAGAGCCGGCCCGGATATTTGGAGGAGACGTCGACTTGGGTCGCCTCGATGCGGCCGTTCGACTTGACGATGCCGGCCGGCAGCGTCTCGCCGCGCAATCGCGCGATCAGATTTCGAATGATCTGGGCGCGCGCCGCAGAGACAAAGCCGACGCCGCCATGTGGGTTCACGTCGATGGACAGCATGGCGCCGGCGCCCAGGAGGAGGGCGACTGCGGTCGCGGCGCGCCGATGAACCATCATTGCAAGTCTCCTGCGCCGGTGAAGCTTTCTTTGGAGTCATGCCCGACGTAGCCTAAGGCTTGAAGCGCCGGCTCCGTCAACTCGCAGCGCGGCGACAAGACGTCACGTCGCCCGCCCCGCACCCGCGGTCGTCCTGCCCTACTATGCAAGCACGCCTTTGTTGTAAAGAACGACAGGGAAGGAAGGGTCCAACTGATTGAGTTTTGACCCGAGCGGCCCCTGTCGGGCCGAGACGAATTGGGGCGCCATTGGTCATGATCGAGCCCGCCGACTATTCCGCGACTGAGACGCTGCCGGATGGGCGCAGGATCGAAATCCGCGCCCAGCGACCCGACGATCGCCCGGGCTTAAGGGCGGCGCTCGCGCGAGCAAGCCCGGAGTCGCTTTACCATCGCTTCTTTTCCGTCAAGCACGAGTTCTCCGAGAAGGAGGCCCACTATTTCCTCGACATCGACTTCGTCAAACACGTCGCACTGGTGGCGCTCGCTGATGAAGACGGGCGGCCGACCATCGTCGGCGGCGCGCGCTACATCGTCGTCCAGCCGGGCCAGGCCGAGGCGTCGTTCGGCGTCATCGACGACTATCAGGCCAAGGGGATCGGGTCGGCGCTGATGCGCCATCTCGCCGCCATCGGCCGCGAAGCCGGACTGCGCGAGTTTTTTGCCGAAGTCCTCTCCGAAAACGTGCCGATGCTGAAGGTCTTCGAGAGAAGCGGCCTCGCCATGAGCACGAAGCGCGAGGGAACGGTCGTGCACGTGACCCTGCGTTTTGCATGAGCAGCCGGAAAGAGCGACGTTCCCGACACGGCTGACGAGAACGGACGCCAACATGCGAGTCGTTTTCTGGCCCTAGAGCCGGCACTTGATCAGCGTGACGCCGAGCGCGGGATCGCCGGTCAGACTGTAGATGATCCCGCCTTCGGACCCGAACCTGATTTCAGCGGTCTCGGTCGAGTATCCGATCGAGTCGTTGCAGTTGGCGGTTACCTTGATCGCGCCGTTTTGGTGGGAGACTTTCCGAACCCGGCACGTGATGGAAGGCGCCACAATCTGCTGAGGCGTGATGATCGCCGCCTGAGCGAACTTGTCGACCGGCTGCCGAAACGCCGGCGCGCCGCGCGGCTCGAAAAGCCTCGCGCAATCGGCCGCCGACGCAGCCCAGGCGCCGATCAGGCGCGAATCGAGCGCATCCGCGCGACACGCCCCGCCCGCGATCAATGCAATCAGACCCGCCGAACCGGCGAGCGCCATTTGCGCACGCTTGCGCTTCGGTCCTTCGTGGCTCTTCGAGTCCTCCACGCGTGGTTCCTCCGCTCGAAAAATGCGCGCGGACGCTAGGGCAAAAGTCGAGTCGCCGCCACCGTTCCCTGGAAGGCGGGCCGCGCAGAAGAACGACATGATCAGGTGTCGAACGGGGCCTCAGAGCCGAGGCGGGCTGTCCCGGGCGCCAACCAGCGATGATCGGGCCGGAGTTTTTCAGCGGGAAGCGCGCAACGCCGGACGTCGGGACGACAGCCTGTTTGCTCGGCTCCCGGGCGTTGCTACGGGGCCGGACCGCCCGGCGCCGACCACCGCCTCTGAGCGTGAGACGACGCGGCTCAGCCTGACGATGCCGAAGCGTCCGGCTCGCAGGCGCACGGAAACGCCGCCCGGAGGGCCGCAAATCCCGACGAGATGACGCGGTGGGCTGTTGCAAACTCGGAAAATCAGGCGGTCCGCTGCTGTTGCTGCCCGCCGGCGGCCGCGAGCCGCTGCAAATAGAGGGAGTGGAAATCGATCGGGTCGATGTAAAGCGGGGGGTAAGAGCCGCCACGCACGGCGTCCGCAATGATCTGTCGCGCAAAGGGAAA
>JAFAHO010000145.1 GCA_019237205.1 Hyphomicrobiales bacterium
TGCGCGCCCTGATCGGTGGAAGCTCGAGCAGTGTCAGCGGTGCGGACCTGGTCGCGGATCTGGCGATCACGATGGCGCCGGTGATGGAGGAGCTCGGCGTGATTGCTCATGGCGAAATCGACCCCGACGCCTTCAAGGAACGGCTGATGGCGGAAGTAATGAGATTGGGGAGCATCGTCGTGGGGCGTTCGGAAATTGGCGCGTGGTCGCGCCTGGCGTGACGTCGAAGAGTGACTACCTCGCCTCGAACACCACGCGATCGTTGACCGCATAGAGGAGGCAGGGCGCGGGTTTGAAATGGGCCGCGCAGTCGGCCATCGTCTTGTCGATCGCCTGCACAATGGTGGCCCCGCCCCGCCAAAGCCAGAGGCCGCTGGTCGTCAGCGCGAAAGCGCGCGGGCCTTGCGCCTTCTGATAGGCGGCGGCTTGCTCGCGCGTCGATAAAGGGACGAACGGCAGGACGGTTGCGTCGAAATCGCTCGGCCGGCTGAACAGCATCTCCGGCGGCGGCGCCGAGCCCGCCGCGCTCTTTCGCGCCTGGAAGCCGTTGACGGAAAGAACTGCGCACGGCTGCCCAGCCTCGAATTCGCAGATTTCGAGCGCCTGCCGTCCGGCGTCGGACGGGACGTAGTCCGCCATCGTCTTCGGCGCGCTGTTCAAGGTCCAGATCTTCAGGTCCGGCGACGCCGCGAGGACGAACCCGAGGAGCTCGCCGCTTCTCATCTTTGCCTTCGCCTGCGCGACGGCCGCTTTTGCCGCGTCAGGAAGACCGGCGACCTGATAAGGATCGAACGCGGCTCCGCTCGTGGTCAGATCTGGCAAGGCGTTGGTCGACTGCGCCGAGGCGAGGGACGCCGAGCCGAGCGCGAGCGCAGCGAACGCAAAAGTTTGGGCGCGCCTGCGCCAGAGGATCATCGGAGCCGCCTCGTCGCCGGTTTCCCTCCGCCTTCAGCATGCGCGCAAGGCTTTGACAATGGCGCGTCCGCCAAATGGCCGCGCTCGCACCCGCACGTCCAAAGCCGGGGGCGCGTCTTGGCGTCGTCCGATCGAAAATGCGGATCAAAGCGCCCAATTGACAAGAACATAAAAAGAACATATGATGTCCTTATCGTGATCAAGGAGGCCATGATGCAAAAAGTCGCTGTCGAGACGCTACGTGATTTCGCCGAGCTTGTGGCGCTCGGCGCGTTCCTGACGATGATCGCGCTGGCGGCGCGGGCGTTCGGGGCGTGACGGGACGGGACGTAGCGGGGCATTCTGGGCCTTCGCCGACCTTGCTTTCGAGCCGGCGCGCGGCTGTCGGGTGCGATGGTGCGATTTGGCGCGATGGAAAAGTCGTAACCGGGGCAAATTCCCGGGCAAGAGCTGCAATCGGTCGGGTTCGGGCGAGCCAGCGCGCCTGCAAGTGATTCTTCTGACTCGATTTAGCAATTGCAGCATCATGTTTTGTGCAACTGCGCGCCCGGGAATTTGCCCCGGTTACGAAAAGTCACTGCAACCCTTTGAAATCGCTCAAAACCGCGATGGAGATTTGCACACCCCGTGAGTGACGGCTGGCGACTTTTCGCCCGCCCTCAGGGCATCACATAGGTGGCCGTCCCCTTGCCGAGCAGCGCCGCCGGGATCGCGCCCGGTTCGTTGACGGAGAAAACGACGATCGGGATCGCGTTGTCGCGGCAAAGCGCGAAAGCGGCGGTGTCCATGATCTGGAGCTTGCGGGCGATCGCCTCGTCGTGGGTCAGCCGCTCGTAGCGGGTCGCGCTCATGTCTTTCTTGGGATCGGCGCTGTAGATGCCGTCGACCTGGGTCGCCTTCATCACCGCGTCGCAGGACAGTTCGCAGGCGCGCAACGCCGCGCCGGTGTCGGTGGTGAAGAAGGGATTGCCGGTGCCCGCCGCCAGGATGATGACGCGACGCTTGACGAGATGCGCAAGCGCCGCCTGGCGCGAATAGGGCTGGCAGAGCGAGGGCATCGCGACGGCCGAGAGCACGCGCGCCGCCTGGCCGATCTGCTCGAGCGCGCCCTCCATCGCGAGCGCGTTCATCACCGTCGCCAGCATGCCGATCGAATCGGCGCGCGCGCGCTCGATGCCCTTGTCCGCGCCCTGCAGGCCGCGGAAGAAATTGCCGCCGCCGACCACGACCGCGACCTGCACGCCGAGATCCGCCGCCGCCTTGAGGTCGACCGCCATGCGCGCAACCGTCGGCGCGTTGAGGCCGAACGGGTCCGGCCCCATCAGCGCCTCGCCCGAAAGCTTGACCACGACGCGGTTGAAGAGGGGTTTCGCGGTCGTGGTCATGATAGCTCCTTAGAGGAACGATTCTCAGGCGGCGCGGCTGATAGCGCACGCCCGCGCTCGCCGCGCAATCGGCCCGAGGGGTCGGGGCGCAAAAAAAAGCGGCCCGGAGGCCGCTTCCAATCTTGCAAGGCCGTCAGGCCTCTTCCGCCGGCTTTTCGACGCCTTCGCCCAGCGCATAGCGCACGAAGCCGCTGATCGCGACCGGCGCCCCGGTCGTTTTCTCAGCGTCCTTGACCGCCTGGGCGACGCTCTTGGCGGGATCGTGCACATAAGCCTGATCGAGGAGGCACACTTCCTTGTAAAAGGTCTTGAGGCCCGACTCGATAATCTTCTCGATCACGTTCGGCGGCTTGCCGGCGTTCTTGTCGGCGAGCACCGAGCGCTCGCGCGCCACCGTCGCCGGATCGATCCCTTCCGAATTGATGGCGATCGGGCTTGCGGCGGCGATATGCATCGCGACCTGCCGGCCGAGCGCGGCGAGGGCGTCCCGGTTCCCCTTCGATTCGAGCCCGACGATCACGCCGATCCTCCCGAGCCCATCGGCGACCTGGCTGTGCACGTAGTGGCCGATCGCGCCCTCGACGACCCTGAGGCCCCGCACCCGGCGCAGCGTCATGTTCTCGCCGATCGTTGCGATCGCGTTGGCGATCGCCTCGGACACCGTTCCGCCGCCCGTGAAGCGCGCGCTGAGAACCGTCTCGACATCGACCATCGGCGACTTCTCGAGCGCCGCCGCGAGAACGCCGCGCACCAAACCCTGGAAGTCGTCGTTGCGGGCGACGAAATCGGTCTCGGAATTGACCTCGACGACGACGCCGACATTGTCCTTGACTGCGACGCCGACGAGGCCGTCGGCCGCGACGCGCCCGCTCTTCTTGGCAGCCTTGGCCAGGCCTTTCTTGCGCAGCCAGTCGATCGCGCCTTCGATGTCGCCGCCCGTCTCGCTCAGCGCATTCTTGCAATCCATCATGCCGGCGCCGGTCTTCTCGCGCAGATCCTTGACCAGCCCAGCGGTGATCGTCGCCATCGGTTTCCCTCATGCTCTCGTCGCCGCATGATGAACGGCGACGAACGTCGATAACGTCTACTCGGCGGCCATCAGGGCGCGGGCCTGATCGCTCCACTTGTCGCGGGCGATGCGGCCGTTGAACTTGAGATCGGCGTCGAGCTTGGCGGCCTCATCGCCGGTCATCGCGGCGAGCTGCCAAAAATGGAACACGCCGTGTTCGTTGAGCTTCTTTTCGATCTGCGGACCGACGCCGGTGATCTTGGCCAGATCGTCCGGAGCGCCGCGCGGCGCGGCCAGGAGTTCGAAGTGGTCGGTCGTGGATGCGGCTTCGGGCTCGGAGACCTCCGGCAGCGGCTCGGCGATCGGCGCTTCCGCCGCGCCGATGTCGACCCCCTGGGCGCCCTGGCTGCGCGAAATGCCGTCGATGGCCGCCTTCGCAACGAGATCGCAGTAGAGCTGGATGGCGCGGCCCGCGTCGTCATTCGCCGGCACCGGAAAGGCGATGCCGTCGGGATCGCAGTTGGTGTCGAGGATCGCCATCACCGGGATCTTGAGTCGGTTCGCCTCCTTGATCGCAAGCGCTTCCTTGTTGGTGTCGATGACGAAAACGAGATCGGGGACGCCGCCCATATCCTTGATGCCGCCGAGCGCGGTCTCAAGCTTCTCGCGCTCTCGCGAGAGCATCAGGCGCTCTTTCTTGGTCAGCCCCTTGGCGCCTTCGCTGAGCATCTCGTCGAGCTTGCGCAAGCGGGTGATCGAGGCGGAAATGGTCTTCCAGTTCGTCAGCATGCCCCCGAGCCAGCGGGCGTTGACGAAGTACTGCGCCGAGCGCTTCGCCGCGGCGGCGATCTCGTCGGCCGCCTGACGCTTCGTGCCGACGAACAACACCCGCCCGCCTTTGGAGACCGTGTCGGACACGGCCTTCAGCGCCTGGTGCAAGAGCGGCACTGTCTGTGCGAGGTCGATGATGTGAATCGAATTGCGCGCGCCGTAGATATAGGGCGCCATCTTCGGGTTCCAGCGATGCGACTGGTGGCCGAAATGCGCGCCCGCTTCGAGCAGCTCGCGCATGGTGAAGTCAGGCAGTGCCATAGTTTATCCTTGTCCGGTTGAGCCTCGGCGGATCAGTAACGGCGAAGCGAGCCTCGCCACCGGAGCGGAACCTTGAACAGGACCCGCAAAAATCCGCCTGTGGAATGGCGCCGCATATAAGGGAGCGCAGGCGGGAACGCAAGCGCGCGTTCGCCGGGCCGGGCGCCCGCTCATTGTCATTGTCCTGTCATATCGCTCGCCCAAGGCTCGCGTTGCGATTCAGGCAGGCGGGCGGCTGAATTTCGATTGCCTCGGCGTCGGGAACTGTGTCCTATGCTGCGCGCCCGCATGGCCGCCCGTCATCTACGCTTCCCGCCGCCGGACATCGCCCATGTTGAACAGCATCGCCTCCGCCGGACGGCGGGTCCTACCGAACCAATGGGACCTGATCGCATTCGCGGCGATCATGGCGGTGCTAACGGCGGTGGCGCAGAGCTACCACGGCATTTCAGCGCCCTTGCCTACGGCGAACGAACCGGTCGTCTCACTGGATTACTCGAACCTGCCCTACTATGCGCTCCGCACGGCGCTGAGGATGTTCGCCGCGCTCGCCGCCTCGCTCGTGTTCACCTTCACCTACGCGACATTGGCGGCCAAGAGCCGGCGGGCGGAGATGGTGCTGATCCCGGTGCTCGACATTTTGCAGTCGGTTCCGATCCTGGGGTTTCTCTCCTTCACTGTGACCTTCTTTCTCGGCCTCTTTCCCGGCAATACGCTTGGCGCTGAATTGGCGGCGATCTTCGCCATCTTCACCAGCCAAGCCTGGAACATGGCCTTTTCCCTCTACCAGTCGCTGCGGACGGTGCCGCGCGATCTCGATGAAGTGGCGCGTGGGTTCCGCCTGACCGGCTGGCAGAAATTCTGGCAGCTCGAGGCGCCCTTCTCGATGCCGGGCCTCATCTGGAACACGATGATGTCGATGTCGGGCGGCTGGTTCTTCGTCGTGGCCTCGGAAGCGATTACGGTCGGCGACACCACCATCACGCTCCCCGGGGTCGGCTCCTACATCGCGAAGGCGAACGACGAAGGAAACTGGTCGGCGATCGGCGCGGCGGTGCTGACGATGGCGATCGTCATTCTGCTTTACGATCAACTGTTGTTCCGGCCGATCGTCGCGTGGGCCGACAAGTTCAAGGTCGAATTGTCGGAAAGCGAGGTCGTGGGGAGCTCCTGGGTGCTGAACCTGCTCCAGCGCACCTATTGGGTCCGCCTCGGCGCTCGGCCGGTCTTCGAAGCGCTGCGCGCCATTAGCCTCTTGCCGATTCGTTTCCCGCGCGCTTTGCAAGCGAGAAGCTCAGAGGAAGAGCAACATCCCTCGCGAATCGCCGACGCGCTTTGGATCCTCGCCATTCTTGCCGTGGCCGCGTGGGCGACTTGGCTCACGGTCAGCTATATCGCAACGGAGGCCAACTGGGATGAAGTGCTTCACGTCCTCGTCCTGACGATCTACACGCTCATTCGTGTCCTTCTGCTGATACTGCTGGCGACGATCATCTGGGTGCCGATCAGCGTCTGGATCGGCCTCAGGCCACGTTGGGCGGAGGCGATTCAGCCGATCGCCCAGTTCCTCGCCGCCTTCCCCGTCAACCTGCTGTTCGGCGCCACGGTCAGTCTCGTGCTCGCCTTCAACCTCAACACGAACATCTGGCTGAGCTTCCTCATCATCTTCGGCACGCAGTGGTACATCGTGTTCAACACGATCGGCGGCGCGGCAGCCTTTCCCAACGACCTGCGCGAGGCGGCGACGAATTTCCGCGTGCACGGCTGGCAGTGGTGGACCCAGGTGATGATTCCGGGCGTCGCGCCCTATTATCTGACCGGCGCGATCACCGCCTCTGGCGGTTCCTGGAACGCCTCGATCGTCGCCGAATATGTCAAGTGGAAGGACCATACCGTCACCGCCCAAGGCGTCGGCTCGTATATCGCCGAGGCGACTGACAAGGGCGACTTCCCGAAGATCGTGCTCGGCGTGGCGATGATGTCGATCTTCGTCACGCTGCTTAATCGCCTATTCTGGCGTCAGCTCTACGCCTATGCCGAGCGGCGCCTGCGCCTCTGACCTGTCGATCTCTCTCAAAGAGGATTTCCGATGTTGGATACCGCGGTCACGACGCTCCTGAACGTCGACAAAGTGAGCCAGGTCTTCACCACCGGCTCGGGCGAAAACCGCAAGCCGGTGCTGGACAACGTTTCCATGAGTCTTAAGGCCGGCGAGATCGTCGCGCTGCTCGGCCGATCGGGCTGCGGCAAGTCCACGCTCCTGCGCATCATCTCGGGGCTGATCCATCCGACGGAAGGTACGATCGCAATTTCGGGCGAGGAGGTGACCGGCCCGGCCAAAGACGTCGCCATGGTGTTTCAGAGTTTCGCGCTGTTCCCGTGGCTCGACGTGCTCGACAACGTCGAAATCGGGCCTCGCGCGAACGGCGTGCCGCTCGACGAAACGCGCCAGCGGGCGCTCAAAGCCATCGACACCATCGGCCTCGACGGCTTCGAATCCGCCTATCCGAAGGAGCTCTCGGGCGGCATGCGCCAGCGCGTCGGCTTCGCCCGCGCGCTCGTCATGCAGCCGAAGATCCTGCTCATGGACGAGCCCTTTTCCGCTCTCGACGTGCTGACGGCCGAAACCCTGCGGACCGACCTGCTCGACCTCTGGCAGGAGGGACGCATGCCGATCAAGTCCATCCTGATGGTCACCCACAATATCGAGGAAGCGGTGCTGATGAGCGATCGCATCCTCGTGCTGTCGTCCAATCCCGGCCGCATCGCCTCCGAGATTTCGGTGACGATTCCTCACCCTCGCGACCGGCTCGATCCGGACTTCCGCGCGCTGGTCGACAGAATTTACGCGCTGATGACCCAGCGGCCCGATCCGACCAAACACCCTGCGCCAGCGACCTCATTGGGGCTTGCGATGTCCCTGCCGCTCGTCTCGACTAACTCGCTGGCCGGCATGCTCGAGGAGATCGCGGCGCCGCCCTACAACGGCAAGGCGGACCTGCCGCATCTGGCCGATTCGCTGGCGCTCGAGATCGACGACCTGTTCCCGCTCGGCGAGACCCTGCAGCTCCTGAAGCTCGCGGAGTTCGAGGAGGGCGACATCAAGTTGACGCCGCTCGGCCAGCGCTTCGTCGATATGGACATTGACCAGCGCAAGAAAGTGCTTGGCGAGCAGCTCCTGGCGAATATCCCGCTGGCATCCCATATCAAACGGGTTCTCGACGAACGACCGAGCCACCGGGCGCCAGCTACCCGTTTCCGCGAGGAGCTCGAGGACTACATGTCCGAGGACTACGCCGATCGGACGCTCCGCGCGATCATCAACCTCGGCCGCTATGGCGAGCTTTTTGCATACGATGAGAATGCGCAGACCTTCAGCTACGAGAACCCGCAGTGACCTGAGGCGCTTGCCTGCTCCTTTGGTTTCACTTGTTCCCGACGCTGCGCTGCGATAACGTTTTTGCAGCGCAACGGCGCAGGCGCCACGGGAGATGCGCGATGACCCAGACCTCCGCGATCATCAAAGTCGGCGACACGTCGGTGGAATTGCCGATTAAAACCGGCTCCATCGGGCCGTCGGTCGTGGATATCGGCAAGCTCTACGCCCAGACAGGGATGTTCACTTACGACCCGGGCTTCACTTCGACCGCGAGCACGGAATCGAAGATCACCTACATCGACGGCGACGCAGGCGTTCTTCTTTACCGCGGCTACCCGATCGATGCGCTCGCCGAGCACGGCGATTTCCTCGAAACCTGCTATCTGCTGCTTTACGGCGAACTGCCGATCGCGGCTCAGAAGGCCGACTTCGACTATCGCGTCACGCGCCACACTATGGTGCATGAGCAGATGAACCGGTTTTTCAACGGGTTCCGGCGTGACGCGCATCCGATGTCTGTCATGGTGGCCAGCGTCGGCGCCCTGGCGGCATTCTATCACGACTCGACCGACATCAACGATCCCTGGCAGCGGGAAGTCGCCTCGATCCGCATGATCGCCAAGATGCCGACGTTGGCGGCTATGGCCTACAAGTATGCGGTCGGCCAGCCGTTCGTTTATCCGAAGAACGAGCTCGACTATACTTCCAATTTTCTGCGGATGTGCTTCTCGGTGCCATGCGAGGAATATAAGGTCAATCCGGTGCTTTCGCGCGCCCTCGACCGAATCTTCATCCTGCACGCCGACCATGAGCAGAACGCCTCGACATCGACGGTCAGGCTCGCGGGCTCGTCGGGCGCGAATCCCTTTGCCTGCATCGCAGCGGGCATCGCCTGCCTCTGGGGCCCCGCGCACGGCGGCGCAAACGAAGCGGCGCTGAAGATGCTCGGCGAGATCGGCAAGGTGGAGAACATTCCCAAATACGTAGCCAGGGCCAAGGACAAGAACGATCCGTTCCGCCTGATGGGCTTTGGCCACCGTGTCTACAAGAATTATGACCCGCGCGCGAAAATCATGCAGAGGACGGCGCACGAGGTTCTCAATGAACTCGGCGTCAAGGACGACCCGCTGCTCGACGTCGCCATGGAGCTCGAGCGCATCGCGCTGCATGACGACTATTTCATCGACAAGAAGCTCTATCCGAACATCGACTTCTATTCCGGCATCACGCTGAAGGCGATGGGCTTCCCGGTCGACATGTTCACCGTGCTGTTCGCGGTTGCGCGCACGGTCGGCTGGATCGCGCAGTGGAAGGAAATGATCGACGACCCGGACCAGAAGATCGGCCGCCCGCGTCAGCTCTATACCGGCGCGCGGCCGCGCGAGTATAAGCCGATCGGCAACCGCTGAGCCCTTGCAGGGACGACAGATTCAGCCAGTTATCCGCCCCGGCTCACGAAGTTGGTATTTGCGCGCCGCGATCGTCTCGAGCACCGCGCCCGCGGCGTAGGCGCTCGGCGTGCGGCCGTCGGGGAGGCGCATGAGCTGATCGAGCCGGGCGAGCGCTTGCGCTTGCGCTTCGCGTTGCGGCCCGTCGCGGACGAGGTCCGTCAGCGCGGCGCCGAGCGCCGCCGGCGTGCAGTCGTGCTGCACCTTCTCCGGGATCGCGCCTTGGCCGAGGATCAGGTTTGGCAGGAGAATCGATGGGACCTTGATGAGGTATTTGAGCTGCTCCTCGACGAGCCCAACTTTATAGGCGCCAACCATCGGCACGCCGGCGAGCGCGAGCTCGAGCGTGACGGTGCCCGAGGCCGCGAGCGCGGCGCGGGCGTTGCGAAACGCCTCGAATTTCGGCGTCTCGCCGAGCACGATCTGCGGCGCCTGGGGCCAAAGCGCCGCGCGTGCGCGCACCTCGTCCTCGATATGCGGCAAGGTCGGCAGCACGGCCGTGAAAGGTCCGATCGCGTCTCGGAGAATCCGCAGAGCCCCGCCGAAGTCGTTCATCAGCCGGCGGATTTCCGACAGGCGCGATCCCGGCAGCACGGCGACGATTGGCGGCTCGGCGACGCGGCGGCGAGCCTCGTCCGGGCTCGGCCGCAGCTCGTCCAGGCGCTCGATCAGCGGATGGCCGACATAGACGCAGCGCGGGCCGCTCAGCCGCACATAGGCCGCGGGTTCGAAGGGGAAGAGCGCGAGCACGCAATCGACATAAGCGCGCATCGCCTTCGCTCTGCCTTGCCGCCAGGCCCACACGCTCGGGCTCACGTAGTCGACGATCGGCAGGTCCGGCCGCGCTTTTCGCACGCGGCGGGCGACGCGATGGGTGAAATCGGGGCTGTCGATGATCACGAGCGCATCCGGCCTCGCGGTGACTATCGCCGTGGCGGCCTGCCGGATGCGCGCGATGAGCTTCGGCAGTCGGGCGAGCACTGGCATGATCCCCATCACCGCGATGTCGCTGATGGGGAACAGGCTCCGGAGCCCCTCCGCCTCCATCGCCTCGCCGCCGACGCCGAAAAAACCGACCTCGCCATTCAGCGCCTGGCGAAGAGCGCCCATCAGCTTGAAGCCGAGCTGATCGCCCGAATGCTCGCCTGCGATCAGCGCGATCTCCAGTCGGCGCGATCCCGCGCCGCTCACGATCGGAAGCCGTAGATAAAAAGTCCTGCGGCGTCGGCCTCGCGTGCGCATCGCTCCCGCTCGACGACGAGCACGCAGCCAGCGGCGATAGCGACCCCGCGCAAATCCGCCCTGGCCGCGCCGCGAATCGTGTCCGGACCGATCGCCGGCATGTCGAGACGCAGATCTTGCCCCCGCTTGGGCGCCTTGACGAGAACCCCTGCCGGCCCCTTGCGCCGCGCGCGCCCGCCAGCGCGCATGTCGGCGACGCGGGCAAGCATCGCGTCGGTTCCTTCTGCCGCTTCGATGGCGAGCGCCCGGCCGCCGCCGACGACGGCGGCCTGCCCTGCGTCGAAGCGCGACAGCGCCTCGAGCAAGTCCCTGCCGAACGCAATGTCGGCCTCGTCGTCGGGCGAGACGTCGCGGACGCCGAACGGTCCGACCGGCGCGACCAGACGCGGCGCGATTTCATGGGCCCCGACAATATGGACGCCTTCGCGCTCGATGATCGCGGCAAGGCCGACCAGGAGGGCGTTGTCGCCACGGCGAAACAGCTGCGCGAGTTCCCCGGCGCGCTTCACCGCTCCCCAGTCCAGCCTCAGATCGGCGAAATCCGGGCGCGACATCGCTCCGACGATTACCATCTCGCCGATCGCGCGCTCCTTCAGCGCCGCGAACAGCTTGCCGACCTCGCCCATCCGCAGCCAGACGTGCGGATAGGCTTGGATCCCCGCTTCCGAAACGCCCACCACGCCGATCAGGAACGGCGCCCGCCCGGCCCGGCGGGCGTCCGTAGCGACCTGCAGCGGGAACGCGCCGGCGCCGCAGAGGATCGCCAGGGGCGTGGCTGAGCCTACGCCGTCAGGCTTCCCGCCGCCGTGCTCTCCGGTCACGCTTCTTCGTCCTTGCCCGTCCGCGGAACGCAGATCGCGCGATCGCCCCCTTGTCGCAGAAAGGCGACGATCTGCTGGACGGCCTCCTGATCGGGATAGGCCTCCGCCACGTCGCTGACGCGTTCTTTCAATGTTCCCCGGCCGCCAAACAACGTCTTGTAGGCGCGCCTGAGCTCGTGGATCGCCTCATGCGAAAAGCCGCGCCGCTTGAGGCCGACGACATTCAGTCCCGCCAGCGCCGCCCGATTGCCCAGCGCCATCCCGAACGGGATGAGATCATGCTCGAGGCCGGCGAGGCCGCCGACGAACGCATGCGCGCCGATGCGAACGAACTGATGCGCCGCCGCGCCGCCGCTCATGATGGCGAAGTCGCCGATCTGGCAGTGGCCGGCCAGCATGACGTTGTTGGACAGGATCACGCCCTCGCCGAGCCGGCAGTCGTGGGCGACATGCGCATTAGCAAGGAAAACGCAACGCGGACCCACGACGGTCACCGACCCTCCACCCTCGGTCCCCGGGTTCATGGTGACCCCCTCGCGAATGAGGCACTCGTCGCCGATGACCAGCCGCACCGGCTCGCCCCGGTACTTGAGATCCTGCGGCGGATGTCCGATCGACGCGAACGGAAAGATGCGGGTGCGCGCGCCGACCAAAGTGTCGCCCGCGAGACTTATATGCGAGACGAGGCGCGCGCCGTCGCCAAGCGTCACCTGTGGCCCGACATGGCAGAATGGCCCGATGTCAATGTCCGCGCCAAGCCGGGCGCCGTCCTCGACGACGGCGCTCGGATGGATGCGCGCTGTCATTCGCGCACCAGCATCGCGGACACCTCCGCTTCGCACACGAGCGCGCCATCCACCGTGGCTTCGCCGCGGAACCACCACATGTTGCGACGCTTGGCGATGCGCGTCATGTGGAACCGGACCTGGTCGCCGGGCACGACTGGCTTTCGAAACTTCGCTTTGTCGATGGTCATCATGTAGACGACGCTCGGCGTGCCGGTCGCTTGCTGGGACGCGACGCATAACGCGCCAGCGGTCTGAGCCATCGCTTCGATCAGCAGCACGCCGGGCATCACCGGACGACCCGGAAAATGCCCTTGAAAATGCGGTTCGTTGACGGTCACGTTCTTGACGCCGACCCCGTACTCGTCGGCTCTCGCCTCGACGATGCGATCAACCAGTAGAAACGGGTAGCGATGCGGCAGCAGCGTGAGAAGCTTCTGAATGTCGTAACTCTCAAACACCCGCTCGGTCGTTTCGTTCACTCCGTTCCCCTTTCTCTCCGGCGCATTGGGACGCACGGCCTAATCCGGTTTGCCGCCATCGTCGAATTTTCCGGCAGCGAGCTGCTTCACCGCGGCGACTTCGCGAAAGAATTCGCGAATGGGCTTCGCCGGCGCGCCGCCCCACCGCTCGCCCGCGGGAATGTCGGTCATCACGCCCGCCGCCGCCGCCACCTGGGCGCCCGCGCCGATCTTCAGGTGGCCCGCAATGCCTGCCTGCCCTCCCAGCGCGGCGAAATCCCCGATCGCGCTCGACCCCGAGACGCCAGACTGCGAAACCAGAACCGCATGCCGGCCAATGAGGACGTTGTGTCCGATCTGGACGAGATTGTCGATTTTCGTGCCCTCGCCAATGACCGTGTCGCGGTTTGCGCCGCGGTCGATCGTGACGCCAGCCCCGATTTCGACGTCGTCTTGAATGATGACCCGGCCAATTTGCGGCACCTTAAGATGTCCGCGCGGACCAAGGGCGAAGCCGAACCCATCCTGCCCGATATGGGCGCCCGGGTGAATGATCACCCGATCGCCGATCAGCGCGGCGACAATCGTCGTCGACGCGCCGACCGCGCCATCGCGTCCGATGCGCACTTCGGGGCCGATGACCGCATGGGGGCCGATGGTCGTGCCCCCGCCGATCTCCGCGCCCCGGCCGATCACCGCGCCAGGCTCGACGACGACGCCCGCCTCCAATCGCGCGGACGGGTGGACGAAGGCCGCGGGCGAGACGCCCGTGTCGTGGAAGACCGAGCCCGGCTTGACCGCGCCGGGATAGAGTTTCGCCATCACCATCGCCATCGCCCGATAAGGTTCGCGTGTGAGGAGAGCCACGCAGCCGGCCGGCGCCGACTCCGCATGTCTCGGGGCGACCAGCGCGGCGGCGGCCCGCGTGGACCGAAACGCGTCGAGATATTTTGAATTGTCGAGGAAAGTGAGGTCGCCCGGGCCGGCCTGGTCAAGCGCGGCCACGTCGCTGATGATGCGGCTTGCGTCCGCCTCGGACGCCAGGGCGGCGCCGCACCAGCTTGCGACTTCCGCGAGCGAAGGCGCTGCGCACGACGGAAAAAAGCGAATCTTTGCCAAGGAACGGGTTCCGTCGGATGCGACGACGGGCGCGCCAGCTTCTGGCGCGCCCGCTTCTTGTGAGAGCCGGCCGGTCGAGTTTAGAAGGTTGCGCCGCCCGAGAAGTTGAAGACCTGTGTCTGGTCGTACTTACCCTTCGTGATCGGATAAGCGAAGTCGAAGCGTATCGGTCCCATCGGCGAGGCCCAGATCAGACTCGCGCCGACCGACGTGCGAATGAGGTTCGGGTCCCACACATTCGCGCAACTCGGCTGGGTGATGAGGAGTGCGTTCTGAGCCGGGCAATAAGTATAGCCAAGGAAATTCGAGAAATTCGTCTGTCCCGAGTAGCCGATCAGGTTGCCAGCGTCGGCAAATAGCGCGCCCTTGAGACCGATTTCCCTCGGGATGCCGAAGATCGGGAAGTCCACCTCTGCCGAGGCGGCATAGTAGCTCGTCCCGCCGAGAGAAGCCCCCTGGATGTTGTAGGCGCTGGCGATGTCACGCGGACCGATGCCGCCAGGGGCGAAACCGCGCACGAGGCTGGGGCCCAACGTGAAGTTGTTGATGATGTCCAGCGGTCGCGAGCCGAATCCGTTGATCTGGCCGCCCTGCAGATGAATCTGACCGATGAAATCCTCGGTGATCGGATGAAACCAGCGGCCGTCCAAGGTCTCGCGGATGAAGTCGGACTGCCCCCCGACGCCGGCGAAGTCCTGCTTGTAAGTCGCAATGTAGCCTGAGGTCGGATCCTTGCGGTTGTCGAGGTTATTATAGAGGATCGAGAAGCCGAGCAACGACGTGACCACGGCGCCCCGAGACGCCGCCTGCTTGATTTCGACTGGCGCTTCCCCATTGGTCAAGCAGTTGATGAACGGCGTTGGCGTTATCGGGATGAAGGTGCCGCCGGGATACCATGTCTGATTGGGTCCCACGCAGTCGTCGTAGGGTTCTGAGGAGGTGTTCGGAATGGTGATTTTCGACTCGTAGAGCGAATAGTTCGGCTGGAACGTCAGGTCGTCCGTCACCGGCACGCCAAGACGCAGCGTCACGCCAGTCGTCCAGTTTTGATACAGCGCGTATTTGTTATTATCGTTGACCTGATGGTAGACGTCAAAGCCCGCAGCCAGACGCTGGCCAAGAAAATAAGGCTCCGTGAAAGACCCCTTCCAGCCTTGGCTGTACTGCCCGTCAGAAACGCTGAGGCGGACATACTGCCCGCGCCCGAGGAAGTTGGTCTCGGTATAGGCGAGTTCGGCAAGGATGCCCTGGGTCGTCGAATAGCCGCCGCTGATGCTGATCGAGCCTGTCGGCTGATCCTCGACCTCGACGACGACGATCACCCGGTCCGGCGCGGAGCCGGGACGATTTGAAATGTGGACCTTCTTGAAGTAGCCGAGGCCGTTGAGGCGGCGCTCCCCACGCTCGATCAACGCGTGATTGTACGGGTCGCCTTCGCCGATATCGAATTCGCGCCGAATGACGTAGTCGCGCGTGCGGGTGTTGCCGACGATGTCGATCCGCTCGATATAGACCTTCGGCCCGTCATCCACCGAGAACGCCAGTGCGATCGTGTGGTTATTCGTGTCGCGATCGCCGTGCGGACGCACTTCCGAGAACGCGTATCCCTGACTCGCGACGTTGCGGCTGATTGCGTCGACAGCCTTGTCGACGCCGCCCGCATCATAGACGTCCCCTGGCCTTAGGGGCACCAGCGGAACCAGAGCGGGTCCATTGACCTTCGCGATGTGCGAGTCGACCGCCACCCCGGACACATGGTACTGTGGCCCTTCTTCCATCGTGATCGTGATCACATAACCCGGCGGATTTGTCTGATACTGGACGTCCGTATTCGTGATGCGGAAGTCCGCATAGCCATTCTTCATGTAATAGCGGCGAATGGCTTCTTCGTCGGACGCGAGGCGATCTGGATCGTAGACGTCGGTGTTCTTGAACCACGACAGGAAATTCTGGGTGCTGGTCTGCATCAGACTCCCCAGCCGGTAACTCGAGACAGCTTGGTTGCCGACGAAACGAATCTCCCTAATACCAGTTTTTTCATGTTCATCGATGGTGAACACGAGGTCGACCCGGCCGTTCGGCAACTGCACCAGCCGCTTCGTCACTACCGCTTCGTTTCGGCCGTACTTCTTGTAGGCCTCCTTGATCCTGTCGATGTCGGCGTCGGCCGTTGCTTCGTTATAGGCTGTGTGCGGCTTCGACTGCACTTCGACTTCGAGTTGATCCTTCTGGATGGTGCGGTTGCCCTCAAACACGACGCGATTGATGATCTGCGCCCCGCTCGCGAGGGAAACGACGATCTTGCCGTCCACGAGCTTCGCCGTTACCGACGAATAGAGGCCGGTCGCCTTGAGATCGTCGACGCCGCGTTGCAGGGATGCCGGGTCTGTTCCGGTAAAATAGGGCTTGATGGTCGAGGGATCAACGCCGCCGCCCCCTTCGACGACGATCTGTTGCGCGAAAGCGGGAGCCGACGAGCCGAGTGCAGCAAAGCCGAAGAGTACCGCGAAAACCAGAGCGCCAAAGAAACCGCGAATCCAATGCATATGGCTCATAGTCCCTCTCGCGCCCCGCGGCAGGCGCCGCCCCGCGCCGCTCCAGCCTGATCCAGTCCGGTCCGCGGTTCCGGCCGCGGCGGACTCGTCTGTGACGCCGCGGGCGCGACGTCCCGCCCTCTCCCCGCGCGAGGAGTGAGAACGGTTAATGGCGTTTTACAATCTTGCGCCGCTCCCGCAACCCTTTATTCGACAAGACTACACCATTTCCCGACGGCGTTGCCGGGAGGACACGGAAACATGGTCGACCGTTGGTTAATTGCCGTTAGAGACAAGGCGAAGGATGTCGTGCGACGTTGTGAAGATGACCAGAAGCGCGACCAGAGCGATGCCAATGCGCAATCCGATTTCCTGCATCCTTTCGCTCAAGGGACGTCCCAGCGCCGCCTCGCATGCGTAGAAAACGAGATGACCGCCGTCAAGTAGCGGAATAGGCAGCAGATTCATCAGCCCCACCGACACGGAAAACCAGGCCGCGAGGCTGAACAGCTCCCACATGCTGATCTTCGCCATCTCGCCGGCCATTTGCGCCGCGCCGATCAATCCCGAAACCTGATCGGTGGATTCCCGCCCGGCGAAGATGCCTACGACATAGGCGGCCGTCGCCTTGACGATGAACCATTCCTGTCCGATCCCCCAGGCGGCGCAGACGGCAACCCCGCATCTCTCGATCTTCGAGTCCTTCGGATCTGCAGACGACGCAAGGCCAAGATGCCCCATGCGGCGCTTGCCGAAAACGCCCTGGTCGACCACCGTGACCTTCGGCGTCGCCATTAGGCTGACGTCCCGCCCGTTTCTGTCGACCACGAAACTCATCGGCAGGCCGGTGCTCATCAGCGTCGATTCCTGCAACCCCTCGAAGCTGTTGATGGGCTGGCCGTCAATTGACTTCACGAGATCCCCGGGTTGAAAGCCGGCTGCAGCAGCCGGACTGTTCGCCTCGACGCGCCCGATCCGAGCCTCGTGCTCGACCCGCCCGAAGGCCATAAACATTCCGGTGAAAATGACAAAGGCGAGGATAAAATTGGCGACCGGACCTGCAACCACAATCGCCGCGCGGTTGCGCAGGGACTGCCCGGCGAGGGTCAACGACCGATCAACCGATGATGCGGCCGTACCGCCGCCGGCCTCGACGCTCGCGACATTGGCGTCCCCGTGGAATTTGACGTAGCCCCCAAGCGGCAACGCGGCGATGCGCCAACGCGTTCCGTGAGAATCCACTCGGGCCGCGAGCTCAGGGCCGAATCCGATAGAGAACGCGTCAATTTTGACGCCGCACCGGCGTGCGACCAAATAGTGGCCGAGCTCGTGGAAGAACACGATTGCGCTCAGGATCGCAAGAAAAGGAATCACATACCATCCGAACCAGGCGAGAAGGTCGGATACTGCACTCGTCAACGCCATCAGACACTCCGCGTCGGCCGGTTCGAGTTGCCGGCGGGCGCGCTGGGCAATCGCTGCCGAAGGGTTACAGGACTGGCGCCTCTAGGCCAAGAGGCGTTTCGTACGCTCCCCGGCGATATGGTGAATGGCCAACGCACGCGCAACGTCTTCGGGCGCGGCAAGTTCGCCCGCCGCCCTCATTGCCGAGATCGTCCGGCCCACCAGACGCGCGATATCGCCGAAACCAATCCTGCGGTCCAGAAACGCCGCGACGGCGATCTCATTGGCCGCGTTGAGCGCAGTCGGCGCCCCACCGCCCGCCCGCAGGGCCTCGATCGCGAGACCGAGCGCGGGAAAGCGCTGAAGGTCCGCGCGCTCGAAGGTCAACCGGCCAAGCGCCGCGAGATCGGGCGGAAGAACTCCCGAGGCGATCCGGTCCGGATAGGCAAGGCAATGCGCGATCGGGGTGCGCATGTCCGGCGTGGCCATGCCCGCGATCAGCGACCCGTCGACGAAAGCGATCAGTCCGTGGACGATCGACTGCGGATGAACGACGACATCAAGGCGCTCCGGCGGAAGCCCGAATAGGAAATGGGCCTCGATCAGCTCGAGACCCTTGTTCATCAGGCCCGCGGAATCGATCGTCACTTTCGGTCCCATAACCCAGTTAGGATGGGCGAGCGCCTCCTCGCGCGTGGCGGCGGCGATGCGCTCGGCGCTCCACTCCCGAAACGGGCCTCCTGAAGCGGTGATCGTCATCATCTCGATCGTGTCGGGCTCGCGCCCGCCGATCGCCTGGAAGAGCGCGTTATGCTCGGAGTCCATCGGCAGCAGCATTGCTCCGGCGCATTGCGCCGTCTGCATCACCGCGGCGCCGGCGCAGACCAGAGTCTCCTTGTTGGCGAGCGCGACCGTCCGGCCGGCCGCGACCGCCGCGAAGGTCGGCTCCAATCCGGCAGCGCCGACGATCGCCGAGATCACGAGATCGGCCTCGCGCAGCGCCGCCTCGCGAATCGCTTCCGGCCCCGCAGCCGCCTCGATGCGGGCGCCGGCGAGCCCCGCCTTGAGATCGGAGTAGCTAGCCGGATCCGCGACGGCGGCGAAATCGGCCCCCAACTCGATCGCGCATCGAGCGAGCGCTGCGCCGTCGCGCCCTGCGGCCACCGACGCGACGGCAAACCTGCCGGGCGACGCAGCGATAACTTGTGCGCAGGAGCGGCCGATTGATCCGGTAGCCCCGAGGATGGCCAGCCGCCGGAGACGCGCATCCGCCCGCGGGTCGGAAGACAAAGGACGTTCGGCTGGAGCAAGTCCGGACCTGCTCACCATTGAAAGAGACCACTTGCGATGAATGACCCCTTCCCGTTGAAAGTCGCGACCAACGCCGCGAACACCGACGCCGCGACGAAGGCGTCCAGCCTGTCCATCAGACCGCCGTGCCCGGGAATGAGGTTGCTCGAGTCTTTGACGTCGAAGCGCCGCTTCAGCGCGGATTCGAACAGATCGCCGAGTTCGGAAATGACCGCCGTCGCGAGTCCGAGCCAGAACAGCCGGTCGACATGGTTGCTCCACGCCGACAAGAGGAGGCCGAACGCCGCGCCAGCGAGCGCGCCCGCGACCGCTCCAGACCAAGTCTTGCCCGGCGACACGCTCGGCCACAGTCGGGGACCGCCGATCAGCCGCCCGGCGAAATAAGCCGCGATGTCGGCGCCCCAGACGACCGCAAAGAGCCAGAGGACCGCGGCCAGACCGTAGTGCGGGCTCGCCCTGAGGAAGGCAAGGCTGACGACAAGCGCTCCGGCATAGAGCGCGCCTGTCGCCGCCCAGATTCGCGCAGGCGGGCTCGCGAGCCAGCCGACCACGCCAGCCGTGAGGACAAGGGCGGCAGCCGAGCCAAGGACCGATTGGTGCAAGGCGAACAGCGCGGCCAGCGCGACGCCAAGAACCCCGGCGCCGACGCGCTCCATCAGGCGGTCTGAAGAGACCATCCGTTGCCATTCCCAGAGCACGACCACAGAGGCGATCCACCAGAACGCGAGGAAGACGAAACCGCCGATCCAGGCGGCCGCAAGCGCCGCAAGCCCGAGAACGACCGCCGCGGCGGCGCGAGGCCCCAAATCGGGACCGATTCGAGAGCCGAACCCCCGAGTCGCCTCCGGGGCGAGCGCGTCCTCATTGTTTACGGCCATTGGCCTGCCCTCATGAGGCCGACATGACGGCGGCAGATTCGGCGACGGCGCCGAAACGCCGCTCGCGCGCCGCATACTGGTCGAGCGCAGAAACAAACGCCGCGTCGTCGAAATCCGGCCACAGGATCGGCAGGAAAACGAGTTCGGCGTAAGCGGCTTGCCAAAGAAGGAAATTGGACAGCCGCATTTCGCCGGACGTTCGGATGATCAGATCAGGATCCGGAAGCCCGGCCGTGTCGAGCCGCTCGGCGAAGTCTTCGACGCCAATCGCGTTGACGTCGACCCGGCCGTCGCGCACGTCGGTCGCCAACCGGCGCGCTGCCTCGACGATCTCCTGCCTGCCGCCATAGTTGAAGGCGACCGTCAGCGTCAGTCCACGATTGTTCCTCGTCAGCGATTCGGCCTCGACCAGCAACGGCGCGATATCGGGCGCGAGATTGCCGCGCTCGCCGATGATCCGCACGCGCACGCCGTTCCGATTGAGATCGGCGAGATCGTTGCGGATGAACCTCTTCAAAAGGCCCATCAGCATCGCCACCTCGTCGGCGGGCCGTCGCCAGTTTTCGGACGAAAAGCTGTAGATGGTCAGGTAGCGAACGTCGTGAGCGATTGCTGCCCGGACGGCGCGGCGGACGGCCTCGACCCCGCGCCGGTGGCCCTCGAAGCGGGGCAGCCCTCGCGCCTGCGCCCAGCGGCCGTTGCCGTCCATGATGATGGCGACGTGAGCGGGCGTCTGCATGGTGCGCCCGCTGGAATTGGAGAGAGGATACGGCATGCGAGGGTCCCCAGCCATACGGCTCACGCCTAGACCTGCATGATTTCCTTTTCCTTAGCCGCGAGCGACGCGTCGATCTCTTTGATCGCGAGGTCGGTCGCCTTTTGCACCTCGGCTTCGTGGTGCTTCTCGTCGTCCTCGCTGATCGCATGCTCCTTAAGAAGCTTTTTCAAAATGTCGAGGCCGTCGCGGCGCACGTGACGCACGGCTACGCGCGCGTCCTCACTATATTTATGACCAATCTTCACCATCTCCTTGCGGCGCTGCTCGTTGAGCTCAGGAATGCGAATGCGGAGGGTCGTCCCTTCGACGGTCGGGCTCAGGCCGAGATTTGCGTCTCGAATCGCCTTGTCGACAGCCTGGACCATGCTCTTGTCCCAGACGGAAACCGAGAGCGCGCGGGGCTCTGGGACATTGATTGTGGCGACCTGGTTGAGCGGCATGCGCTGGCCATAGGCTTCCACATGCACCGGCTCGAGCAGGCTTGCGCTCGCGCGCCCGGTGCGCAGTCCTCCGAGTTCGTGCTTGAGGGCAGCGTGGGCGGCCTGCATGCGGCGTTTGAGGTCTTCAAGATCGAATTGAGGCAATTGCGCCATGATAGTCCTACTCAGAGAAGATCGGAGCCGCGCGGGCGGGATGGGGGCCATTGCCGGGCTCAATCGCGATAGCTCGCGCGCCAAAGGCCTCATTAGCACAGCTTTCTGCCCATGACAGCCGAAAGTGGACGCCTAGCCCGCCGGCGCCTTCTCGAGCTTTGCGGCCTCCGCCATCGCCGCAAGCGCCGCCTGTCCCGCCGGCTGAATGAGTCCGGCCGACATGATGAGCTTCGCGGCGTCGTCAGCGGAGATCGGCAGTTCGATGACCTCGTCCGCAGGAATATAAAAGAAGAAACCAGTTGTCGGATTGGGCGTGCAGGGCATGAACACGGAAATCATCGGCTTCTGTCCCGGAAGCGCGCTGGCGACGACTTCGCCCGGAGGCGACGAGACGAACACGATCGACCAGCTCCCTTTGACCGGGAACTCAACCAGCCCTACCTTCCTAAATTGCGTGCCGGACTGGCTGAACACCGTCTCGAAGATCTGCTTTAGGCCCTTATACACGCCCCGGACGAGCGGCGTGCGGTCGAGCATCGCCTCGCTCAATCGAACCAGCGAGCGGCCGATGATATTGGCGGTCAGGAATCCCAGCAGCGTCACGCCGACGAGCGCGATAACGACTCCGAAGCCTGGAACGTGAAACGGCAGATAGGCGTCGGGAGAGAGGCTTTGCGGAAACCAGGGCTTGACCCAGCTGTCGACCGTATCGATCGCCCACCAGGCAATGTAGGCGGTGACGGCGACCGGTCCGAATACGACAAGGCCGGTGAAGAACCACGACCGCAAACGCGCTGCGAGCGAGCGGTGGAACGGTGCGGACGGTGGGTCGAAGGACATGAGGCACTCGTTGCGGCGCAGCGCAAAATGGCGAGTCGCGGAGACGATTGCAAGACGACGCGCCATTTCAGACCGCCCGACGCGCGCGGCTGCGCCTCGATACTCTTTGTAAAAAAACAACATTTTCCAAAACGCCGGAAGGGAGGCCGTGACTCACTCCGGGCGGCCGGCGGCGTGGCTTCGACCGGCCCCGCGATCAGCGATAGTTTCGTCCGGCTGGCGCTAACCGCCGTCTTGGCCCGACTCGAAATCCTCGCACGATCGCCCGAACGCCGAAAGCGCGTCCTCAAGTTGGTCAGGCAGCAGGGGCATGCCGAGGAGATATTTCCACGTCGGCCCCTCGTGCCGCTCGCTCGCCGCTTCGACTGCGCTCCGCCAGTCCTCGGCGTCGAAGTCGCCCCGCCCGATCCATGCCAGCGCGACCAGCGCTGCGGCCTCGTCGACGTCGAGATCCTTGATGAATTCGACGAGTTCGCGGCGTATGGAGGCATTGGCGCCGGTCAGCACGGCTCGCTCCCCTTCGTCGGCCGGGTTGGAGGCGTCGGGATCGACGCCGATATCTCCGCTCAACAGTTCGCGCGACTTCTCGATAACAAAGCACACCTTCGCCAGATTGATCTCGGGCATCGGACGCTCGCCCGCATCGATCCTACGCATGCGCCGTCCTCCTTTCTTCTTCAATGGCGCCGCGCGGCGGCGCACCACTTGCGGCAGGTCAACTTCAACGAGATTGGGCCATCCCGTGCCGCCTCAGCGCCATCAGATCAGGAACAAGTTACAATGGCGCGGCCGTAGTGGCAGCGGCGCGTCAAACAACCGTCGGGATCCGAGCGGCGTAGACGATTGGCGCAAAATTGGCTACCCCTATACTCAGGTCGGCTCAAATCTTAGCCGGGCGAGGGAACGGTGAGGTGAGCGGCTGCGGCGAGAGGAGAGTGCCTCGAAGGCATAGGGCAAGGTCCGGCGCGGCGGCGTCGCGTTCGCCGCTCACGGCGTTCGTCGTTGCTCTCTCGCTCCTCGTTCAGCTCATCGCTATTCCCTATCTTCAGGCGCTGGCTGGTCCGGGATTCGCGGAGGCTGAAACAGCCGAGATTGCCGCGGAACTCAGGGCGACGTTCGGCGACGCCGCCGCACTTTGCGTCGAGGTCAACGACAAGGGCGCGCCGATCTCGCCCGCCGGCCACTGCGACGATCAATGCCCGCTCTGCCGGTTCGCCGCTCAGGCGACGGCGCTGGTCGCGCCGGAGGCTCCCGCTCCGCCCGAGCGACTCGACGCCGCCTGCCAAAGCCTCGGGGCCGCCTCTGAGCCTGGCGTTGTGTCCTTCCGCCTCGAGAACCGCAACCGCGCCCGCGGGCCGCCCCTCGCAGTCTGAGACGATTCGGTGTCGGCTGCGCCCTTTTGGGCGGGCTGCTTCCTCTCAGATTCGAGGCTAGTCTCTCATGTCATTCCTATCCAACCGCTTCATCGCCGGCGCGCTCGCGGGCGCGACCGCGCTTTTCTGGCTTGCGCCAGCGTATCCGCATGCGGTCTGCGGCGACCGCATTTTCCCGGCCACCATCGCCATCGACGATCCAGGCGTTCTGGACGAGCTCACGCTGCCGACGGTCAGCTGGGCTCCCTACAATTCCACCGGAGCCCACGAGTGGGACGCGAGCTTCAGCTGGACCAAGACGATCACCCCGGGCCTCAGCGTGGTGATCAGCGACGGAGCGACCTGGGAACACCCCGGCAGCTACGGCTGGAACCCGCTCAACACCGGGATCCAATACCAGCTCCTCTGCGTTCCCGACGTCGAGTTCATGATGAAGGTCGGCTTCGACGTCGCGTGGGCCGGAACCGGCACAGGAATCTTCGCGGGCTCCGGCCGGGAAAACACCTACTCTCCGTTGGTGGACGCAGGTCTCGGCTTCGGAACGTTGCCGTCGAGCCTCCAGTACCTCCGACCCTTCGCGATCACGGCCGAGTTCAGCACGACCGCGCCGGGCTACGACTGGGTGAACGGCACACCCTACGTCACGACCTTCAACTGGGGGTTCACCCTCCAATACAGCCTGCCGTACTTCAACTCGCACGTGGCTGCGATTGACAACGATTTCATCAAGCATCTGATCCCGGTCGCCGAGTTCGCCTTCCAGACGCCGATCCACAACGGCGGCGCCGCAGGGCAGCTGCAAACTGGCAATTTCCAGCCGGGCCTCGTCTACATCGCTGACAAATGGCAGTTCGCCCTGGAGGCAGTGGTCCCCATGACCGGCGCGACCGGCCATGGCGTTGGCGTGGTCGGCAGCTTTGACATCTACCTCGACGACATCCCCAACAGAATCGACGAACCGATCTTCCCCCACGGACTTGGCATAGCGCCAGGAATCTGACCCAAGGAGTATGACTCATGCGCACTTTCTCTCTAAGAATCGCCGTATCTCTCGCCTTCGCGCTCGTCGCCAGCCAGGCTTTCGCCCACGCCCAGCTCGAAAAGTCGACGCCGCCGGTCGGCGGCACCGTCACTTCGCCGAGCGAGATCCGGCTCGAGTTCAGCGAAGGCGTCGAACCGAGGTTCTCCGGCGTGACGCTGACCTCCGCCGGCGGCGCCACCGCGCCGCTCGGAGCGGCAAGAACCGAAGCCGGCCATCAGGAGGTGCTGATCGTTCCGATCGCCAAAGCGCTGCCGCCCGGCGCCTATATCGTGCATTGGCATGCGGTGTCGGTCGACACCCACCATACGCAGGGAACTTTCGATTTCACCGTGCAATGAAATGGCTCGCCGGCGCGCCGTTAGAGCCACAGGGTTTCGAAGCAATGAAGGAACAGCTCATGACCCGCTTTTCATCTCTCGCATTCGCCCTTGCGCTCAGCGGCTTCGCCGCGCCGGCGCTCGCGCAGGAATTCAAGGCCGGCGACGTCACGATCGACAAGGCCTGGGCGCGCGCGACCCCGAAGGGCGCCGAGGTGGGCGCGGCCTACTTCGTGATCCACAACAACGGCGCGACGCCCGAGCGACTGACCGGCGGCTCGGCGGATTTCGCTGCCGTCGAAATCCATGAGATGAAGACCGAAGGCGGCGTGATGAAGATGGGCGAGCTCAAGAATGGCCTCAACATTCCGGCGCATGCGACCATCCGGCTCGCGCCCGGTGGCTATCATGTCATGTTCACGCATCTGACCAAGCCGCTGGCCAAGGGAGAGAAAGTCAAGGCGACGCTCACTTTCGACCCCGCCGGCCCCGTCGAGGTCGAGTTCCCGGTCGAAGAGGTCGGCGCGTCAGGGCCCACGCCGATGAAGGGCGGGGCGATGGGGGGAATGAAGATGTGATGGGAAGCCTTCCGCGGGCTTTCAGAGCATTCGACCAGCCCTGTGACCGGAGCGCGGCGAGAAGCAGGTGACAGCTCTCGCGCTCTGCCGCTTCGCTCATTTCATGGCGACCATGATGGCCTTCGGCGTGAGCGCATATCTCTGGCTCTATGCTCCCGACATGCTTCGTCACGCGCTCTCGCCCCCGGCGCGACGGCTGGTCGCGGCGTCGAGCCTGATCGCTCTCCTCACAGCGGTCGTGTGGCTCGCGCTCGAAGCGGCATCGATGGCGGACGACTGGAGCGCGGCGACCGATCCGGGGGTGGTCGCCGCGGTGCTGACCGATACGTCTTTCGGCCGCGCATGGATTGCACGGCTCGGTCTGGCGACGGCTCTGGTCGTCGCTGCTTTCGCGCGGCGCGACGATTGGCCCATGATCGTCATTCTATCGGCGCTTTTGCTGGCCAGCCTTGCGCTTGTCGGCCACGCCGCGATGCAGGCCGGCGTCGAGGGCGTCCTGCATCGTGCGAACCACGCCGTGCACCTCCTGACGGCGGGCGCCTGGCTCGGCGGACTCGTTCCTTTCCTCTTCTGCCTTGCCGTGTACGCCGACTATACTCTTCGGCGAGACGCACTAACCGCGATGATGAGCTTTTCCTTTTTCGGCCAGTTCGTCGTCGCGGCGCTCGTGCTGACAGGAATCGTCAACATCGCGCTTGTGTCCGGCCATGCGCCGTTCCCTCCGGCGACGCCCTACCGTGAACTTCTCGACGCGAAAATCGTGCTCGCGGCCGGCATGATTGTGCTCGCGGTTTTCAATCGCTTTGTCGTCGCGCCCCGCCTCGCGACCGGAAAAAGGGCGCTCGCCGTTCTGCGTGCGACGAGCCTGCTCGAAGTCGGGCTAGGAACCATCGTCGTCGCCCTGGTCAGCGTCTTTGCGCTGCTCGACCCGGCGTGAGCCCGCCGGGAGGGTCGACGTCGCTCTCAGCGCGAGGTCGTCTCAAAGACGCCCGGATCGGTCAACCACGGCCCCGGTAGGGCGCGACTCCCTGGTGCGGGACCCATACGCCGTCTGGAAGCTTGCCGGTCTGCCAGAAGACGTCGATCGGAATTCCTCCGCGGGGAAACCAGTAGCCCCCGATCCTGAGCCAGCGCGGCTGCAAGAGGCCGGCGAGATCCTTACCGATGCGCACGGTGCAGTCCTCATGAAAGGCGCCGTGATTTCGGAAGCTCGCCAGATAAAGCTTGAGGGACTTCGATTCCAGGATCCATTTGTCCGGGGCGTAGTCGATAACGAGATGGGCGAAATCGGGCTGCCCGGTCACCGGACAAATCGACGTGAACTCCGGAGCGGCGAATCGAGCGACATAGTCCGTGTCCGCGTGAGGATTTGGCGCCCGGTCCAAAGTCTCCGCGTCCGGCGTTTCCGGAATCCGTGATGGCCGCCCAAGGTGGGCGAAGGTGGATTCTTTCGTCATGGCCTCGACTTGTCCTACTGCCGGTCATCGGCGAGGCAAGGGGCGTCCCAGGCCAAGCCTAACCTATTTGATCTGCCCCGCGTTGAACCCCGCCGAGACGTAGCCGCTCATCCTTACGCAGACGCCGTTTGCCGCCAGAACGCCTGGCGAACCGGCGATGTTGCAGTGTTTTAGCACTTCCGCAGGCTTGGCCTTCTTGGCTTGCGAAGGCAGTTCCGCCGCAGCGACGGAGGCCACAAGCGTCAATGCGGCTGCGAAACCACACACAATTGATCGGTTCATCGCCGCCTCTGACTCTTTTCGGTCACAGCCGGAGCTTATGAGGCGCCGGGCTCGCGTCCGCAACAGGCTTGCGACTCGCAATGCAATTCGCAAGGAGTAGAGCCCACGGCGGAATGGGGAGCGCGGCACAAGGTTATGGAAATGACGCCTCCTAGGGCGCGGCGGTCCGCCACTCGGACGCTGGCCGCCGTCGCTGGCCTCGCGCTGGTTGCCCTGGCGGCTTACGGGGCAATCCTGTCACGCGAACCGATTCTCGCGGCAATAGCCGGCGCTGGCGGCCTGCAACTGTTGCGCGTGGCGCTGTCCGAGCGCCCGTATTCAAAAGCGCTCATTGCGGTTGACGCGGCGGCGTTCGCCATCTTTGCGTTTCAACGAAACGACGGGCTCGGTTTCTGGCAATTGCCGGGACCATGGGCGGATGTCTTCCGCTTCAATGTTCCGGGAGCCACGATTGCTCTCGCGATCTACGTTGGCGGCTCGATCCTGGCGTTGATCGGCGGCTCCCGCGGGCTGCGCCTCGTTGAGGCGTTCAGTCTCATTGCGACGTCCTTCCTGTTCAATCTCCTCGTGATCCTGGCCGCGGATTGGCACATGGCCGAAATCGGCGCCATCGTGACGGCCCATGCGAACCTGCCGTTTGCGGCGCAGGTTGCGATTGGGCGCGCCCTCACACTTTTCTTTCTCGGCGAGTCCATGCTGACGCTCATCTGCTTCGTCAGCGTCGATCGCCCCCCGCTTTCGCGACGGATGCATGTGATCTACGCGACGAGCGCGATCTTCGCTGCGGCGACGCCGCTCATCGCCAACGCCGCCCAACTCGTCCCTCAGCCGTTTCTGGGGATCGTTTTTTCCAGCGCCTGCGCCGCGCTCGCGCAAGGCGGCTTATGGGCGATCGTGTACCTGATGACGGGCGTCGCGCTCGACTGGCTTGCCGGCCGGCCGCCGCGATTCGACGCCGTCTGGAATCACTGGCGCACGGGCTTCATCAAAGGCGCGATCTACGGCGCGCTCTTCATCGGTTTCATTCTGATCGCCGCGACGATCCTGCGACTGCCGACAGCCGGCGCGATCCTCACACGCTACGCGCTTCTCACGGGACCGCTGCTTGGCGCGCTTCTCTTTCCGCTCGGCGCGACTATCGTGGGGAGCGCGGACGGAACGCCTCCTTTTTTTGGCCGGCTCAAAGCCGCGTATCGCGACCCCCGAGCGCCCTTGCGGGGCATTGTCGCCGGATTGGGCCTCGCACTCGCTTATCCCGCGGATCTCGCTGCTTACGGAGGCGGCGCCCGGTTCCTTGCGATGTTTGGCCTCGGCGCCCTCTGTTACGGTGGCGTCGATCTCGCCTTCGATGCTTGGAGCAGCACGACCGGCAAGCGCGCCAAGCTGCAAACCTGGCGTGTCTATGCTCTGGGTGTGTTGCTCGGAGGCGTCGTAGGCGGCGCCCTCGGGTGGTATTTCGACTCCGCTCAGCTTCAAGTGGTCGTCGCCAAGTTCTGGGCTTATGCGGACGTGAATTATAGGCTCGACGGCCGCGCGCTTGGCGATTTCACTACCTACCCCATCTTCAACAAGTACGGGATGGTTAACCTGGGCGAGGTCGCAGGCGGCGTGCGTCTGTTTTGGGCGGAATCGGTGGCGGGGGTCATCAACTGGTCGCTCGCTGCGCCGCTGTTTTCGATCAACTACGTTCTCTTGGATGCGGCTTTGCAGCGAAGCTTGCGTCCAATCAAGAACCTAATCAGCGCTCAAGGGATTGAAGGCCTCGTCGAGCAGGGCGTGCGCGTGCTGCGGTGGGGCCTCTGGATGGCCCCGATCATCAATTCTTTCCTCCGCCAGTCTCCGATCCCGGCGTGGTATAATCAGGACGGCGCCGTGCGGACAGCCGTCGCTATCGGCGCTGATGCAAGCTTAAGTCCTGAAAGCTTCCGCCAGTTTAGCCTCGCGCTGTTTACCGGCCTGCTCGCTTACGACTGGCTGCGCATTCTGATCTGGTTCGACCACATGGGCCTGAGGGTGGCGAGCCTCGTCAACCTGTCGTTTCTCGGCGGCGATCGGGCCGACGAGGCCGCGGCGCGCTTCGTCGGCCAAAACGGGCGCGCCCGCGCCATTCCCGACGGCATTCGCCGGTTCGGAACCTGGGCGCCGCTGCTGATCCCCTTCTACATTCCACGTGGCGCCGAATGGGACCAAGCGTGGACCGGCGCCGAGACGCTAGCCAAGGGCGGGGCGCCCATGCCGGAGCCTGTAAGAATCCTTGCCTTCGCCTATGCTGCAGCGATTGCGGTTTTTGCGACGGCCGGCGTCGCCTTTGTCGTGAGGGTACGTCGAATGGTGGGCAAGCCGGCTCCTTGGCTCGAAGGCGCGCCGCTCGAACTGGCGGGCCGCCCTGATCGTTTCGTCCTCAACAATGGCGCGGTAGGCATCGAAATCATGCGCGACGGCCGCGGAGCCGCGTTCGTCATGGGCGCCGAACGCGGAGGCGGCCCGATCGATCTCATTCGCCGGCCCCTCGATCCTCTGCAAGCGCGCGGTCATTTCTTCTATGTGAGCGAGGAGGGCAGGGTCCCGTGGTCAATCGGCTTTGAGCCAGTCCGCCGGGCAGGCGATTACCGGATCGAAGAGCCCGGCTTCAACCGTCTCGCGATCGTCCACACGCTGAACGGCCTCGAGGCGCGCATGGAGCTGAGCCCGGATGAAAGCCAAGTCGCCGTTTTGAGCTGGCGGATTCGGCTGACGGACACATCGGGACGCCCGCGCCGGCTCCGCTTGACGAGCTTTTGCGAAATCGCCGCCAGTGACGTCGGAGCTTATGCGCGGGATCTCGATTTCGCCGGGATGCATGTCGAGACCGTGTTCGCGCGCGCCCTCAACGCCATCCTGGCGCGCAACCGTCTGCTGCGCTCGGCCCGCGCGGATCGCGGCGAGGTCGCATTTTTCGCCGTCAAACCTGGCGCGGGGGCCGAACTCGTCGGATACGAAGACTCGCGAACGCGTTTTCTCGGGGAAGGCGCGCTTACCCGCCCGACCGGCTGCGAGCGATGGCGATGGCGCAAACTCGATGACGAAGGCAAACTCTGGACCTTTGATCCTGCTGCGAGCTTTACAATCGAAGTAACGCTCGAGGCGAATGGATCGGCGGAGGCTGAGTTCATCATCGGTCGCTCCGACAACGCGGTCTGGGCGGGCGAGCTCATTGCGCGACGCCTCGGCCTCGCTCCGTTTCCTGAAGCCGATTTGCACACCCGCTTTTATGAAACGCGCGCCGTCGAGCCGTCTCACGCCCTGCATAACCGCTGGCCGTTTGCCTTCCTTCCAGATGGCAAGTCCTTGAGCCTGACCCATCGCACGCCACGCCCTTGGGCTCATGTGATGGCAAACGAACTCGGCATGGCGACCATGGTTTCCAACGACGGCGAGATCTTCTCCGCCTTCGGCAATGCCCGCCAGAATGGCCTCACTGCATTCCGGTTCGACAGCTCGACCGTCGTGCAGCCGGGTCAGGTCGTCTACCTGCGCGATCTTGAAACCGGCGAGACCGACGCGCCAGGTTTCGCGCCCTTTCAGCCTGAGGACGCGACGCACCAGGTCGTCTATGAGCCGGGAGTCGCGACTTTCACTAAGTCGCGGGCCAATCTAACAATAAGATATATAGTCTTCGTCGCTCCGGACCGCCCGTGCGACACGCGGCTCCTCACATTGCACAACATCGGAACGAAGCCAAAGCGGTTGCGCATCGCACCATTCTTCGACCTGGCCCTCGAGGAAAGTCCCAACGAAAGCGTAGACAAGATTCAAGACGAAACGGTCCGCTCGATCCTCTTGTTTCAGAATCCTCGCAACGATTTCGAGCGCGGCTTCGCCTTCGCAGCGACCAGCATGGCTAACCCGGCAACAGAAACGATCAGGACCCGGTTCTTCGGCGGGCCCGGGCGCGACATCCATACGCCGGCGATGGTCGAGACAGGCTCGGCCGACGGCTCGGCCACTGACGACGGACGGCGGGTCGCTGCGTTCTGCGCAGAACTGACGCTTGCGCCAGGAGAAGAGACGAAGATCGTCATCGTTTTCGGCCAGGCGATAAGCCGCACTGAAGCGCTGCAGGCCGCATCAAGAGCGACGGTCGCCCAGGCCGAGGCGGATCTAGCCGCAACCCGAGTCGCGTGGGCGGCTCGGCTCGGCAAGGTCGAGGTGCGCACGAACCGGCCCGACTTCGATCGCCTTGTCAACACATGGCTTCCCTATCAGCTCTACGCTTCCCGACTCTGGGGCCGAGTCGGACCGAACCAGCGCGGAGGCGCCACCGGCTATCGCGATCAATTGCAGGACGTGCTGCCCCTAGTTTTGCTCGAACCGCACTTCGCCCGCGCGCAGATCGTGCTCCACGCCAGCCAACAGTTTCGCGAGGGCGACGTGCTCAAGTGGTGGCACCGCGCGCCGAACGGCGCCACGGGCCTCGGCCAGCGCACCAAAGCGAGCGACCCGCATCTTTGGCTGCCGTATGTGCTCGCGCGTTATGTTCGCCAACTCGGCGACGCCAGCGTTCTCGACGAGTCAACCCCCTTCCTGGAAGGAGAGGCGGTTCCCGAACACGAGGATACCTGGATCGTCGTTCCGCGCGTTTCACGGGAGACCGCGACCGTCTACGAGCACGCGCGCCTCGCGATCGATTATACGCTCCGGTTTCTCGGCCAAAACGGACTGCCGCTGCTGCGGGCAGGAGATTGGAATGACGGCATCGACGTCCTGGGAACGCGGGGGGTCGGCACGAGCGTCTGGATGGGCTTCTTTCTCGCCAACGTCCTCGACGGGTTCATTCCCCTGGCGCGATTGAAGGGCGACGAGGCGTTCGCCTCACGATGCGAAGAGGCCTTGGCGGGACAACGCGAAGCGCTGGACGTCGCCTGGCTCGGGGATCACTACGCGCTTGACTTTGCCGACGATGGACAGGTCGTCGCCGTGCCCAATGCGATGACGACCGGCTGGGCCGCCTATTCGGGGGCATGCGACGACGACCGAGCCCTCGCTGCGATCGAGGGAGGCCTCAAGGCGATCGAACGCGCAGACCGAGTCCTGCTGCTTGAAACGCCGTTCTATGAGCATTCGCAGCCTTATCCGGGCCGGATCGCGGATTATCCCCCGGGGGTTAGGGAGAACGGCGGCCAATACAGCCATGGCGCCACCTGGATCGTGGACGGCTTCGTTCGGCTCGCCGAAGCCGCCGGCGCGGCGGGCGACAATACGAAGGCCGAGCGCCTGCTCGCGCGGGCCTATGAAATATTCGAAAAGATCTCGCCGCTGAAGAAGACGGATCCCGAGCGTATCGCGATCTACGGTCTCAATCCCATTCAACAACCCGCCGACATCTACGACGGCTGGGGGCACGGCGGTCGCGGCGGCTGGTCGTGGTACACTGGTTCCGCGGCGCGCATGTTATCCGCCGCCTACGCGCTGTTGGGCATCGTCCAGACCGAGGGCGCGATCGGCGTTCGCGACGACCTGTTTGAACCCAAAGGCGAGTTGGAGCTGGAATTTCTGCGCATCGGTGGCTCGATATGGCGCCGGCATACAGAAGAGCATCATCAGCCAATCGCCGCGGACTAATTGTCGCATCTTCGAGATTTTCGATGCTTTTTAGCTGCTTTAGCGCCCGACTTTGGTCGAAACGGGCGCGAACAGCCGGTTTGTGCGTTGCGGCACGCCCGGCTTTCTGGCATGAGGCCGCCACAAACAGGCCGCGCTCGCCGCGCTCGCACCATATCAGGGGGCTATACGCCATGCTGTTGGGGTTGATCATTCTCTGCGGATTGCTGTCGATCGTCTACGGCGTCTACACCGTCAGTAGCCTCATGGCGGCCGACGCGGGATCCCAGCGCATGCAGGAGATCTCAGCTGCCGTCCGCGAAGGCGCGCAAGCTTACCTCCGGCGGCAATACACCACCATCGCGGGCGTGGGCATCGTCGTCTTCATCGCGCTGGGATTGCTGCTCTCATGGACTGTCGCGGCCGGCTTCGCGATTGGCGCGATTCTCTCCGGCGCGGCCGGCTTCATCGGCATGAACGTCTCGGTGCGCGCGAATGTGCGCACGGCGCAGGCGGCGACGAAATCGCTCGCCGGCGGCCTCGACATCGCATTCCGGTCGGGCGCCGTGACCGGCCTCCTTGTGGCTGGCCTGGCGCTTCTCGGCGTCTCAGGCTATTTCGGCTTTCTGACTGTCGTGCTGGGCTACGCGCCGTCCGATCGGACGGTTATCGCCGCTCTGGTTGCGCTCGGCTTCGGCGCGTCGCTGATCTCGATCTTCGCCCGTCTCGGCGGCGGCATCTTCACCAAGGGCGCGGACGTCGGCGCCGACCTCGTCGGAAAGGTCGAAGCCGGCATTCCCGAGGACGACCCGCGCAACCCGGCGACCATCGCCGACAACGTCGGCGATAATGTCGGCGATTGCGCCGGCATGGCGGCCGACCTCTTCGAGACCTATGCGGTGACAGTGGTGGCGACAATGGTGCTCGCCTCGATCTTCTTCGAGGGAACCTCGGCGCTGCTCCCGACAATGATGTATCCGCTGGCGATCTGCGCAGTATGCATTGTGACCTCGATTATTGGCACGTTCTTCGTCAGGCTCGGCGCGAACAACTCGATCATGGGCGCGCTCTACAAGGGCCTCATCGCCACTGGCGTCCTGTCGATCCTGGGCCTCGCGATCGCCACACAGTTCGTCGTCGGATGGGGCGACGTCGGTATAGTCGCGGGGTCTGTGGTCACCGGCAAGAGCCTGTTCGTGTGCGGCCTGATCGGCCTCGCCGTGACGGGCCTCATCGTGGTCATCACCGAATATTACACGGGCACTGGCAAGCGTCCCGTAGTCTCCATCGCGCAGGCCTCGGTAACCGGCCACGGCACCAACGTCATCCAGGGCCTGGCGGTCTCGCTCGAATCGACCGCGCTCCCCGCGCTCGTCATCGTCGCGGGCATCGTGACGACGTACCAACTTGCGGGCCTCTACGGCACCGCGATCGCAGTCACGACCATGCTTGGTCTGGCCGGAATGATCGTCGCACTCGACGCATTCGGGCCGGTCACCGACAACGCCGGCGGCATCGCCGAAATGGCAGGCCTGCCCAAGGAGGTGCGCCAGTCGACCGACGCGCTCGACGCGGTCGGCAACACGACCAAGGCGATCACCAAAGGCTATGCGATCGGATCGGCGGGCCTGGGCGCGCTCGTTCTGTTCGCGGCCTACACCAACGACATCCGGCACTTCACCGAAACCGGGGCGCCGTATTTCAAGGACGTCGGCGTCGTCGATTTCAACCTCTCGAACCCCTATGTCGTCGCCGGCCTCATCTTCGGCGGCCTCATCCCCTATCTGTTCGCGGGCATCGCGATGACTGCCGTCGGGCGGGCGGCGGGATCGGTGGTGATCGAGGTCCGCCGCCAGTTCAAGGAAATGCCAGGCATCATGCAAGGCACGCAGCGTCCCGACTACGGCCGTGCGGTGGACATGCTGACCAAGGCGGCGATCCGGGAAATGATCGTCCCGTCGCTCTTGCCGGTGCTCGCGCCCTTCGTCGTCTATTTCGGCGCCTATTGGATTTCGGGGTCCAAAGCCGCCGCTTTCGCAGCGCTGGGGGCTTCGCTGCTCGGCGTGATCGTCAACGGCCTCTTTGTCGCGATTTCAATGACGTCGGGCGGCGGCGCCTGGGACAACGCCAAGAAGAGCTTCGAGGACGGCTTCATCGACAAGGACGGGGTGAAGCACTTCAAGGGCTCGGACGCCCACAAGGCCTCCGTCACCGGCGACACCGTCGGCGACCCTTATAAGGACACCGCCGGACCCGCAGTCAACCCGGCGATCAAGATCACCAACATCGTCGCGCTCCTGCTCCTGGCGATCCTCGCCCACTGAGACGAAAGCGACGACAAGGACGAGAGGGCAGAGGCCGCGGCTCCGCCCTTTTTCTGTTCTCTCGCCCGTCCTGCGAAGGAGCGAGAGTCCAACCGCGGCTCAGGTAAAGCGGAAAAGGCCCGCCATCATGTTGCGGAGGAAGTCGGGCTCGGTGCCGCCGGTCGGAGTCGTGCGGGAGACGAAGTCGAAAACCTTGCCGTCCTGCATGCCGTAGTTAGCGATGCGGTCGACCTTGCCGCCCTTGTCGAAATAGACCGCGAGCACATGCTGGTCCGTCATCTGGACGGGCATGAAGGCCAGCGCACGATGCATCTTCTGGCCAATATAGTACCAGGCGTCTCCGCCGACGGTCGACGTCGTCGAGGGCGTGCCGAGAAGGGCCAACGCCTGCGGTTTCGTCGTCGCCCCGACTTTGATTTGCGCCAGCGTCTCTTCGTCGACCTGATAGCCGCGATCGAAGTCGCCGTCGTAGCCGATGCAGCCTCCAAGCATCGCGCCGAGCGCCATCGCGCCTGCGAGCGCAAGGCGCCGATTGATGCACCGCGTGACTTTCGGCCCGTGACCCATTCACATTCTCCGACTCGTCTGGCCCTTATTTGCTTGCCAGTCCGACCGCGGATGCCTAACCCGAGCGGCTGAACAAATGCAAGGCGCCGCCCTGCCGGCGCCAAGCGACGCATGAAGGCGCGTTCGCGATGATTCTCGCCCGATGGCGCGCCAGACGCGCGAGCAAGGCCCTCATCGAGCAACTTCGCGGCGAGATCGTGGCCGCGACCCGTCGGCCGGCGCTTTACGAGGCGCTGAGAGCGCCGGATCGGCTCGATGGGCGGTTCGAGATCCTGACGCTGCATGCCGGGCTCGTCCTGCGACGTCTCGTCGCAATCGGCGGTTTGGGTCACCATGTCGCGCAGGACCTCGTTGACAGCCTCTTCCTTCACTTCGACGATGCGCTTCGCGAGATGGCGCTGAGCGACATCGCCGTCTCGAGGCGGCTGAAAACGATGAAGGAAGCCTTCTACGGCCGGAACGTCGCCTATGCCACGGCGCTTGCGTCGGGGTCGCGCGCCAACCTCGCCGCGGCGCTGGCTCGCAACGTCTATGCGGGAGGGCCGAACGGCGCTCTGCACGCGGCGGCGCTTGCCGACTATGTCGCGTCGATCGACGCCGCTCTGGCCGCCATGCCGATCGAGGACTTCGTTGCGGGACGCTTCCGCTTTCCGGATGGCCCTATCACGTCAGGAGCCTGAGTCATGTCCGAGCCCTTCCGCCGCGTCGTGCGGGTCGATTCCATCCCCAGGGACGGCCAGACCGTCGCCATCGAAGCAAGCCCGACGGAGCGCGAAGCGCTGGCGGCGCTCTACAGGCTTCCCTCGATCGAGGCGTTAAGCGCGGACCTTACTCTCAAGCGGACTGGGCGGGGTGAGGTGAGGGTCACGGGCGCGGTGCACGGGCGGCTCACCCAGATATGCGTTGTCTCGCTCGAGCCGTTCCCGGCGGTCGTCAATGAGGAGGTCGATGTCCGTTTCGCCGAGCTCGCGGATGACGTGGTGGCCCGCAGGCTCTCGAGCGAGCCGCAGACGTTCTCGATCGACGACGAGGACGAACCGGATCCGATCATCGAGGGCAGGATCGATCTCGGCGCCCTGGCGGCGGAATTCTTGGCGCTGGGGCTCGATCCCTACCCTCGCAAGCCCGGCGCTGTGTTCGAATCACCCAAGGATTCGGAGGACGCCGCATCGCCTTTTTCGGCGCTCGGCGATCGCGCTGGGAAGACGCCAGACTGAGCTCGGAATCGCAGCTTTGACTGCCGGAGCGACGGAAGCTCCCGCGCCGGCGCGAGTTTCCGATGGTGCACGGGCGCTCCTTCGCCGCCCCGACGTTGCCTTGCGCGTCGAAGGCGCTATTGTCGCGCCGCGCCGGGCGCCGCCCGAGCCAGGGCGCTTCGGGCGCGGTCGGACGAGGGAATGGCGAGCGACATTCGCATAGCGCTTGATGCAATGGGAGGCGACAGCGGACCTTCTGTCGTCGTGCCCGGCGCCGCGATTGCGCTCGAGCGTCGTCCGGACACCCGGTACCTGCTGTACGGCGACGAGAAGATGGTCGGGCCGATGCTCGCCGCCTTTCCGAACCTCGCCGCGCGCTCGCGGCTCTTTCATACCGGCGTCGCCGTCAAGATGACCGATAAGCCGAGCCAGGCGCTGCGCACCGGTCGGCGAGTCTCCTCGATGTGGCAGGCAATCGAGGCGGTGAAGGCCGACGCGGCCGATTGCGTGGTTTCGGCCGGCAATACGGGCGCGCTGATGGCGATGGCGAAATTCTGTCTGCACACGATGGCGCCGATCGAGCGTCCCGCGATCGCAGCGCTCTGGCCGACGCTGCGCGGCGAATCGATCGTCCTCGACGTCGGCGCGACGATCGGCGGCGACGAGCGACATCTCGTGGATCTCGCGGTCATGGGCGCAGCGATGGCGCGAATCGTGTTCGATATCGACAGTCCGACGGTCGGGCTTCTCAATGTCGGGGTCGAGGAGATCAAGGGGGTCGAGGAAGTCAAGGCCGCCGGCCGCATCCTGCGCGCAGCCAATCTGCCCAACATGCGCTACCACGGCTTCGTCGAGGGCGACGATCTCGGCCGAGGCGCGGTGGATGTGTTCGTCACCGAAGGCTTCACCGGCAATATTGCGCTGAAGACCGCCGAAGGCACGGCGAGACAGCTCAGTCGCTACCTGCGCGCCGCGATGAGCCACAGCCTCATGTCGCGCATCGGCTTTATGTTCGCGCGCAAGGCGCTGGACGCTTTGCGCCAGAAAATGAGCCCGCGCGCCAGCGGCGGCGTGTTTCTCGGACTTGACGGCGTCGTCATCAAGGCCCATGGCGGCGCCGACGCCGAAGCCTATGCCGGCGCCATCGAATTGGGCTACGACATGGTGCGCCAGGAATTGCTCGGCAAGATTCGTGAAATGATCGCGCAGGCCGACGCCGCCCGCCCCACTGCGGCGCATTCGCATACGTCCGCCGCCCAGTGATCCGAAACGCGTCTGCTCCATGACACCCATCCTTCGTTCACGGGTTCGCGGCGTCGGCGCTGCGCTTCCCGCCCGCGTCGTCACCAACGCGGAGCTCGCGCATCGGGTCGATACGTCCGACGCCTGGATCCAGCAGCGCACCGGCATCAAGCAGCGCTATGTGGCCGGCGACGGCGAGACGACCGCGAGTCTTGCGACGAAGGCGGCCGAGGCGGCGCTGCGACACGCCGGCCTTGAGACGTCCGCGATCGACCTTATCGTCGTCGCTACCTCGACGCCGGACTACACGTTCCCGGCAGTCGCGACCCAAGTGCAGGCGAGCCTCGGCATCGTCGACGGCGCTGCGTTTGATCTGCAGGCGGTCTGCACCGGCTTCGTCTATGCGGTCGCGACAGCCGACAAGTTCCTGCGCTCCGGCTCGAACAAGCGGGCGCTGGTGATCGGCGCCGAGACGTTCTCGCGCATTCTCGACTGGAGCGACCGCACGACCTGCGTGCTGTTCGGCGACGGCGCGGGCGCAATCGTGCTCGAAGCGTGCGAGAGCGATGGGCTGATCGCTTCGCCGGGCGTCATTGCCTCACGCCTCAGGGCCGACGGGCGCCATCGCGCAAAACTCTTCGTGGACGGGGGCCCCTCCGCGACGATGACCGTTGGCCACCTGCGCATGGAAGGCAAAGAGGTGTTCCGCCACGCGGTCGGCATGGTGACCGACGTGATCAAGGGCTGCTTCGCAGACGCCGGCGTCACCGCAGACGCCATCGACTGGTTCGTGCCGCATCAGGCCAATCGGCGAATCATCGACGCCTCCGCCGACAAGCTCGGCATCCCCCATTCCAAGGTGGTCGTCACCGTCGACCGTCACGGCAACACCTCTGCCGCCTCAGTGCCGCTGGCGCTCGCGGTCGCGGTCGAGGACGGTCGGATCAAGCCGGGCGACCTCGTGATGATCGAGGCGATGGGCGGCGGCTTCACCTGGGGCGCGGCGCTGATCCGCTGGTAGCCGCGACGCCTCCGACCGATCTGCGCGCGGCTTGGAGGCGGGCGAGCCCTTTCAAGGATTTAGGCGCCACATTCTGCAACTTCGCAATCCCCAAGCCGACTGCTTGTTCCGCGGACGGACGAGTCAACTCCGCCCTGCCCTTAAGGGGTTAAACCCAACGCGACTTCTCCGACGTGATTCATCCGCTCGCCGCCGGCGCCTTTTCATCGCCGTTTCGTGCGATTTCAGGGGCTTGCGGCGCCACTTCCGGACTTTGGGGGCCGCACGGAGGTTTGGCGGTCTCGTGGAAGCCATCGCCTCGAGCCTCACGTTGACCCGACAACACTAATTCTGTTTTTCAGAAATAATGACCCGCCGAAACAGCGATACCTCGCCGGCGTCGTCAACCGAAAAATCAATGCGGCCGTCGCGAGACTGTCCTTTTTTGCTGGCGCCGCCGATCGCATCGTGATGGATTGGCGGAACGCCGCATGCCTTCTGCGGCCGGCCACGCCGACGGGGGCGATTGCGCGCGAGAAAGTCGATTGACGTTTGGACAGGCCTTGCTCGCGGAGCGTTACAGTAGGAAAGCGAGATTCTTGACAAAGAAACGGATCTGCTGGGATGGGGAATGCTCGATAGATTGAATTCACTGTGGGTCGGCGAACAGCTCGGATATGTTGAGCGCCTGACCCTGGTCTCGGCGCTGTCCGTCGGCCACCCATTCAGGCTGTATTCCTATACCCCGGAAAAACTGCGCGGCGTTCCGAATGGCGTGGAGGTCCGCGACGCGAACGAGGTGGTTCCGTACCCAACGCTTGCGAGATACTTTGACGTTGGTTTGGCGGCGCTCGGCACGGATTTTTTCCGCTATGCCATGCAAGCAAAAGGGTTGGGCTATTGGGTCGATCTCGACCTTTATTTCATTAGGCCCCTGGACTTCGATGACGAATATGTCTTCGGTTGGGAGCACGAGACCTCGATAGACGGAGCGGTTCTGCGACTTCCGGCGAATTCCGGCATGGTTCGCGAGCTCTGCCTCATACCCCAGGTCAACTGGAGACCGCCGTTCTACGGCCCGAGGAAAACGGCCGTCTTCTACTGGAGGCGGCTAATGGAAGGCGACATTCGCCCGGAAAACTATCGTTGGGGCACATTCGGGCCAATGGTTTTGACCCATCTGGCAAAGAAGTATTGCGTCTCGAAACAAGCCAAGGAACGTTCCGTCTTTTACCCAGTCCGGCATCGGCATGCCAAATTACTTTGCGGTCCGCCAGAACCGGTCGAAGACCAGCTCACCAAAGAAACGAGAGCGGTGCATCTTTGGCACTCCGTGTTGAACCGGGAGGCCAGGGTTTCGCCGCCGCCTGGGTCTTACCTTGAGGCAGCCTGCCGGCGGCTAGAACTTGAAGTTTGATGGTTAGAACTTGAAGCTCACGCCGATGCGGACGATCGAGCCGTCGTAGTCATATTTCGCCGCGGCGTAGACATCCGGAAAGAAGCTTCTGGCGGCCAGGTTCGGGACGGTCACGACGTTGCTGCTGCCGAGGTTGTAGTAGAGGTACTCGCCCCTGAGCGTGACATTGTCGGTGATGGCGTATTCGACGCCCGCGCCGAGCGTCCAGCCAAGCCGCGTGGAGCTTGGAGCCCCATGCCAGGCAAGGCCAGCGAGGTTGTCGAAGACGTTCACGCGGCCGGCGCCGCCGCCGTAGGCGAGACCACCCGTCCCATAGAACATCAGGCGGTAGTCCGGGGTGGCGACAAAGCCGATGCGAGCCCGCGTCGTCCCGAGCCAATCGAGCTTCCCCGACGCGTTGACGTTGACGATATCGCCGGGGACATAAACCGTGAGAGGCGCGCTTGTGAACGAGTAGGTCTTGTTCATGCTCGTCCAGTCGATGTCCGTCTCGACGCCGAACACCGCCCCACCCCACTGCCAATTCATGCCCGTCTGGCCGCCGCCCAGCCATCCGCTCGCTGCGGTTCCGAGTGTGTCGGGATAATAGGCTGAAAGAAGCGGGAAACTGGCGTCGTAGAGCGTCGTCGACCGGCTCCCGGCCCCCAGGACGCCGCCCGCGTTCAAACCGACATAGAAACCGGTCCACGTGAACGGCGGCGCGAAGAACACCGGTTGCGCCGGCGGCTCCTTCAGGGTCAGGAGGTCGGCTGCATGGGCCATGGGAGGGCCTGAAAGCGCCAGCGCCGCAGCGGCGACCCCGCTCAACCTCAATCGGCGAGCCTTCATCTCGCGCTCCTTGCAGAGTTCGACCACGCAGGACGGGATTCCCGGAGCCGAATGAGAGGAGTTGAGCCGGCGCGAGCTTGCGGCAGGCTGACCAGCCGCGTTCAGCAGGCGGTTTCTCCTAATGAGCGCAAGTCGCTCGATCGAGGTCCCAGACAACTCGGGCGGCGCGTGACTGCCAACTGCTCCCGCAACTATGGCGCTGCGATTTGGGCATGAATGTTGCTTGGGTAATGTTGGCCCGAGCCGAACGTCGACGGCGCACTGAGAATAGCGCTCGTCGGCGCGCAGCGGCGGCTGAACGGTAGGCGAAGAGCCCTTTTTTTAGGCGGCGTCGGGGGTGAATCGGGGATGAGCAAAGTGGCCAAGATCGCCGCCGAGCCCTACGCCTTCGAGTTCGCGCCCCACCAGTGCGCGTTGCTCATCATCGACATGCAACGCGACTTTCTCGAGCCAGGGGGCTTCGGCGAGATGCTTGGCAACGACGTCTCGCAATTACGCCGGACGATCGAGCCCAATAAGCGGCTCCTCGCGGCATGGCGAGCCGCAGGGTTGCTCGCGATGCATACGCGGGAGGGCCACAGGCCTGATCTCGCCGATCTGCCGCCGGCCAAGAAAGCGCGCGGACGCAGCGCGACGACCATCGGCGACGCCGGGCCCATGGGCCGCATCCTGGTGCGCGGCGAGCCGGGCCACGACATCATCGCCGAGCTCTACCCTGAGCCGAGCGAGCCGGTCATCGACAAGCCCGGCAAAGGCGCTTTCCACGCCACCGATCTCCACGCGATTCTTCAGCACCGCGGCGTCAAGCAACTCGTCGTCACCGGCGTGACGACGGAAGTCTGCGTCAACACCACGGTGCGCGAAGCCAACGACCGAGGCTACGAGTGCCTCGTGCTCGAGGACTGCGTGGGCTCTTACTTTCCCGAATTTCACGCCATGGGCCTCAAGATGATCAAGGCGCAGGGCGGCATTTTCGGCTGGGTCTCTAATTCTGAACCGCTGATCGAAGCTCTAGCCGCGCTCGGCGAAAGCGGCTCATCGAAACCTCACACAAAGGGGGCATGAAGCGATGTCAATCACAGCGACGGCGACAGGGCGCGAACGTTTCTGGGTTCCCGGCGATTGGAACGCCTTCTTCGGCTTCGGCACCAACATTCTGGTCAACGTCCTCGTATTGACGGGGCTCCTACGCTTCGTCCTGAAGATGCCGGATTCGCTGGTGTTCGGCAGAATTCTTCCCGCCCTCGGGCTGATGCTGTTTCTCAGCACGGTGTATTACGCCTGGCTTGCCTATCGGTTGGCCCAGAAGACCGGCCGCACGGATGTCTGCGCCCTGCCGTCGGGCACCAGCGTGCCGCACATGTTTGTCGTCACGTTCGTTGTCATGCTGCCGATCCTGCTCAGGACCAACGATCCGATCCAGGCCTGGGAGGCAGGCCTCACCTGGGTCTTCGTCCAGAGTTTTGTGCTGATGGCGGGCGGCTTCATCGCGCCGGTGATCCGCAGGATCACGCCGCGGGCGGCGCTCCTGGGTTCGCTCGCCGGCATTTCCATCACCTTCATTTCGATGCGGCCCGGCCTCCTGGTGTTCGAGACGCCCCTCATCGGCCTTGTCTGCTTCGCGATCATCCTGGCCAATTGGTTCGGCGGCGTGCGGTATTTCCAGGACGTGCCGGGCGGCCTGATTGCGATCGCGGCGGGCACGCTCATCGCCTGGGGATCGAATCTCTTCGGTCTGGGCTATGGCGGCTTGAGCGTAGCGACCGTCGGCGACGCCTTCTCACACTTTGGCTTCTCGTTTCCCATACCGGCCGTGGGTCACGTCTTTTCCGGCTTCAAATTCATCGGCGTCATATTGGTCACCGCGATTCCTTTCGGCATCTATGATCTCGTCGAGGCGATGGACAACGTCGAGAGCGCCGCCGCGGCTGGCGACTCGTTTCCGACGACGCAAGTGCTGACGGCCGACGGCGTCATCAGCCTGATCGGTTGCCTCCTGGGTAATCCGTTCATCAACGCCGTCTATATCGGCCATCCGGGCTGGAAGGCGATGGGCGGGCGGATCGGCTATTCCGCCGCGACCGGCGTGATGGTGCTGGTGCTGACGTGGTTGGGAATCGTGGCCTTGGTCAGCAGCCTGATCCCGGTGGTCGCGATCCTGCCGATCCTGCTCTATATCGGCATGCTGATCGGCTCGCAGGCTTTCCAGGAGACGCCGAGGAGCCATGCGCCCGCGATCATCCTGGCGATGATTCCGCAGATTGCGGCCTGGGGCAAAACCATGATCGACGGCGCGCTCGGCGCCGCCGGGACCAGCGCGAACGCCGTCGGCTTCGACAAGCTCGGCGCCACCGGCGTCTTGTACCGGGGCCTGGAGACGCTCGGCGGCGGCGCCACGCTCGCCGGCATTATTCTCGGCGCGGTCACCGTGTTCATCATCGAACGCCAGCTCGAGAAGGCCGCATGGTTCGCTCTCGCCGGGTCGATTCTGACCTTCTTCGGCCTGATCCACGCCGAGGACCTCGGCGTCGCACAATCGCCGGTGGTCGCGCTGAGCTACCTTGGCGTCGCGGTGATGCTCTACTCTTTCGCAAAATTCGCCCATGTTTCGCCGGCCTCGATCGAGTCGCACGCCCATGGCGAATTGAGGGAGCAGCCGGCGGAATAGGAGGTATCGAAGCCCGGGGCCATGCCGTGCTTCTTTTCGACCGCGCCGCGCGCCGACCGCCCAATTCGGTGGGGATGGCTCACGCCTTGGCCCGAGCAGACCACCATTTGTGCCATTCCATCGTAAATGCGTCTCGAAGTTCCTCGCGGGGCGGAATCGGTTCCGGCAGCTCGCAACCCTCAATGTCTGAGATCTGAAATGCCAAGCGTCGATGGTCGTTATTTCCGATTTCATCGGCCGGAATCCACGATTCCGCGCGGAAACAGACAGTGTTTCCGCGATCTACGGGGCCAAGGTTCAGTTTGGTTTGACCCACGGGCAGTTCGATTGTCTCGGGGCCCCCTGTGTCGAGCCACCAGGTCAGCCGTACGGGCTGCAGCCTGAAGTTATGAAGAATCAGCACTTTAGGCTTTGATCCCATCGAAGTCTCGAAGTGGATTCTCGTGTGCCCAAAGACGACGATGTATGACTCGTCAAGCTCTGCTCCCTCCATGGTGGAGTTTCTAGCAAGCCAACCTGCGCCCAGCGCGACGTCCTTCGAAGCGACCACAACCGGACCAATCTCCGGATCGTCTGCTCGGATGTATTTCGTTTCGAGAAGGCACCGATCAAGGCACTTAATCAAAAAATCCTTTGACCAGCCGCTTTCAAACCACCCATGTTTTCGGATGCAGTAAACAGAAATCGGATCGAGTCTCAAACCCCACGTCGACCACCAGAACTCATTGATCGGCTCTCCGCAGATCGCGATCTTTCCCCGGTACGTAAGAGCTTGTGTCATCTTTTCAAGCAACGTCCAGGGAGTAACTGCGTGATGCAGACACTCATAAAACAGTACAATATCGTATCTATCCTTAATGATTAGTTGATCAAACGTCGCTTTGGTCGTTTTGATACTGAGGCCAAGCCTTTGTGACCTTGCACGAACGAGCTCAATAAAGTCTCCGTTCACATCGACCGCATGCACGTCAAAACCGAGATAGGCCGCTAACTCCGAAGACAAGCCCCAGCCGCAACCCATATCGAGCAGCTTCGCGCCACGCCGCCCGTTGGCGAGCCTTAGCGCGCTGTTAAGCCGAATGAGATGAATGGCGAGTTTTGTCGGTTCCGGATGATCATAAGGATTTCGGGCGGCAATGTGCCTCGGAAGATCAATGGACGTGTGTTCGTTCGCAAACTGGTTCAATTGACGGCCGGAAAGCTCGCGATACAGGCTCAGCTGTTGCTTCAGATACTCTGGACTAAACGGATCAGCGCTTTTGTCCACGTGCGTTGTCGGGACATATTCAAAGTCGGAGTAGTATCTTGCCGCGTCTGGACTGCCGGGACCGCCCCGACGGTCAATCTCAGCGACGAATTCGTTCAGCTCTTCAGAACTCATCTTCATCACATCAATTCCGACGGCCCGCACCCGATCGGTTCATAGCTTCGCGACCCAGCGGCCGGTGCGCCGCCCTTCATACTTCCGCAGTGCAGCAGCCGCGCTCGTTTCATTGCTCAAGCGGCGGCGCGATCTGCTGAACGATCTTTCGGTGAGCATTCTCATCTCCTGCTGGAACGATCCCTAGCCTGCGTTATGCAGCGCCGTGACGTTTCCGCGTCGGTCGGCGGCGCGTTGTGGTGATTTTTTGGAACCGTGCTTGCTCGCGGACGCGCGGCATCGTCTCCGGCTTTGGGCCTGAAACGGGTGGAGGGGGTTTGCGGGTTGAAGGGATGGGTTTGAGGTTCGGGGCCGCTCACGCCCCGTGTTTCAGGTGACGAGGCGCGGGATGCGCTGGAGGGCGA
>JAFAHO010000172.1 GCA_019237205.1 Hyphomicrobiales bacterium
CGCTTGGGATGCCGCTGGGGCTGCCCCCCAACATCCTGCCGGAGCCGAACAGGACGCTCCAGTGACAGCTCTCGAACCTGACTTTGCTTCCGACAGGTCGGAATCCGACATTTCGTTTGAACGCGCTGACCGCTCCGGGACGGGCGCGCGAGAGTGGGGCCCAAGCCTTGGATGGAGCCTTGCGGCAGCGGGCGTCCTGCTTGTCGGCTTCGCGGTTGCGCCCGGAATCGAGGGCGCGCTAGGGGGCGCTCTCGGCCTTTCGATGCTTGGCGTCGCGTCGGCGGACGCGCGACGTTACGTCGTTCCAGACGTCTTGAGCGGGGGCGCATTTGCGCTCGGCGTCATCCGCGCGGCCGCAAATTCCGACGCTGGCCTCGAAGCCGCATTGATGGCGCTTTCTCGCGCGGCTTTCGTAGCAGGATTGTTTTTGCTCGTGCGCATCGTCTTTCGACGCTTTCGCGGGCGCGACGGCCTCGGACTTGGCGACGTGAAATTGGCTGGCGCGGCGGGCGCGTGGCTGAGCTTGCCAATGCTGCCAATTTCGATCGAAATTGCGGCGGTCGCAGCGCTGATCGCCTATGTCTTTCGTCAGAAGAAACGGGCGCGTGTCCTACGCGCCGCCGGCCGGGTTCCGTTCGGAGCCTTCTTTGCGCCGGCGATATGGTTGGGGTGGGTCACGGACACGATTCTTTCGACCCTAAATTAGGCAGTCTCATCGGGAGGTTCCGGGGGTGTCGAGTGCGACCGGCGGGCGCGAAATCTGGGGATGGATCGCTGGCCTGACGCCGCTGCGCGGCGCCAGCGCCCAACGTCGACGGACGTGGATGCCCCCGGGAGGCGCGCTGCTACTCCTCTTTCTCCTACTATCGATAGCTGTAGTCCCAGCCGCGCGCGCCGACGCTTTTGCAGCCGGCTCGCGGGCTTACGCCGCTCAGAACTACGTGCGGGCGGCCGAGATCTTCCTGCCCCTTGCAGAGCAGCGCGATGCGCGGGCGCAGACCTATCTCGGCGTGATGTACCTGCGGGGCCAGGGCGTGCCGCAGAATTTCGCCGTCGCCGCCTACTGGCTTCATCTCGCCTCGGCGGCCGGCCTCCCGACGGCCCAATATTTCTTTGGGTTGATGTACGACAAAGGGCAGGGCATGGCGCAGGACTTCGTGCTCGCCCAAGCATGGCTGAACCTCGCCGTGGCGCATGCCGAGCCGAGACTGCGCAGACGCTGGGTGCTCATTCGCGATGCGGTCGCCTCGAAGATGAGCGAAGCGCAACTCGCCGAAGCCCGGCGACTGGCGTATGAGTGGCGACCGGAACCCTATCTAGCGCTCGACTGGCGGCTCGACACCGCTTGGTGATCCGTGGTTTCTTTCCTCCCGGCTCAAAGCCCATCCGAATTGTCGTGCAGTCTGTGTTTTCCCGGCGTTCGGGAAATGCGCGGCGCTGGGCTTTCCTGCGCGGCGGGCTCCGGCAGATCGAGCGTCACCGTGCGACCGCTCCCCTCCACGATCGCCGAACGCAGATCGACCGAGCGCAGCGTCCATCCCGAGGCGCTCTCGCCCTCCCTGACTCCCGAGGCGATCTTCGAGGTCTCGTCGTAGAAGATCGCGATTCGATTGTCGTCGCCGATGATCGTTCCAACCAGGGTGAAAGGTGGGGTCTCCGGCGCGTGGGGTTGTGCGATCACCGTTGGCGTTGGCGCCGGCGCCGAGGGCGCCGCCGGCGTCCGGGGCCGGCGCGACACGGAGAACAGCGGACGGTCGCGAGTAGCGGAAAGTTTGGAAATGGGAATGGCCCACAAGGGATTGCCGGTTGTCGAGGGCTCGGCCGCAGCTGATCCGCCTTCAGCCGGCGCTCCTCCGCTCACGTCGTGGCCGACGCTTTCGGTCTCGATCGCGGCAACAGAGACTTCGTAAGATTGGGGCCGGGTGAGGCCGGCCGCGCCGGTCAAAAGCCCGGCAACGGCCGTTGCCGTTGCTATCGCCACACGTCTCACTGGGGCTCTCGCCATTGCCCTGACACTCCCATGAGGACGCGCATCGGAGTCCCGTCCGCCTCGCCAAAGGCCTGCGGAGCCTGTATCGCAAGATTTTCGACAAAAAGATACGGCATGCCGCCTTCGAGATCGTAGAGTAACGGTTGCAAAGCGGACTGGTCGATTTCCAGACTCTCGGTCAGGCCGACAAATCCTTCCCCGGACCGCGGGCCCTGCAAATCGATCTGGGACGAGAGAACATTGCCTCCCGCTTTCTTGACAGCGGCCTCGACTCGCTCTTGCAGCGCGGCGCCCGCAATGGTGATTGTCTTGCCGCTAAGGAAGGGCGGCCCGTTGACTGCGGCTGTCGCGGCGTCTGAACGCCGCGTCGTGCGCCCCATCTGCTGGTCGAAGCGGGCCAGAATCGCCCGGTTTCTGTCCAGCGCGGCGTACGAGTCCAAAAGGCTGGAGATCATTGCGACGGCGACCGTCGTCAGACCGACCAAAAAAATCGCGTAGGTCAGCAGCGCCAGCCATGCCCGGCGAGATGATCCGACCGTCGTTAAGCCCGTCGCGCTCATGGAAACGCCGGAAAGGTGGGAACGATCTGAGCATCGATATGAAACTGCTCGCCGACCTCAAGCGGGGCCCGCGTCGTCGGCGCGAAAAAAGTGGCGTTCTTGAACTGTTCGGTTTGCTCGATAATCCCGATCAAGGATGCCGCTTCGCGGGTGACGCCGGTGATTTCCAGCTTGCCGTCGGCCACATGCAGTTCGGTCAGATACGTGTCGTCCGGCAAGGCTTGCGACAGCGACTCGAGCACAATGACGGTCGCAGCCATTTCCCGTTTCTTTTGCGCGAGCTTCGCCGTCGCCTCTTCAACGACGCCGTTGCGCCCGCTCGAAAGCGCGGCTCGCCGCTCCGCCATCTGCCGCGAAATCTGAAGCCGCGAGTCCTCGAGATTGGCGCTGACTTGCAGCCAGGCCGCGAACGCCGCCACAGCCGCCAGTCCGGCTGCCGCGGGCGCCACAACGAGAAGGCGACGCAGGCGACACATCGGCAGATCCCGATTTGCCTCGTGCGAGAAAACGATCGTTCGGCGCTCATCGCCTCCGCCATCGGGGGCCGTCGACACCACGATCGAATTCGGTTTGAACGTCTCCAGCGCTGTCACAAAGGGCATCACCGCGGATCGCGCTGTGGCGGCGACGACGACCGCGATCCGGCCGCTCGACGTTTCCTTCGGCGGCTCCCAGCCGAAGGCTGCCTGGGCCGGACTCCAAGGCGTCAGCCGGTCGATTTGCGAGCCAATGATGGCGTCGAGAAAGCCGGCGGCCTGTTGCGGCAGCTCCAGGGGCCGGAATACGAAGCGACGCCTTGCGAGGACGATCTCGACTTGTCCGCCCGCTAGCCGCGAACCAGTCCGGGCTCCTGCCTCTTCGACAAATTGCCCTTCGACAAACCGAAGGGGCGCGTCAGCGACGGGCTGCGCGGATCGCCTTCGCAACGCTTTCACAACGAATGCAAGATCGTCCTGCTCGACGACCTGGAATTTTCTTGTCGGCCGAACTGCGCCGCCGATCGAGAGGATCGCCCAAGCGGCGCCGTCGATCCAACGCGATAGCAGCAACGCCATTCGAGGTAGGAAGTTCATATCCCGATGTGCCTCCCCGCCTGACCCACAAAGTCCAACGAGCCCATCAGTGCTTTTGTAGCCCAGAAATGATCGTTGCGTCGATGGCCCGGCGGCATTTCGATGCGGCCCGATCGAGAGGCCGTCAGACGGGTCAAGCGCAGCCGAGCAGCTGAACAGTGCTCATATTCGCGCCATGTTCCAAGAGCGCGGGGTCGAGACTCGTGGAGAGGCTGTGAAGATTCGGTGAAGCACGAACTCTTGATGCGTTTCGTCAGCCACCGATCATGGTCTACCCTACGTGGCGCGTTACGCTGTTCACGGTCCGCGGCGCGAGCGCAGCGGACAGAGTAGAAGGCGCTTCGAAAGGCGGCGGCTTTACGCCCTGCCGCTGGCTCTGGCGGCGTTCAGTCCGATCGCCGCCTGCGCGGCGGGCCGGGGCGGGCTGAACGAATCGCCGGGGACCGCGGCCAGTTCTCCGACGGGCGTCATCGGCTCTTTCACCTACGTCGACGTCCTCCCGCCGAAAGGCCGGGCTCGCGGCGACGCCGCGGAACAGGTCGCGACGAGGGCTTGCGACCGCGGCAATTCCTACAACATCGGCGGTTCGGCCTTCGACGCTTGCATGCTGGCGCACGGCTGGCGCTTCGACTCGTTCGAGCCGACGCCGCCTGGAGCCTATCTCTACAACGGCATCCTGAAGCCGCATGGGCTGGAGCGCAGCGACGCCCTGCGACAAGCGGCGACCCGGGCGTGCGACGCGGGCAACTCGGAGAAGATCGGCACGCCCGAATTCGACGCGTGCATGCGCGCCCGCGGCTGGCGCTTCGCTGGCCGCGTCCCGGAGGCGTGGAGCCCGGACTTTTCGTCGTCCGAGCCTTCGCCGCCGGTGGAAACGCCGAGCAGCGACTCCGCCAATGAGGCGATGCAAATGGTGAACCAGCAGATGGCGACCGACGCGGCGAACGCGGCGGCCGAGCAGCAGTTCCTCGACGGTACGGCGGCGGCCCAACAGGTCGAGAACAACGCGAACTTCATCCGGCAGTAGCGTTCCACTCCGCCAAGAAGGGTTCTCCGGTAAATATCCCCAGGCAAGGCCGGGGGCTTTAGAGCGCCGATGGAGAACTGAACTATCATTATTGTGTATTTTCAGTAACTTATGCAATTATAATGGCGGAAGGAGTGAGATAGGGCACAAGTCAACGTCGTCAATAACTTAGGGGCTCCGCGACTGTAAAAACCGACGTGTGAGCCTCAAAGAAATCAATAGCTTGGCTGGCACTGTAAAAAACTTTCCGATCAAAGAACCGGCGGTTTGACGCCTTGCCAGGGCGCGGCTTCCCCGTCAGTTTGCGGCCATGATCCGCACCGTCACCCCGATGCCTCGATCCACTGGATGCTCATTTCCAGTGGGTGTCGATCCTGTAGGTCCAGTGAATGCACCCTGAACAGAACCAATGATCCGCATCGCCATCTCCTCCGCCGCCTTCGAGGCGATCGCCGCCACCCTGCCGCTCGGCTCGGTCGCTTTCAAGCCGACGATCACGCCAGGGGCGCTCTCGCGGCGCTGAGGGGCCCCGGCGAGAGCTACAGCGACGTCCGCGGCGCCGTTTAGCGGCGCGGATTCGCGGCGCCTCAAGGCTACGGATCTCTTGCGGCGCTCCCGCCCGGAAGACGCCTCTCGATGCGCTCGAGGGTCTCGATGACCTGAGCGAGCGCCCGCTCGATGAGGTCGAGACGACCCTCAATGTTAGGCGCTCGGTCGCGATAGGCCTCGGACATCGGCCCGGGCTCCTGATCGGGGAGAGGCGCGGCCCCCTGGACGTCGATCGGTGGCTGAGGAGGATCAATCATGCGGCCAGTATATCAGAGTCGAAATCGACTCTTAAGCGTCGTTTTCACCCGCGCTGCCGTTGAGGAAAAGGCGAAGCAATTGGGGCTGAAGATCGCACGACGTCGGAACAACTCGCCAGGGGCGAGCGGCTGATCTGAGTCGAGGCGGCCGGCGAATTCGCCTCCCCCATGATCCGCATGGCCGTCAGCCAAGCCTCGCCGCCACGAAATCGGACGCGCTTTGGGCGCGGTAATGTCACCACAATACCTTAGTGGTTAACCGCAATCGCGGGAACAGATTTCCGTTTGGTCAGTTCAGGCGGCGGGCGGGTGGCCGAGCAGCCTCGGCGATGCGAGGCGAGGGAAAGCGCGTGGCAAGCCCAGCACCCGCAGCAATCCGAACGGAGCGCGCTCAGCGGTTCCGGGAGTCTGAGATAGACGACCGCAGGGAGCCGTTCGGCATGCCGTTCACGAACCGCGAGATAGCCGTCATTCTCGCCAACGAACTGAACGGACATGACCCGGGCTTGTGGTTTTACAGGGTCGAGCGGCACATCGATAATAAGCGATGGATCATCGTCCGGGAAGGCCGCGAGTTCTATTTTCGCCGCGTCATCCACCGTCCGCCGACTGAAAAGCGCGCTTCGGCCTGACCGTGCCGTTCTATCCCCGACAAGCTCACGGCCCTGCGCGGGCCGGGCGAGAGCTACTCCGACGTCATCCTGCGGTTGGCCGCGCGTCCAAGCCAAAAGGTGCGAGCACGGTGCGCTTCCATGCCGGAACACTGGCTGTCCGCGTTGAGCAAGTTGACCGTGGGCCACCGCTAATGGCCAACCCAGAGCACCTCGAACTCCTCCGGCAAGGCGCCCACGCGTGGAACGCATGGAGGGTGAAAGAGCCCTCGATTGTTCCTGACCTCACAAAGGCGGACCTCAGAAGGGCGAACCTCAGCGCGGCATACCTCAGCAAGGCGAACCTCATGGGGGCGAACCTCCGAAGGGCTAACCTCGACGGGACCGATCTCAGCGCGGCGTACCTCAGCAAGGCGAACCTCCAGACGGCGATCCTCCGAAGGGCTAACCTCGACGGGGCGGACCTCGCCGGGGCGGACCTCTTCGGGGCGGTCCTTGCCAGTGCGAACCTTGTCGGCGCGAACCTCCACTGGTCGAATCTTTTTGGGGCGGACCTAAAGGGGGCGGACCTCAGGAGGGCGAATCTCGGTGGCGCGAACCTCACTATGGCGAACCTCCTCGGAGCGAACCTTGGCGGAGCGGACCTCATCCAGACGCAATTAGTTGAAACCAATCTAATAGACGCAACACTCACCAACTGTTGCATCTACGGCATATCCGCGTGGGGTGTGAAGCTTGGAGCGGGAACAATTCAGCAGGGCTTGATCATTACCCGCCACAACGAACCAGCGGTCACAGTCGATGATCTTGAGGTCGCCCAGTTCGTCTATCTCCTCCTTAATAACGATAAAATCCGCCGCGTCATCGACACCGTCGGCAAAAAGGGCGTGTTGCTGCTGGGGCGGTTCACCGAAGGCAGGATGGCTGTCTTAGAGCGGCTACGAGAGGAACTCCGCAAGCGCGGCTACTTGCCGATCGTCTTCAACTTCGACAAGCCAGAGACGAAGGACTTCACCGAGACCATCAGGCTGCTCGCGGGGCTGTCGAAGTTCGTTGTCGCCGATGTCACGAACCCGAAGTCCGCGCCGCTCGAATTGCAAGCGACCGTTCCGGAGATCATGGTCCCCTTCCAGCCGATCATCGAGGAGGGAGAGGAACCATTTGCGATGCTGAAGGACTTGTGGATCAAGCATCGCGACTGGGTCTTCGACCCGGTTTACTACTCATCCATCGATGGGCTCGTCGCCTCGTTCGACAAGGAGATCATCGAGCCCGCCGAGGCGCGGTTTGATCAGCTCGTGATGCGGAAAGCTGAGACGATGAAGGGAAGGCATGTCTAAGTCTTCACCGCCTGCCGCCAGATCGCGCGCGATGCGCCATCAGCTAAGGTCACCGGCAAATTTTGACGTGTCGGCGGGGCG
>JAFAHO010000189.1 GCA_019237205.1 Hyphomicrobiales bacterium
TGATGGACAACGCATCCGCGTTGCCCACATGCCCACGGCCGCAGAAGCAGACGCAGCCTCTCGCTGCGTGATAGAAAGGAACAACGAGCGGTCGGATTTCCAACGAACAAACCGCCTCAAGCGGTCCCGCTGCGCGGGTCCATTTCACAGCCTGGACTCCAGCAACAAAAACATATGTTTATGGACGGGCACTAGACTAGTCTAGCCGAAAACGCCGGACCTTCTTTTGCCGAAAATTGCTGTTTTCGGCGGATCAGGAAAATGAACTCTGTGTTCCCGCTCGCGCTTTCGCAATCCGGCGGATGAACATGGCCACGGTGTCGGGCGCGGTGACCGGAAGCATGTGGCCGCCATCGACGAGCTCGAAGTCGAGCCCCGGAATTTTCCCCTTCATCGCCTGCCCTTGCGCGCCGGGGTCGAGGATCCTGTCGCCGCGGCCGTAGAGAATGCCAACGGGAACGCGGATCGACGCATAACGCCGCGTCAGCGCCTCGAGATCGTCGTTCGCCGCGACCATATCCGACGACGCGGCATAGACGTTGGTCGGACGCACCCCGAGCAAGCCTCCGCCCGCGGTGGCGAAGTCCGCCGGCGGCGTGTCGGGGGCGAACACCAGCTTGAGCGCGACACGACGCGCGATGAGGGACACAGGCGTCGCCAGCGTCCACGCGACCAACAGACGGATAAGCGGAGAGCGGATGACAAGCCCGCGAAACACCGTGGGCGGCGACGTCACCGGCCGCGTCACCGGCGCGATCAGCGCGAGCGCTCCCGCACAATCCGGGTCATCGAGCGCGATCGCCAGCGCAACGGCGCCTCCCAGCGAATGGCCGACAATCACCGGCCGTTCCAGCTTCATCGCACGAATCGCTTTCGCCAGGGTCGCCGCTTGCGCGCGAACGCCAGCCGGGCCCATTGGCGAGCGCGTCGAATACCCCGACCCCGGCCGGTCGAACGCGACGACGCGAAAGTCGCCGGCAAGTCGGTCCACGAGAGAATGGGTGAAATTGCCCATTTGACCACTGAGGCCGTGGATCAACACGATCGCTCGACCGGCGCCCTTGTCGAGAACGTGGATTCGTTCACCGTCGAGATCGAGAAAGCAGCCTTGCGGCGGGACCGCCCGCTCAATCCGCCGCGCCGCCAGAACGGAAAACGTGATAAGCCCACCGACGACGGCAAGAGTCGCGAGCAAATCGACCATCAACGCCGTCATGATCCCAAAAGCCGCATCAGGATGGCCGCACTCGCGGCGCCGGTCACAGCCGCCACGCGGCTCTCAAGTTCATCGGGCTCATCAGCTCTCCCGCCTCAGGCGTCCGTTCGCGCTGCGTTCCGAGGACGGAATTCAAGCGCGCCATCCTCGATCGCACCGAATCGGAAGGCGAGGAGATCGCGCGCGTAGTTCTGGTTCATCGTCCACGGCGGCTTCGACCCCTGCTTCGGCAAGAGCGCCCTCGCGCGCTCGATATAGCCCGAGGTGAGCGGAAGCGTCGGCGCCTCGCTGATCAAAACGCCGCGAGCTCTCGGCGTGCAGACAGCGTAGCCGCGACGGTCCATATGGTTGATGAGCCGGCAGACATAGTTCGCTGAAAGATCGCATTTCAGCGTCCACGAGGCATTGGTGTAGCCGACCGCTGAGGCGAGGTTGGGGACGCCGTCGAACATAGCCCCCTTGTAGGTCAGAGTCGTCCCGATATCGATCCGCCGGCCGTCGACCACGATGTCCGCGCCGCCCATCAGCCCCATCACGAGGCCGGTCGCAGTGACGACGATGTCGGCCTCGAGCTCCTGGCCTAAGCTGAGGCGCAGGCCTTTCTCGGTGAAGGTCTCAATCTCGCCTGTGACGATCGATGCCTTGCCGGAACGGATCGCGGCGAACAGATCGCCGTCCGGCGCAAGGCAAAGACGCTGGTCCCAAGGGCTGTAGCGGGCGTTGAAAAGCTCGGCGGCGTCGAAACCCGGTCCGAGTTGGTCCTGAGCCAGCTTGACGAGCTGGGCCCGCACGGCGTCCGGCTTCCGACGGGCGAGGTTGTAAAGATACATCTGCAGGAGAATGTTCTTCCAGCGCACGAGTCCATGCGCGATACGCCGAGGCAGCCTGCGCATTAGCCAGTCCGCGACTGCATCATCAGCCGGGCGCGACGCGACAAAAGTCGGCGAGCGCTGAAGCATCGCCACATGCGCCGCAGTCGCCGCAAGCGCCGGAACGAGCGTCACTGCCGTCGCGCCGCTGCCAACCACGAGGACCCGCCGTCCTGCCGCATCGAGATCTTCGGGCCAATCCTGCGGATGGACGATGCGTCCCGCGAACCGCTCCATGCCCGGCCAGCCCGGCATGTAACCTTCGGCGTATTCATAGTAGCCCGTGCACATATAGAGGAAATCGCAGAAGAGCCGGACGTCCGCCCCGTCCTCGAGTTCAGCCTCGAGCCTCCAGAAGGCCTCAGCGGACCGCCACGACGCACGGACGAGCTTGTGGCCGAAGCGGATCAGCCGGTCGATGCCGTATTGCGCTGCGGTGTCCCGGATGTACTGGGCGATCGAAGCCCCGTCGGCGATCGCTCTCGAGTCGCGCCACGGGCGAAACGCATAGCCGAACGTCGGCATGTCGGAGTCGGAGCGCACGCCCGGATACCGGAAAAGGTCCCAGGTCCCGCCGATGGCGTCTCTCGCCTCGAGGATGGCGACGCGTTTACCCGGACATTTTGATCGAAGATGGCAGGCAGCGCCGACACCTGAGAGCCCAGCGCCGACGATGACGATGTCGACATGTTCGACAGGTCTGTCCCACAGACCGGCCCCGATCGCACGTTCTCTTGAACTGACGCTCATGTTGACCAGACTTCGCGGTCTTGTATTGGCAATGGCCAAAGGATACCATCAACGGTGGTAGACATCGACCGTTGCCGATCCCACGTCCTATTCAAGGCCGCTCGGCCGAATTCGGCTTGCGGCGTGAGGAGGAACCCATGCGAACCGAAACTTTCCTGCCCCCAGTAACATCCTGTGCGATCGTGCTGGCGGCAATCGTCGTTGCAGCCGCGGTCGGCGCGCCCGGTCCGGCGCTCGCGGCGTGCGGGGTCTCGAGCGGCACGCCTTCAACCGGCATTCGTCCCGCTGGTGCCAATACCGGCACACATGCCGGCGCCACCGGCTCGACCCATGGCGTGAGCTCGTCCTCCTGTCCATCCATGACGAACAAGACTGTCACGACGAACATCGCCGGCGGGGGCCTCGGGGGTATGCACCCCCTTTCGGTCAAGACCGGCGTCATTCATCAAAATGTTCAGACGAACAATTTGCATACAACCACACACACCGGAACAACGAACACCAAATCGGTGCGTGTGCCGAAAAAGACCTGATCGGGTTGCTTAGGCCTCGCCGACTGCCCGCGTCGCATCCACGGAGACGGGGCCAGTCGGCGGCTCACATGCGGCGTCAACGCACGACAAGCGCGGCAAAACGCCCCAGTTCTTGCGCCGGGCTTTCGTTGATCCCGCTTGCCGCGTCCGGTATGGTCCGGACAAACGGCGGGCGCGGAAACACCGATGATTCTTGCGAACATTCTCGTGCATGTTGATTCCAGGCCCCGCACCGCGGCGCGCCTGGCGCTCGCGGTTCGCATCGCGGAGCGGACGGGGGCTCGGCTGACGGCGCTGTTTGCGGAAAAGGCGGAGGCGCACGTCGTCGGAACGGTCGCGACTTGGCCAAGCCCGCACTATGTCGCGGCTGTCGAGAACGCACGAAGCGCCTTCAGCTCAGCGACCGCGCCGCTCGGCGACCGCGTCGCCTTTATGGATACCAATCGCGGCAGCGACGTGGAGATTTCGCGTCGCTTCGTTGCGATAGCGCGGATGTTCGATCTCGTCGTCCTCGGCCAGACGCAGGGTGACGTCCCCGTGCCCGCCAAGCTGCCGGAGGAGACGATCGTCGAGAGCGGACGCCCGGTGCTGGTCGTACCCTATGTTGGGACCTATGCGGATGTCGGCAGCCGGCCGCTGTTCGCCTGGCGAGGCTCGAGAGGCTCGGCGCGCGCAATCTCGGATGCGATGCCCTTGCTCAAGAGCGGCTGCGAGGGGCTCATCGTCGAGGTCGCACGCAAGAGTGAGGAGCGCGACGAATTCGCCGACCTCCTCGTCGCCAATCTGGCGGCGCACAAGGTCGCCGCGCGCTACCAGCATTTCGTCGTCGACGAGATCTCGGTGATGGACACGCTCTTGAGCGCGGCCTCGGACCATGCCGCCGACCTCCTGGCGATTGGCGCATTCGATTCGGGCGCCAACATTTTGTTCGGCCACGGCGCCGGCACGCGCCACATCCTCGCACATATGACCGCGCCGGTGCTCTTTTCGCACTGAACCGGAGCAAAGGCTGAAGCCGTCGCGTCTTCAAGCAGCAAAGGCGCGCCCGCTCGCTGCCGGTGGACGAAATCTCCAGAAGGTGGGTAGTCGCTGAGACGGTTCGTCGCCGGTCGGTCTTTGTGTTACGGCTTCCCGCATGCAGACCCTCGGATTCTCCGCCCTGACCATTTGCGGCCTCGACGAACTCGACCGCCACAGCGCTCGTGGCGTGACTCACGTACTTTCGATTCTCGACCCAGACTGGCCGGAGCCGGCGGCGTTCTCGTCTTTCGATCCGCATTGTCGCGCGACCCTCCGTTTTCACGACGCGATCGAGGCCGCTCCCGGCGTCACGCTGCCGGAAAAGTCCGACGTCGAGGCGATCCTGGCTTTCGGCCGCGACGCCGGAGACGATCTAAGCCACCTCCTCATCCATTGCCATCTGGGCGTATCACGCTCCACCGCCGCGATGCTGATGATCCTGGCGCAGGCCCTTCCGCGCGAGTCGGAGGACGCCATTGCCGATAAACTCCTTGAGATTAGACCCCAAGCCTGGCCGAACTCCCGCATGATCGGGTTCGCCGACGAGATTCTCCGACGCGACGGCCGGCTCTCTGCCGCGGCCGGCCGCATCTACGCCCAGCACCTCTCGACCCGTCCAGACCTTGCCGAGACGATGCGCCGGCTGAGCCGGGAAAAAGAGGTGGAACTCGGTCTCGCCGCGAAGGATTGAATCGAGGCCTTGGGAGAATATGATCCTGCGCGCAGATCGCTCTATCTCCAGTTCGAGCCCAGGCCGCGATTCATCAATCAAAGCTGGCCGGAGCGCTCAAGCGTCCTATTGTCGCCAAACTGTCATCAAGCGCGCCTACTGGCGTGTGCAGCCTCTACGATCATACGCCGAACGGTGCACGGATGAACATCAACGTTATTGAAGCCGATGGCGGCGTTACCCACGTCGTCCTCGACGGCCGCTTCGACATTGCGGGCGCCCAGGAGGCCGATCCTCGCTTCAGCGCCTTGGCGCAAAGCAGCGGCTCTGTGGTGGTCGACCTTGCCAAGGTTTCATTCATCGCATCGCTCGGCGTGCGCACCCTCATGGTGAGCGCCAAGACGCTTATTCGCCGAGGCGCCGACATGGCGGTTTGCGGCGCCAACGAAAACGTCGAGAAGGTGTTGCGCTCGACAGGCTTCGACGAGATTGTCCCTCTCTACCCCGATTTCGTGTCCGCCGCCGCCTGGCTCACAAGCCGACAGGCGGAGTTCGCGAGCAAGAAGCCATGAGTGCGCCGGAGCCGCTGGCCCATTCGCGCGACTTTCCCGGCACGATCGAGGCGGCGGCGGAGGCGGAGGCGTGGCTGATGAGCCACTCCGGCGCCTGGGGTCTGCCCGAGGACACCGAATTTGCGCTCAACCTGTGCCTCGAGGAGTTGTTCATCAACGCCGTTCGGCACGGCCGCGCCAACCGGGCGACGATTTCCATCTGGGCCGAGGCCGATCGCGTGCGGCTCGAGTTCGTCGACGATGGTGGACCGTTCGACCCTGGCGAAGCGCCTGCAAAGCGGATCAGCGGGCCGACGGATGATTTCGAGATTGGCGGTTTCGGTGCAGGGCTGGTCCAGAAATTCTCGCGTCGCTTGAGCTACCGCCGTTCCGACGGCTATAACCGCGTCCTCCTCGAATTTGGCGCCGCCCGTGACGCCAACGCCGGTTCGGAAGCGCCCCATACGACATGAATGATTCATCGGAGCTGCGCGCCGCCATAAGGGCGACGAGCGCGTTCCACGACCTCTCCGAAGCCAAAGTTTCGTTTCTGATCGAAGCTGGCGAACTGCAGACGTTCGATCCGGCCGCGATCCTCATGGTCCA
>JAFAHO010000210.1 GCA_019237205.1 Hyphomicrobiales bacterium
TGCGCGCAATCTGTCCCTTGATCTCGCTGCACTGGGCGGGAGGCTCCGAGCCGAAGAACAGGAACTTCTGGTTGTCGCAGCCGATCGAATGCGCGTAGGCGCTGGTGCGCGAGAGCTCGGCGCGCTGGCGATCGGCCGCCGCCTGGAGCTGCCCGCCGCCGCGCGGCGCCGATGCGATCGCCGCCTGCAGACGGGCGCAATCGGCGCTTTGGGCCAGCGCATCGCTGGCTGCGAGAACGCCGGCCAGCGCCGCAGCGGCTGCCAGCAGCGTCCCTTGCGCCAAAGGTCTCCGCCAGCCGAAGCCGCCCGTCATGCGAATCATCGCCGTCTTCAAACCTCGCATCGCGCCCAGACTGCGCCGACCGCCTTCTAAGGCCTTTCGGCCGAGGACGCCATAGGGTCGAGTCTGGTATGGCCGATGACCTCGGCCATGACTTCGAAACGCGCTCACCTACGCCGCGTGCGCGCGCTCTGGTCGAGAGCCGTGATCGACAAATAGCCGCCGATCCAGGAGCCGAGCGCCGCAAACAGAACGTAAACCCAGTTCGAGGTGTAGCTGATGACAGCGAATGCCGAGAGGAGATACCAGGCAGCGCTCCAGCTCGCGGCAGAGACCCTGCGGCGGGCGGAGACCGCCGCGTTAAAGAACACATAAACCGCGTCGGTGACCGCCGTCGACAGAACGACTCCGCCAGCGATCAAGGGATCAATCGCACCATATCCATTTTCCCCCAGCGTTTTCGGCGCCTGCGGCCTCACAACGAGTTGGCGAAGCCGCCGCCGAACGAGCAGCGTCAGCCATAGAGGGATTCCCTGAAGCCGTCAGTCGTTGCAGGCGCGCTTTTCTGGCCACCGCAGCCGCCATTGGGCATAATCGTCCGATGGCCGAGTCCGATGCGCGCGCGAGCAACGCGCCCGAAATCACCGTCAGCGAACTCTCGAACGCGCTCAAGCGCGCCATCGAGGACCGGTTCGGCTATGTGCGAGTGCGCGGCGAAATTTCTGGCTATCGCGGACCTCATTCCTCCGGCCACGCCTATTTCTCTCTCAAGGACGCGAACGCCCGGCTCGACGCGGTCATCTGGCGGAGCGCTTTCTTGCGCATGCGGATCAAGCCCGAGGAGGGGCTCGAGGTCGTCGCGACGGGAAAGCTGACGACCTTCCCCGGCAAGTCGAGCTACCAGATCGTCATCGAGTCCCTGGAGCTCGCAGGCTTAGGCGCGCTGATGGCGCTCTTCGAGGCGCGCCGCAAGAAGCTCGCTGAGGAGGGCCTTTTCGACGCGGCGCGCAAGCGCAGGATTCCGTTTCTGCCCAAGGTCGTAGGCGTCGTGACCTCGCCGACGGGCGCTGTCATTCGCGACATTCTGCACAGGCTTTCAGACCGCTTTCCGGTCCGGGTCATCGTCTGGCCGGTGCGCGTGCAGGGGGAAACGTCGGCCGCGGAAGTTGCTGCGGCGATCGAGGGCTTCAATGCGCTTGCGTTGGGCGGCCCGGTCCCGCGGCCGGATGTGCTGATCGTCGCCCGCGGAGGGGGTTCGCTCGAAGACCTATGGAGCTTCAACGAGGAGATCGCGGTGCGCGCGGTGGCTGAGAGCGCGATCCCCCTGATCGCCGCGGTCGGCCACGAAACCGACTGGACGCTGATCGACCACGCCGCGGACCTCCGCGCCCCGACCCCGACCGCGGCGGCCGAATTCGCCGTCCCTGTCCGCTCCGAGCTCATCGCGACGCTGGCCGACCTCGAGGCGCGCAAACGGGGCGCGATCCTCCGCCTCGCCCAGCGCCGGCGCGCCGAACTTCGTTCGCTCGCCCGCGCATTGCCGGACGGCGAGGCGCTGGTCGAGGCTTTGCGCCAGCGGCTCGACCGGGCTGGCGATACGCTGACGGCGCGGACGCGCGCTGCGCTCGATTCGCTCGCGCTGAGGCTCGCGGGGCTGGCGCGGGGCCTCGCGCGACACTCGCCCCGCGCCCATTTCGCGGGACTGCACGAGCGCGTTCGAGGACTCGTCGGTCGCCTGGAACGGCTCGCCCCCATGCTGATCGAACGCCCGCGCCGCGCCGCCGACGCGGCGGGCCGAGGCCTCTCGCGGGAGAGAGCGGTCCTCGCGAGGCGGCGGAGCGAGCGGGCGCAGACCTTGCTGGGGCTCGAGGCGCGCCTGAACCGGATCTATGACGAACGATTGCAAAGTCGCCGCGCGCAGCTTGTCTCCGCTTGGCAATTGCTTGGCGCAATGAGTTATCGCGGCGTGCTCGCCCGGGGCTTTGCGCTGGTGCGCGACGAGGCCGAGAAGCCGCTTCGGCGCGCGGCGGACGTCCGTCAAGCCCAGCGCCTGCAGATTGAATTCGCCGACGGCAAGGTTGCGGCGGTGGCTGGCGGACGGGTCGGACCGCCTTTGACGCCGCCCGCGCTCCTGCCCCGCAAGCGTGCGAAAGCGGACAAAGGCTCGGAGGGACAGGGCTCGCTGTTTTGAAGGCGTCGATCGTTGTCATGCCCGCTCGCTGCAGACGGGCGCTGAAACGGCTGCTTCTTCAACGCTTTGCGGCGCGTTCGCGGGGGTGACGCGGATACCCAATGGGCTACGAAGCCAGTTCAGCCAGCGAAGGCCGCTGTCCGGCTGGCGGGCGGGGCTGCATGCCGGAGAGATGTCGTGGCGTCTCGGCCGGCTTGGGGCGTTTGACCGCCGGGCGCAGCGGCGCGGCCGACAGTCCCAGCCGTCCTCCGATCCAGGCGGGCAGGAACTCCTCGAGCCATGCCGCCACCTGCCCGTCGTGCTGATACCAGCCGCCAAGATGCAAGGGGCGGCTCTGCGCGCCCGGGCGCGTGAGGCGCTCGGCCCCTCGGATCGTCCACCGGCACATCATGTGATAGGTCACTTCGGGGTGGAACTGGAGGCCGACCGCGCCTTTGCCGTATCGATAGGCCTGATTGGGGAAATCCGCGCCGCCGGTGGCGAGGAGTTCGGCGCCGTCGGGCAGATCGAACCCGTCGGCGTGCCACTGGTAGGCGCAGCGCGGAAACGGTTCGGCGCAGAGCCGGTCGGCGGCGGGAGTGGGCGAAATCGGGAAATAGCCGATCTCGCTGCGCTTGTCCTCGAAGGTGAACACGCGGGCGCCGAGCGCGCGCGCCAGCATCTGCGCCCCGAGACAGATGCCCAGGAAAGGCTTCTCCTCGGCGAGCGGAACGTCGAGCCAGTCGATCTCGCGCTTGATCCATTCATGGGAATCGTTGGCGCCCATCGGACCGCCGAAGATGACGACGCCGTCGTGGCCGGCGAGCGTCTCCGGCAACGGCTCCTCGAGACTCGGCCGGCGGATGTCGAGGCGCACGTCCATCTCGCGAAGCGTCCGGCCGACGCGTCCGGGCGTCGAATGCTCCTGATGCAACACAATCAGCACGGTCGGCCGACGAGCGAGGCCCGCCATCGCTTCATCTCTCCAGTGGGTCACGTTCCGCGGCCACGGCGCCGCCGCAGCGACTCGATGTTATCACTATGCAACTTCCGCGCCGAAAGGTTAACCGTCGGTGAACCGGAGCCCGCGTGCGCGCGGCTCTCTTGCACGGGTCGCGAGCCGCCGATATAGAGAACGGCCTTAAGCCGCGCAAGCGCGGGCTCCCATCGTCTAGCGGTCCAGGACGTCGCCCTCTCACGGCGAAAACAGGGGTTCGAGCCCCCTTGGGAGCGCCAATGAAACCTATAACTTATCCGGAAGCTGCGCTGGATTGCCGAAAAGCTGCGCGATAAACGGAGATGCACGTAGACGCGTGACGGCGGATCGATTTGCGCCCCCGCGGTTCACTTGATTTGAGCGCCGATCGCGGAATAGGCGGTCTCGAACGGCAGATATTTCACTTCCGTTTGATGAATCTCGTATCGACTACTGGAGTACGCCCTTCAAGTTCAATCTTGAGAGGTCAAGCTGCGTCGTTGTTTTTCGCAATTTCGGTATTCGGGTTCCCCTATCGCGTGATCCGAGAATTCCGATCGTGCGTCATTGCCGATGAAACCGCGAAAATACGCATTCCGGCCCGATTTCTCTACAGCGTTCGAGTAAGATGCTGACCATTTACTTAAGTGGGTCGATGCGCCTTGGTAAGCCGCCTTCGAAAGGCTGCGCGCCCCGCCGGGTGCGATTGCCACATGTGCAACCTCTATTTCCCGTTGACCAAGGGCCAGGCCGCGATTCCGCCACCGGTTTCGCGCGCGCAACGATCGCACGGGGAACCTTCCGCTGTTCCCGGAATCTCCCTGACCAGATGGCGCCGATCGCGCGCCGGCCGCGACGGCGAGCGCGAGCTCGTCATGGCGCGCTGGGGCATGTCGGCCCGCCCCAATATGGCGGCGCGCCTGCCACTGACATTCGCAATGTGAGCAACCCGCACTGGCGCGGATGGCCCGGCCAGCGGAACCACTGCCTGGTCCCGGCGACCTCGTTTTGCGAATATGCCGACACCAAGCCGCGCAAGACGCCCACCTGGTTCGCTCGCCCGAGGCACGTAGTCCGGGTCGGCCGCGTCGCTTCCCCGTAAAGCCCGACTTGAACAGTAAACTGACCCTCGCGCGTGCAAGGCATTGATATCATTGAGGGCAGTGAGCTGTTTTCCCAAAATGTAGTGCTACGTTTGCACAGTTTTTGCTCTTGATATTTGGCGACGAGTCGGATTCCGTGGTGCTCGA
>JAFAHO010000212.1 GCA_019237205.1 Hyphomicrobiales bacterium
AATGACCCAACGCGGCCGTGGCGTCAGCGCACGCGTCGCAAAGCGCCGCGTCGAGACGCCGCCGTCATCGCAGGCGATGCTTTGTGAGCGAAGCGACGTGGCGCTGCCCCGGTTCTGGTTTGATTCGCATAATGTATATTATGGAACCCGAGCTCCTCAACCATGCCGCCGGGGGCGCCGAGCCCAGATCTGGTCATTGACGTCGGTTCGCACGAAATCCTCGCCAATGTGCGGCAGCCGGGCTTCGTCGTCGGGGCGCCGGAAGGCTCGAAGTGGCGCCGGGCGTCAAGCTGATCGATACGCCCGAGTTCCCGGCGGCCTACAAGGCGGAGGCCGCCAAAGGCGGCGGGTTCCTCGACCTCCTGCGCAGGGAGACGGCTCTCGGCTGGACCTTCCTATCGCCGTCGGCAATGGTCGGCCCCGGCGAGTGGACGGGCAAATTCCGGCTCGGCACGGACCAGCTGCTGACCAACGAGGCGGGCAGCAGCATTTCGTGGGAGGACTACGCGATCGCCGCCGTCGACGAACTGGAAAAGCCGGCTCACGTCCGCCAGCGGTTCACCGTCGGCTATTGGGAGGCGGCGGAAATGGGCAGGGCGAGCCGCCTCCCCTGCCCGCCTTTTGGCGGTCCCTGCGGCTTACAGCCCGACGCGCCCTACGCCCCCATCAGCTCCGCCAGCGTCAGCGCGATCACCTCGGTCGCCTTGTATAAATCCGCAAGCGGCAGGCGTTCGTCGGCGCGGTGGGCGTTGGCTTCCTCGATCGTATGGGGGCCTGCGCCATAGAGAACGATCGGTACGCCGGCCTTGGCGTAATGGCGCGCGTCCGTGTAGAGCGGCACGCCCGAGGCGACCACGGTTTCGCCCATGACGCGGCTCGCGTGCCGGCAGAGGATTTCGGTGAGCTTCGCGCCGGCGGGGGTTGGCGTCAGCGGCTCAGCCAGCAGGATGCGTTTGACCATGACCTTGGCTTCGGGATGCAGCGTTGCCGCCCGGGCGATCACGGCCCGCAACTCCGCTTCAGCCTCAGCCGGATTTTCCTCCGGGACCATGCGCCGGTCGAGCCGGAACGTGATCCGATCAGGCACGACATTGGTGTTGATCCCGCCGGCGATGAGCCCGACCGTCATTTGCGGCGGCCCGATGCCGACAATCTTCGAGGTCCGCGCCGCGAGCCCGCCGCGCCAGCCATAGAGCGCGGCGAGGATCGCGCTCGCCGCTTCGAGCGCGTCGACGCCAGTGAAGGGGCGGGCGGCGTGAGCCGAGCGGCCAATGACCTCGACCTCCAGATGCAGGCAACCGTTGTGCGCGCTGACGACGGCGTAGGAGAAGCCAGCCCCGATCGCGAGATCCGGCCGCGAGAGCCCCTGTTCGAGGATATAGCGCGGACCAATCTCCCCGCCCGCCTCTTCGTCGTAGGTGACGTGGAGTTCGACCGTCCCCTTCGGAGGCGCACCGCATTGTTCGAGCGCCAGCATCGCAAAGGCAAACGTCGCGATGTCCGACTTCGACACGGCGACGCCGCGCCCGAACATAAAGCCGTCGACGATTTCGGCGCCATACGGATCGCGCGTCCAGCCCGCTCCCGGGGGCACCACGTCGCCATGCGCGTTCAAGGCGATGGTCGGGCCGCCCTGCCCGAACCGCCGCCGCGCGATCAGATTGGTCGCGGAGATCATGCCGCTGGCCATGACGAGCGGATCCGGAACCTTGTGCCGCTCGACCGCGAATCCCAGCTCTTCGAGGAGTTTCGCGACCGTTTCAGCCGAGCGGTCGCAATCGCCTGGCGGATTGTCGGACGGAACCTTGACGATTTCCGCCAGGAAGCGAGCCTCGGCGTCCCGATGCGCGGCGATGAAGGCGTGGATGGCGGCTTCGACCGATGTTCCGACCGGCATGGCGCTCTCCCCCTTAACACAGACTATTCGAAGCCATCGACGCGCATGCCGTCGTAAGCTGGGATTACATGCGCAGGCAAACGCTTGCGCAGGGTTTCGTAGTCGAGATCGGTGTGGAGGTTAGTGAGGATCGCCCGGCGCGGCCGCATCGCCTCGATCTCCTTGAGCGCGTCGTCGAGGCTGAAATGCGAAGGATGCGGCCGGTAGCGCAAGGCGTCGATGATCCAGATCTCGAGCCCCTCCAGGTAGGGCCGGCTGGCTTCGGGAATGCGTTTGACGTCCGGCGTATAGGCGAGCGCGCCGAACCGGAACCCGAGCGCGTTGATGTCGCCGTGGTCGAGATCGAAGGGAACGGCCTCGACCGCGCCGCCAAGCCCTTCGATCCGGCACGGACGACCGGCGGTCAGCCGCAGATCAGAGGCGATGGGAGGATAAGAGCTGCCTTCAGGCATCTGAAAAATATAGGAGAATCCTCTTCTCACGATCAGCGACGTCGGCTCGTCCATGTGAATCTCGATCTGCCGTCTGGTCATGAGCCAAAGCGGCCGCAGGTCATCGATTCCATGCGTATGGTCGGCGTGCGGATGGGTCATCAGCACGCCGTCCAGCCGCTTCACGCCAACGTCGATCAGCTGTTCGCGCAGGTCCGGCGAGGTGTCGACCAGCACCGTGGTGAGGCCCGATCCGAAACGTTCGATGAGGACCGAGCAGCGGCGGCGGCGGTTGCGCGGATTGGCCGGGTCGCATGCTCCCCAACCCTGCCCGACACGCGGAACGCCGGCCGAGGATCCACACCCCAGAATGGTGAGGCGAAGGCTCAAGCGCGCGGCCCGGCGGCGTTGAGCTTCGAAAAAACGCGGAGGGTGTTCGAGCGCGTCGCGTCAGCGAGCGCTTCGGGCTCGATTCCCTTCGCCTCGGCCACCGCACGAGCGGTCGCGGCCACGAAAGCCGGCTCGTTGCGCTTGCCGCGATGGGGAACCGGCGCCAGATAGGGCGCGTCGGTCTCGATGAGGATCCGGTCCAGCGGAACATCGCGGGCGATGGCGCGCAGGTCCCCGGAGTTCTTGAATGTGATGACGCCGGAAAACGAGATCATGAGGCCGAGCTGCAAGGCCGTCTCGGCAAGCGCCCGCGAGGAGGTGAAACAGTGGAGGAGCGCGCTGAAGCGGCCCTGCCCCATCTCCTCCTTCAGGATCGTGGCCGTATCCTCCTCCGCATCCCGAGTATGAACCACGAGCGGCAGTTCGAGCTCGCGCGCAAGCGCGATTTGGCCGCGAAAGACGCGCTTTGCGATATCGGGCGCCGCGTAATTGTAGTGATAGTCGAGGCCGGCCTCGCCGATGCCGACGCACTTGGGATGCGCGGCAAACCGCCGCATCGTCGCGAAATCCGCCGCCAATTCGCTCGCGGCCTCGTGTGGATGCGTGCCGATGGTGAAATAGACGCTGCCGTAGCGCTCGGCGATTTCGGCGGCCCGCGCCGCCTTCTCGACCCGTGTGCCGATGGTGATCATCCGCTCAACCCCCGCGGCGCGCGCCCGCTCGACGACAGCGTCGAGTTCGCCGGCGAAGTCCGGAAAATCAAGATGGCAATGACTGTCGATCAGCGTCACTGCGCCGCCGCCTCCGGCTCGACGTAGCGCGGGAAGATCGGCGCCGGCGGCGGCAGCGCCCTGCCCGGCTCGAGTCGATGCGTCGCGTCCAGCCGACCCGCGGCCTCGCGCGCCGCCAGCGCCGCGAACGATCGCGCGCCTGTGGGCGCGGCCAGGAGATCGAGCAGCTTGGCCATGCTTGCAGGCATGATCGGCTGGAGGAGGATCGCGGCGATCCGCAGGATTTCGGCTGTCACATAAAGCACGAGGCGCATGCGCGCGGGATCGCTCTTGTTGAGCTTCCAGGGCTCGGCGTTGGCGAAATAGCGGTTCGCCTCGGCAATGACCTCGAAGACGGCGCCGACGTAGAGGTGGATAAGGAAGCCCTCCATATGCCGGCGCGCTTCGCTCACCAGCGCGTCGGCGCGCGCGAGGATCGCCAAATCCTCCGGCGACGGCGCGGCTTCGCGCGGGTCGGGCACACGCGCGGCGCAGTTCCTGGCGATCATGGCGAGCGAGCGCTGCGCCAGATTGCCGATGTCGTTGGCGAGATCGGCGTTCAAGCGGTTGACGATCGCCTCGTGCGAATAATTGCCGTCCTGCCCGAACGGGACCTCGCGCAGGAAAAAATAGCGCACCGCGTCGAGGCCGTAGGCCGCGACGAGCGCCGCCGGGCTCACGACGTTTCCGACCGATTTCGACATCTTCTCGCCGCGGTTGAACAGGAATCCGTGCACGACAATCTGCCGCGGCAAGGGCAGCTTCGCCGACATCAGGAACGACGGCCAGTAGATGCTATGGAATCGCGTGATGTCCTTGCCGATCACATGCGCGTCGGCCGGCCAGAATTTCGCCCGAGGTCCGTCGTCCGGGAAACCGGTCGCGGTGATGTAGTTGGTTAGCGCGTCCACCCAGACGTACATCACATGCTTCGGATCGCCAGGCACCGGCACGCCCCACCTTAGACCGGCGCGGCTGATCGAGAGATCAGAGAGGCCGCGCTTGACGAACGCGACAATCTCGTTGCGGTACTTTTCCGGCGTGATGAATTCGGGATGGGCCTCGTAATGGGCGAGGAGGCGGTCGGCATACGCCGAGAGGCGAAAAAAGTAGCTCTCTTCCTCGACCCATTCGGCTGGAGCGCCGCTCGGCGCGAGCTTTGTCCCGTCTGGGCCGTCGGTCAGTTCGTCCTCGTCAAAATAGGCTTCGTCGCGCACCGAGTACCAGCCGGAATACTTCGACAGATAGACGTCGTCATTGGCTGCCATCCGTTCCCAGATCGCCTGGGAAGCGCGCGCGTTGCGCGGCTCGCTCGTGCGCACGATGTCGTCCGCGCGCGCATTGAGAAGCTCGCCCATCGCCTCGAATTCCGCGGCGACCCGGTCGACGAAGGCCTGCGGGGTCACGCCTTCGCGCGCCGCGGTCTGCTGAACCTTGAGGCCGTGTTCGTCCATGCCCGTGACGAACAGCGTCTCACGCCCGTCGAGCCGCATGAACCTCTGTATCGCGTCGGTCGCGATGCGTTCGTAGGCGTGGCCGATATGCGGCGCGCCGTTCGCGTAAGGGATCGCGGTCGTGATGTAGAAGCGGCTCATGGCCGCCGTCCTAGAGCATTTTCCGGGCGATGAAAACTTGGCGCGGGGGCAGTCATCGGGTTCGCCGGGCAGTCGCAGCAATCTCGGCAAATATGGCGAGCAGATGCAGTCTGCGATCGAGGTTGAGCGCTTCCGTCTCTCGCGCCGCCGCGCGGATTCGGTCCCAGAGCGCGCCGAGCTCCTCTGCCCGCGCGATCGATGACGCGGTCCGCGACGCATAAGCCACAAGCCAGTCATAGAGTTCGCGATGGAACGCCTGATAGGCCTCAGCTGCGGCGCGACTTGCGAGCGCTTCGGAAAGCCTGGCGACGGCGCGCGGGTCGGGACGGGGAAGATCGGCGATCGTCGAATCAATCAGCCGGCCGATCCCCTCCGCATCCGCCGCGAGGCGCGTGAGGGCCTCGCGAACCGAACCGTTCGCGCGTCCCGCGGCCTCGGCGATCGCCTCCGGATCGGCTTCGCTCCAGGGCGCGCCGAGCATCGCAACGACGTCGGCGATTTCGGCCGCCGACAGGGGATCGAGTTTGAGCCGCCGGCAGCGCGAGCGGATTGTCGGCGGAACCTGCCCCGGCCGATGCGACACGATGAGGATCAGCGAACGTTGCGGCGGTTCTTCAATCATCTTCAGCAAAGCATTGGCGCTGTTGCGATTGAGGTCCTCGGCGCAATCAACGATACAAATCCGCCAGCCGCCGAAGGCGGCCGACATCTGGAAAACCTGCAGCGCCCGGCGGACATCGTCGACTCCGATTTCCGCCCCAAGCCGCTTCGGGTTGGCCTTCCACTCACGCCGGATAAGCGCAAAGTCAGGATGCGCAAGGGCGGCGAGACGCCGCGCCGCAGGGTGATTTGGTTCGACATCGAGATCGCGCGCTTCGCTTGCAAACCGTGTGCTTGGATCCGGATTGGCGAGCAGAAAGCGCGCAAAGCGCCACGCGAGCGTCGCCTTGCCGACCCCCTCCGGGCCGCCGATCAGCCAGGCGTGCGCCAGGCGCCCGTCCCGATAGGCGGACAGGAGCTCCGCCTCCGCGGCCTTGTGGCCAACGAACCCCTGCGCAAAGCGAGGATGAGGCGCCCCCGCAACGGCGTCGCTTTCCGGCAGGTCCTCGGCTTCGCCCGGCTTCATTACGGCCCTGGCTTCGGCGCGCTCGTCGGATCGAGTCGCGCCTCGACGACCGACCAGATGGCGGCGGCGACGTCCTTTGGCGGCTTGAGCGCGTCGATGACCGCGCAGCGTTGAGGTTCGGCCGAGGCGATATCGAGAAACGCCCGTCGCAAGGTCTGATGAAAGGCGAGCGCCTCGGCCTCGAAACGGTCGGCCCCGCCCTTCCCTCTCCGCTTCGCGGCGCGCTTGAGGCCCGTCTCGGCCGGAATGTCGAGAATCAAGGTGAGATCCGGGCTGTTCGGCCCAACGACGACCTGTTCGAGCCGCGCAACGTAGGCCGCCGGCAAATTGCCGGCGACACCCTGGTAGGCGCGCGTGGAATCGGCGAAACGGTCGCAGACGACCCAGGCTCCGCGGGCAAGCGCCGGCAAAATCGTCGTGTCGAGATGGTCGATACGCGCTGCGCCGAATAGGATCGCCTCGCCCTCGGGGCCAAACGGCGCTGCGAAGCCCGAGAGGATCGCCTCGCGCAAGGCCTCCGCTTGCGGCGACCCGCCCGGCTCGCGAGTCCGGACGACCTCGAGGCCAAGAGACTTCAGTTTTTCCTCCAGGCGCTTCGCCTGCACGGATTTTCCCGCGCCCTCGCCGCCCTCGAGGGTGATGAACCGGCCGCGCGTCGAAGGGCTCATTGCTTCTTCAGCGCCCGCCGGACCGCATCGCCCCCAAGTTCAATTCCCGCGTCGAAAGCGCGCCGGGTCAGACCGCCGAGCGCAACCGGCGCGCCGGTTTTCAGCGGCGCGTCGACGACCAGCATGTCGCCCCGCCAGATTTTCAACCGGGCCGCGTCCCTGCCGGCCTCGACCGGCGCCGCGAGCGGCCCTGTGTAGACGATTTTGGCGACCAGTCTGTCGCTTTCGCCGCGCGGGACAAAAAGTGCGATCGGTTGGTCGGTGACCAGCGGAACCTCATCGGATTCCCCGCCATACACCGAGGCGGATCCAACCCGGTCGCCAGCTCCGTAGAGCGTGCGCCGATCGAACGAATGAAAGCCGTAGTTGAAGAGCTTGCGGGCCTCTTCGGAGCGCTCGGTCGCCGACTTGAGCCCGTTCATGACGACAATGAGACGCTGGTTGTCCTGGACAGCCGACCCTACGAGCGCAAATCCGCCGTCGGCGACGTCGCCCGCCTTCAGGCCGTCCGCTCCAATGTCCATTGTGAGCAGCGGATTGCGATTGAGCTGGTGGATCTTGTCCCAGGTGAAGTCCTTCTCGCCAAAGTAATGATAATATTCCGGATAATCGCGAATGACATGGGCCGCGAGGAGCGCCATGTCGCGCGCGGTGACGTGCTGGTTCGGATCGAGCTTCCCGCGCGAATTGGCGAAGTGCGAGTGCGTCATGCCGAGTTCGGCGGCGCGCTTGTTCATCGTCTCGGCAAAATTGTCTTCCGAGCCGGCAAGTCCCTCCGCCAGCGTCATCGCCGCATCGTTCCCCGACTGAATGAGGAGCCCGCGCAACAGATCCTCGACCCGGACGTGACTATGGATTGCGAGAAACATCGCCGCTCCATGCCCGTGCGCCCCGCCCTCTCGCCAGGCCTTCTCCGAAACGTCAAAGATGTCGTCGAGGTGGAGACGCCCTTCCTTCAATTCGCGAAACACGATTTCCGCAGTGAGGAGCTTGGCGGTCGAGGCCGGCGGCATGGGCTCGTCGGCGTTCTTTTCGTAAAGGACCGCGCCGGTGTCGTAATCCTCGATGAGCGCGAAATCCGCGGTCGTCGAGAACGCTTCGTCGCGCGCCTGCGCGGGCGCGGTCAGAAGCAGGAGCGCACACCAAACGGTTCTGAGCCGGACGAAGCCCACCGGAGTTCCTTCGAAACGTCGCTGCGGCCCGCGCCGCAACCCGCTTCTCTGACTGGATCGGGAAGCGTTGGCAATGTGTCGCAGAACTTAGGCGATTCGGCGCCGCGGACCTTTATTCCCGGGTGGCGAGGCCATGGCGGACTAGTAGAGCGCCCTCTCGGCGCTTGCCTGGACCAGCGGGCGCCGCGGGGGCATGACCCCGACCGGCGTCGGCCTCGGCTGCGACGCGACCACGACGACGCTCGCAGCGTGGATCGACCCGAGGTCGAACGGGCGCGACGGCGGCAGGGGAACTGTCCCCTGTCGGAACGCGAGCGAAACCTTCGTCGTCTCGCGCACGGGCGCCGGAGGCGGCTCGGACTCGACGGCAGCGACGCGGACCGGTTCGGGTTGAGGTTCGGGCGCTGGCGGCGGCGCCGCCCGAGCCTGAGCGAAGAGCGCCTGGAAGGGCGACGGGCCCGGCTCTGCGCCGCCGGCGCCGGCCACCATGACGGGTGCGGAATAGCCGTTGAGGTTGGCTGGCGATCCGTCGGTGCGAAGGCTTGCCAGCAGCGCGTTGTCGTCAGAGCCCTCCATCGGCGCCTGCCCCACATATTCGACTTTGATTCTGGCGGTCCCGTCGCCCTTGAACCCCAGCACGTCGGCGGCGCGCGATGAAACGTCCATCACTCGGCCGCCGTGATAGGGCCCGCGATCATTGACGCGCACGATGACGGAATAGCCGTTGTCGAGATTCGTCACCCGCGCATAGCTCGGCAGCGGCATCGTCGGATGGGCGGCGGTCAGCGAGGCCATGTCGTAGATCTCGCCGTTGGCGGTGCGGCGGCCATGAAACGCCGCGCCGTACCACGAGGCCATCCCCACTGCCGTGTAGGACGCGTTCTCGGAGGGATAATAGGTGTGCCCGGCGATCGTATAGGGGCGCCCGACCAGGTACTGTCCGCCGCCGCGAGGCACGGGCTGGCCGTCGGCGACGACTTTCGGGCTCGCGTGACCGTATTTGGCCTGAGAGAAATATTCGTGACCGTGCGCGTAATGCTGCTGGGCGGTCTGGGTGGCGCATCCCGTGAGCGCCAGCATCGAAGCCAGGCTGGCGACGCCGAGACACTCGCGGGTGGCCGCGAATGCGCCCAGCTCAAAACGCGAAACGCTCATGGACGCCGACTCGCTTGACCGATGAGGCCGATTTGGCGCCGCAATTTCTTGCAGCCGACCCTCGGGACGGCGCTTATCGTAGCCTCAATGCCATCCGTCACTTTTGAACCCGCTTCGTTTCGAATTCGCTAACGAATTCCGGCCGTTCGAACCTCGCACGGTCCGACGGCCTGCGATTCCGCTCTGACAGGCGACGCGTTCCCGGCCGGCGCCAAGCTGGCATCCCTGACGCCCAATCGCGGCGAGAAAGTGACCAAGCAGCGCCAGTCCGCGATGACAAGCCCAAGCGCTGCCGCGCGCGGCCTCGCGAAAATCGCAATGTCGCCAAGATTCCGGTCGGGTCGCGGTATGCGGCGATGAAAACAAACGCGGCCGAACCGCTACGCCGTTCGGCCGCAGAGTTATGGGGAAACCACGAAGTCACCGAGGAGTACAATCACTCCTCGGGTGGTGCAGAGCCCATCGCTTCCCCGGCGCCGCATCGATCAAAGGGCCGTAGGGGGTTCACGCCCCTTTGGTCCCGGACGTTCTCGCCCGGCGCGGCTATGGGGGACCATAGCGACGAAAAAGCGTCACAGGCAACAGAAATTCGAGGGTTTGTCACAAAATATTCATGACCGGCGCCTCGTCCAATGGCGACTCCGGCAGGCTGCGACCTGGCGTTGACGTCTGCCGCGCTAAGGCAGCTTGCGTCCGTCGACTGTGGTCCCGACCACGCGCTTCAGACGCCGGCCCTCAGCGCCTTTCATGGGCCATCAGGCGTGCAGCTTGGGCGGCGTGGTCTGCCAGTTCGGAATCGGTAGCTGGAGCCGCCCAGTGACGAATGCTTGGCCATTCGCGGTTGAGTTCGTCGGCCATGAGCTGCGCATCTCCGCAAAGATGCAGCTTTTCACCGCGTTTCACTCGGGTGACGCCCGGTTCCCCCCAGGCAAGCACGCAAATCCGCTCGTTCATTCTTTAGCCTCGTTCGACGCCCGAGGCGACACTCGCCGAGGGCGCGGAAGAGTCACCCAAACTGTTTCTTCGCGACAAAGGTTCCCACCCGGCCGGTTCCGGACGCTGCCCACCAACGCAAACGTGCGGTGATCGGCCGGGCCACGTGCGGATCATGGTCCGCCGCCACGCGCGCTCGTCGTCGCCCGCGCGACGCGTAAGCGCATTGGGTTCGGCGAGTTGGATGCTCGAGGCGGAAAGGCGGTTGGCGATCAGACGGCGCTGCGATGAGAGATTCTGTAACCTCCGGACCACCATTGCCGTTAAGAGAGGGTTCCGCTGGGACTTGGAGATGCCTGCCGCCGCCATAGCCGCAACAAATGCGCTCGATCTCGACGGGCGCGAGGTCCGCGGCTGCCGAGCAGCCGTAAACGGCAGGGTGAGCGGGCTGCACCCGGACAAGGACATTTGATGACCTGACCGGCTCTTGGCCCTCAATCGTCATCCTGCTCGTGAACGTCGAGGTGCCCGTCGGCGGCGTTTTCCTCCCACTCGGGGTTGCCCAGGTTGGAATCGAGAGGCAAGTTCTGACGGCGCTTCTCTTGCTCGATCTTGGCCTTCACTTCTTTCGACTTTTCCTTCAATCGATCGAGTGACTTGGTCAAGTCCTCCGCTGCCTGCTCGGCAGATCTTTGCTTATCCATGTGCGCCTCCGCCGCGGTATTCCTGATGAAAAAACGCGGCAGGGGAAAGCATGTTCCTCTCAGATTTCAGACCAATACGGCAATGCTCAGATGCTGGTGGAGACGGCCTTACGCGACTTCCGATACCCCGCAAAGCCCGGGCCGGCGAAGCCGAGCGTCAACATTGGCCAGGTCGAGGGCTGCGGAGTGCTCAGGGCGCCGCCGTCTACCTGAAGGGACCCGACCGACTCCCGGACGTGTGCCCAATCTCGCGACCCGATGGACATGATTTTCCAGCGGGCAGATCGACGAGTTCCAGGCTTGACGGCAAGGTCGACGATGTCGTCGTAGGATTTGAAGATCCGGCTTAAGAGCCCGTTGGTCGCCGAGGCTCTAGCGTTCCCCACACCTCCGCTTTGAGCGTCAGATTAAAGTCGTAGACCCGAATTTTTGATGGCGTCCTCTTTACAACCGGATACGTGTGCGTCAGCCTAGGTTGCAGTCGGCCTATACCCGGATAATGATGGAGCAATCTGTGGCGCGTCGTCCTGAGAACCCAGATCGCCGCCCCGATACGCCGAAGCATTCATTCCGGCCCGCCAGCAATCGATTTGGGGATGCAACCGAGGCGCATCTCGATTCTGCGGCTCCGCCGGAGGCTGACGAGAGCGAGCAGCTAGCCGACCTTCAGCGCATTCTCGGCGCCAAGCCTCAGCAATTCCGGCTTCAGTTCTTTGGCGTCGCTGGCGCTCTCAGTCCGGCCATTATTACCGAAAGCGAGATTTGGGCTGCAGAAGCGTCAGACGTAATCCGCGAGGCGGTTTCCATGGCGTGGCCGGCGAGGGCGATTGGCTTGCGCGTTCTGGATCGAGAGGGCCGCGAGGTTTTTGAACGGCTGAAGGCCGACCACCGCTAGACCGCTCGGTTCGCCGCGAGGTTCTATCACGACCTGACTATCGCCATTCGCGGTCCCGGCACGCATTTCCATCCGGGCTGCCTTTCATGTTCCGAGCGGCTTGTCCGCAATCTCGATCGCGCAGGCTTCGTCGTCATGAAGCGCCCCCTTAGTGGGCGGTTCGGGGCCGACACCGTCTTGATGACGGAAAATTTCGGCATCCCTTGACGCGCCACGCGAGTGGGCCCACCCGAAAACGTATCTACAAGCTGCAGCGGGGTCTCAACGACATTTCAGTCTTGTCAAAGTGTTGCTACAGGCCCAGTCTCAGCCGCGTAAGCCAGTCATCTGGTGAATGTCGGTAGAGAATGATCGGAGGGTCGGATGAGAAAGATGAGCGTGGCAGTGAGAAAGATGAGCATGCCGGGATTTACCGCGATGCTGTCCCTGGGGAAACCAGCCTACAAATATGTGTTGGGACAAACGGGATCCGTTAACCGCCACGTTGCACCTGTGGTCCCTTCGCTTTTCATCGGCACTCACGCTCCAGATTGCCCGTGGCCCTGCCGAGTGATCGGCAACAATTGTGTCTGCCCGTTCGGGTGATCCTTGGCGGCAGCCTCGGGCTCGGCGGACCGGCAGGGCGCCGGCGATCCCCTCCAAAGGCGGCCTGTGCGCTCTATCACCTCTCTTAGGTGTATATCGTAACTCTTTGGCGACTCCGGCAGGACTCGAACCTGCGACCTGCCGCTTAGAAGGCGGCTGCTCTATCCAACTGAGCTACGGAGCCGATGACGATCAGAAGCCCGCCTTCATCTAACGCTTCAATGCGACCAGGGAACGACACGATTCGGCGCAAAATTGTCGGAATAGGACAGGATCTTCCGGACAGCCGGCTTCGGATCCTCGACCCGATAGGCGACGCCGTTGCGCTCGGCGTAGGCGACCGCCTCCGCCTTGGTGTCGAACTGCAGCCTGATCTGCGACTTCATGTCGCTCGAGCTCGTCCAGCCCATCAGCGGCTCGATCACGCGCGGCTGCTCGGGCTCGTATTCGAGGATCCACTTGTCCTTCGCCTGGCCCGACTGCGTGGCCGTGCGGGCGGGCTGATAGATGCGAGCGGTCATCACGGTCCCCTAGCGTCCATTAACTCGGCCATGGTCGGGGCAGCAGGATTCGAACCTGCGACCTGAAGTACCCAAAACTTCCGCGCTACCGGGCTGCGCTATACCCCGTCTTCGCCCGCGTCGCTAACATGGGGCGCGGACGCGAACAAGGGCGCCCGAAGAAGGACGCCTCGCCTAAAGCGATCGTCCGCTACCGACAAGCCCGGCGTACAATTTCCTTCTGGGGGCCAGGAATCGTGTACGATGGACCCATCGTCACGGAATCACATTGCACAATTATACACAGTTAAATAGCCCCGCGACTTATAACGTTATCAGATTGATATTATTCCGGGAAGGCCAATGCGCCGTGCGAGCGCCGTTTGCACAAAATGGCGCCTAAGTCTTTGGAAAGATGAAATCCGCGGCCGAAAATCGCCGCCCACCTTGCAAATGCTTTGACCGTCACTTCTCCGGCAGGTTGAGCCTGATATGGAGTTCGCGCAACTGCTTGGCGGTAGGGGGCGAGGGCGCGCCCATGAGCAGGTCCTCGGCGCGCTGGTTCATCGGGAAGAGCGCCACCTCGCGCAGGTTCTGCTCGCCGGCGAGCAACATGACGATGCGATCGACCCCCGCCGCCATGCCGCCGTGCGGCGGCGCGCCGTAGTGGAACGCGCGGTACATGCCGCCGAAGCGCTCGATCACCGTCTCCTCGCCGTAGCCTGCGATTTCGAAGGCTTTCACCATCGCCTCGGGCCTGTGGTTGCGGATGCCCCCGGAGGCGAGCTCGTAGCCGTTGCAGGCGACGTCGTATTGAAACGCCTTGATCTGCAGCGGATCCTGGCTCGTGAGGGCCTCGAGGCCGCCCTGCGGCATCGAGAACGGGTTGTGCGAGAAATCGATCTTCTTCTCGTCCTCGTTCCACTCGAACATCGGGAAGTCGACGACCCAGGCGAACTCGAACCGGTTCTCGTCGATGAGCTTGAGCTCCTGCCCCACTTTCGTGCGCGCAAGCCCCGCGAACCTGGCGAACTTGTCCGGATCGCCAGCGACGAAGAACGCCGCGTCGCCCGCCTTGAGCCCGAGTTGAACGCGGATCGCCTCTGCTCGAGCGAAGCCGATGTTGTTCGCGATCGGACCGGCCGCCTCATCTCCAACGGTTCCGGACTCGGCACCCTTGCGCCAAAATATGTATCCGAGACCCGGCTGGCCTTCGCCCTGCGCCCAGGAATTCATCCGGTCGGCGAAAGTGCGCTGGCCCCCGCCGGGCGCCGGGATCGCCCAGACCGCGTTCTTCGGCGTCTCCAAGAGCCGGGCGAAAACCTTGAACCCCGAGCCGCAGAAATGTTCGGAGACGTTCTGCATGACGATCGGGTTGCGCAGGTCGGGCTTGTCCGACCCGTATTTGCGCATGGCCTCGGCATAGGGGATGCGCGGCCAGGGCGAGGGCGTGACCGGCTTGCCGCCGGAGAATTCCTCGAACGCGCCGCGGATGACCGGCTCCATCGCCGCGAGCACGTCCTCCTGCTCGACGAAGCTCATCTCGATGTCGAGCTGGTAGAATTCGCCCGGCAGGCGGTCGGCGCGGGGGTCCTCGTCGCGAAAACAGGGCGCGATCTGGAAGTAGCGATCGAAGCCCGCCATCATCAGGAGCTGCTTGTACTGCTGGGGCGCCTGCGGCAGCGCATAGAACTTGCCGGCGTGCAGGCGCGACGGCACGAGAAAGTCACGCGCTCCCTCGGGGCTCGACGCGGTCAAGATCGGCGTCTGGAACTCGTTGAACTCCTGCGCCTTCATGCGCGCGCGGATCGAGTCGATGATCCTCCCGCGCAGCATGATGTTCTGGTGCAGCTTCTCGCGCCTGAGGTCAAGGAAACGGTACTTGAGCCGCGTGTCCTCGGGATAAGGCTGATCGCCGAACACCGGCAGCGGCAGGTCGCCTGCCGGGCCCAGAACCTCGATTTCGCAGACGTAGACTTCAATGAGGCCGGTCGGCATGTCCGGGTTCTCGGTTCCGGCCGGGCGCCGGCGCACGAGCCCATCGACCCGGATCACGAATTCCGAGCGCAGCTTCTCGGCCTGACCGAAGGCCGGCGAATCCGGGTCGACCACGCATTGGGTGAGGCCATAGTGGTCGCGGAGATCAATGAACAGCACCCCGCCATGGTCGCGGATGCGGTGGCACCAGCCCGACAGGCGGACCGCAGCGCCGTCCTCAGCGACCGTAAGTGCGCCGCAAGTGTGCGTGCGGTAGCGATGCATCGACGGTCATTCCTCTGGCGCGGGTCGGAGGCCGCGTGCCTAGCGGAAATCGTCGCGCGGGGGAAGCCGGCGATCGTCGAGAGGCAGCCGACCTCTCCTTCGAGGATCGTCCATTTCCTCAGCCCAGGCCTCCTGCCGCAGCGTACTATTGGTCTCGACAAGTCGCCGCACGCGGATATCATGTTGCCTGGCGACTTCTTCGGTGAGAGCGGCCTCACGCAGGTGGCGTATCTCGGACCACATTTCGATCCCGACGTCTTTGTCAGCTATGCGCATGGCGATCCTCGGCACGTGGGCGAGTCGCCGCTTAAGACCTGGACGATCGCACTCGTGCGCAGGCTGGAGAGTCAGATCCTTTCCCTGGACACCGAATACGACGCGCTGCAGATCTGGATGGACGAACAAATTGATCCAACGGCCCAGCTGACAGAAGAATTGCGCTCCAAAGCCGTTGGGTCCGGTATCTTGGTCATCGTCATGTCGAAGCGCTACCTCGTTTCGAGTTGGTGCCGCGATGAACTCGAATGGTTCCGGAAGCAGATCCAGGAGCGCGCCGGCGAGCTTGGCCGCGTCTTTGTCATCCGCGCCCAGCCGACGGACCAGGCGGCGTGGCCGGACTTTCTGCGCGACGAGCGCGGCTACGCGATGCCTGGCTTTTCTTTCTACGATCCGGCTACCGGGCTTCCTTGGGGCTGGCCGGATCTCGTCGAGACAGACCGCGACTTGGTCAAGGAAATGTGCCGGCTGCAAACCGCGCTGACCAAGCGGTTGCGCGAATTGCGCGATAGGGCCGAAAAGCGCTCCCAGGCGGAAGCCGCCGCGAAGCCCGCAACTACCTCGCAACCAGGCGCACCGCAATCGGGGGCGCACCGCATCTATCTGCACGCGCCGGCGGATTGCGAGCCCGCGCGGGTAGAAATCGGTCGCGTCTTGACACAGGACGGCCTCGTTACGCTGACCGCGCGTGTCAGCGTAGAGGGAGGCTTGGCGAGCTGGCAGCAGGAAAGCGGGGCCAGAATCGAGACGGCCAAGCGCTGCGAGGCCCTCGCGCTGTTGCGGCCACATGACCCGGACCGCTTCGTCGGCGACCTCATCGATATCGGCGTGGACGAGCGCGCGCGGATCGCGGACGCCCGCGGGGCGCCCCTGCCCTGCGCCGTGCTCGACAACACGGGCGCGAGCATGCCGATCGACGTCGCGCCGTTCGGGATCGAACATTTCGACGTCAGCCGCGAGAACTGGCGCGGCGAGTTTCGCCGTTGGCTGGACGCTGCACGGCCAAAGAGGGCCGAGGCGAGCGCATGATTGCTGCGCAACTCGCTGCCGAACGGCCCGCACAGCCCTACCCCGGTCTGCGGCCGTTCGAGGATCATGAGTGGTCGATTTTCTTTGGCCGCGAACGCATGGTCGACGACGTGATCGATCGACTTGCGCGCGATCGCCTCGTCGTCGTCCACGGGGCTTCGGGTTCCGGCAAGTCGAGTCTTGTCCGCGCAGGCGTGATGCCGAAGCTCGCGCGCCAGCATGTGCGCCATGGCGCGGCCTGGTTAACCTGCGCGATGCGGCCTTCGGGCGGCCCGCTGTGGAATCTCGCGACCGAATTCGCGAAGCTGGAAGGCCGTGGCGACGATCTCGACCGCATTGGGACGATTCAGGGCCTTTTTAACCGCCGTGGGGCGACACTCGCCTTGGTCGCGGGCGCGCTCAAGGGGTTCTCGGGCAAGAGCCTCTGCGTGCTGATCGACCAGTTCGAGGAGCTCTTCCGCTACGAGAAGGAGACGAGCCGCGAGGAGGCGGAGCTGTTCGTCGAGCTGGTCGGCCGCGCGGCGAGCACGCAGGACGATGAGCCGGCGGCCAATGCGGCTGAAACGCATGTCGTCGTCACGATGCGCTCGGAATTCCTCGGCGAATGCGCGCGTTTCGACGGGCTCGCCGAGACCATCAATCGAACGCAATATCTCGTACCGCGCATGGATGATGACGCGCTGATGCGCGCCCTGCGCCGCCCGGCGCAGATGTACGACGGCTCGATCGACGAGGCGCTGGCGGCGCGTCTGATCGCCTCAGTGCGAGGACGTGAAGACGAACTACCGCTCCTGCAGCATGGCCTGATGTTGATGTGGGGCGAGGCCGCGCGCGGAAAGGCGGGCGAGCCCATCGTGCTCGACGGGACGATGGTCGAAAAGGCCGGCGGACTTGCGGAGCTCTTGTCGGGCCATGCGGATCGGGTGATGGACGCTGCGGCGCCCGACTCACGGCGTGCGCGCCTCGTCGAGGTGATGTTTCGCGAGCTCACGGATGTCAATGCGGAAGGATCGGCGATCCGTCGGCCGCGAGCCTTTCGCGATCTGGCGGCAGTGGCGGGCGCGACGACGGATGAATTGCGGCCGATTGTCGATGCCTTTCGGGCCCCCGGCGTCACCTTTCTGACCCCCTATTCACCGGCGTTGCTGAATGAAAAGACGGTCATCGACATCAGCCACGAGGCGCTCATCCGGTGCTGGCGCCGAATCGCCTCGCCCAAGAACGGCTGGCTGAAACGGGAATTCGACGACGGCCTCGCCTGGCGCTCGCTGCTGGTGGAGGCCAAGGCGTACGAGAAAAATCCAGACCGCGTCCTGTCGGCGGCCGCGACGGAAGATCGATCGAGGCTCTTTGCGGAGCAGGGCGAAGCCTGGAGTCATCGGTATGGCGGGGGCTGGCCGCTTGTGGGCAAGCTGCTCGAGGCGAGCCGGGCGGCTGCGACGCGAGCACGGCGTTGGAACTGGGCGGCGGCGATCGCGCTGACGGCGCTGACTATCGGAGCAGTGGCCGCCTCGATCTTCAGCTTCACCGGATGGAGCGAGGCGCGGCGGCTCTATACGATCGCCGACGTGCAAAAGAGCGAAGCGTTGAAGGAGAAGGCCGAGGCGGAGAACGCCAAGGCGGCGGCGGAAGAAGCGAAGGCGCTGGCGGAAGTGAAGCGAACGGAGGCCGAAGCGGAAAAGACCAGAGCTGATCAAAATGAGAAGCTCGAGCGGATGTTCATCGACGGCTTCCTCGATATTGGTCAATCGCGCTCTCCGGATACCGCGGAGATTTCGTTGGAGGCGCTAGAGAAGATGCGCGTCATGGCCGAACAAGGAAATGACGTTGCGGCCAAAATGATGGCAATCATTTATTATAAGGCCCTCAATGTTCCGAAAGATTACCCGAGTGCAATCAAATGGTACACCCTCGCCGCCGAGAAAAAGAATGTTGTCGCGATGCGAAATCTTGGCGATCTCTACCAAAGCGGCGACGCCAGTGTAAGAGACTATTCCAAGGCGCGCGAGTGGTTTGGGAAGGCCGCTGATGCTGGCGACGCGATCGCCATGCGCGATATCGGGCTTCTGTACTATTATGGCAACGGGGTGAACAAGGACCTCGCCGAGGCGTTTCGGTGGTACGAAAAGGCCGCCGCAGCCGGCGATTCCGAGGCGACGCGAGTGGTCGGTTTTTTCTATCAGTCCGGCCAGGGCGTGGCGCAAGACTATGGAAAGGCGCGCGAGTGGTACGAGAAAGCCGCCACGGCCGGCAACGCCACAGCGATGATCGATCTCGGACTTCTCTACCAAAACGGCCAAGGCGTTCCGCAAGACTATGCGCGAGCCAGCACGTGGTTTGAGAGGGCCGCGGAACGGGGCAATACCTTCGCCATGCGCGATCTCGGCTTTCTCTTCGAGCGTGCGCCGACGGACTACGCCCAGGCGCTGAGATGGTTCCAAAAGGCCGCCGAACGAGGGGATTCCGACGCGATGCGCCAAGTTGGTTTTCTGTATCAGTCTGGCAAAGGCGCGCCGCAAGATTCAGCAAAGGCCCTGGATTGGTATCAAAAGGCCGCGGCCGCCAACAATCTTGTCGCAATGATCGACATCGGAAACCTCTATCGATCCGGTCAAGGCGTCCCTCAAGATTACGCCCAGGCGCAAGCATGGTACGAGAAGGCCGCCGACCGCGGCAACACGCTCGCCATGCGTGAACTCGGCCAACTCTTCGAGCACGGTCATGGCGTCCCTCAAGATCCCACACAAGCGTACATTTGGTACAAGAAGGCTGCGGACCACAACGATGCCGAGGCGATGCGGCTTGTCGGCCTTCTGTACCAGTCCGGCCTGGGGGTGCCCAAAGACTCGACGAAGACGTTGGAATGGTTAGATAAGTCCGCCGCCGCCGGAGACATCGCAGCCATGGTCAATCTCGGCAATATTTACAAGAATGGCGAGGAAGTTCCGCAGGACTACGCGCAGGCGCTTTCATGGTTCGGGAAGGCCGCTGACCGCGGCAACATTGTCGCCATGCGGGATCTTGCCCTTCTCTTCGAGCAGGGGTCGGGCGTCCTGCAAGACTTCTCCAAGGCGCGCGAATGGTACGAAAAAGCTGCAGCGACCGGCGACGCCGAGGCGGCGAGGGCATTGGTCGCGCTGGATGGAAAGGCGAGACGCACGATCTCCGAAGCGCACGCACAGGGCCGATATAACGACGCATTGCGACTGGAAGAGGACTGGGCGCGTTCGATCGAGGCCGACGAGACGAAGAAGGCGGGCAAGCCCGGTCCGCTCACGGCTGAGGAGCTGGGAAATGTGAGTCGAGCTGCGCTCTTCGCTCACGATTTCGAGCGCGCCCTTGACGCCGCCGAACGCGCGCATTCACTTGATCCCGCCAAACTGTGGCTCGAAACCAACGACGCCCATGCGCTGATGTTCCTGGATCGCACCGCGGAGGCGCGTGCGCTCTATTTTTCCCATAAGGATGAGCCGGTTCCCGAAGGCGCGGACAAGCCTTGGCGCGAAGTGATCGCCGAGGATTTCGCAGAATTTCGCAGGGCCGGTCTCGTTAAGAGTTTGATGGAAGAAGTCGAGACCGCCTGGGCCGCGAACTCCCCATAAGGGAGGCGCTTTCAAGAGAGAGGAGGTCTCTGGGCGTCGACGCCGCGTGCGAGGCGTCCTATCCTAGTATTGCGCCAGTTCGTGGCGAACAGGAATTTTGCAATGACTGCATCGTCCCCCGCTGCGTGTCCCTCCGGGCTCCTCCGCCGCGAGGATCGGGCCGGCATCGTCACCCTGACGCTGATGGCGCCGCAGAACCGCAATGCGCTGAGCCTTGCGATGATCGACACGCTGATCGTCGCCCTCGCCGATATCGCCAAGGACGAAAAGGTCCGGGTCGTGGTGCTCGCCGGCGAAGGGCCTGCGCTTAGCGCAGGCCATGACCTGAGGGAGATTCAGGCGCATCGCAACGACCCCGACCGCGGCCGCGCCTTCAATGAGCAGATCATGGCGCGCTGCGCGACCCTCATGCAGGCGATCGTCGCCTTGCCTAAGCCGATCATCGCTGCGGTCGAGGGCGTGGCGACCGCGGCCGGCTGCCAACTCGTCGCCGCCTGCGATCTGGCGATTGCGGGCGAGCGTGCGCGCTTCGGGCTTTCGGGCGTCAACAACGGGCTCTTCTGTTCGTCGCCGCTGGTTGCAGTCGGCCGCGCAGTATCGCGCAAGCACGCGATGGAGATGGCGCTGACCGGCGGACTTTACAGCGCCGAGGAGGTCGAGCGTTTCGGGCTGGTCAACCGCGTGGTTCCCGAGGGCCGTGCGCTCGACGAGGCCCGCGCACTAGCCCGGACCATCGCCGTTCACTCTGCGCCGGCGCTGGCGATCGGCAAGCGCGCCTTCTACGAGCAGATCGAACAGCCGCTCGACGTGGCCTATGCGCTGGCGGCCAAGGCGATGGTCGACAATCTGGCCGAGCCTGACTCCGTCGAGGGGATGGCCGCATTCCTCGAGAAGCGCCAGCCCCGCTGGGGCGCTTGACGTGGCGCCGGTCGACGGCCTCAGCGACGAGACCATTCGCGAGATCCTGACCGGCGTGCGCACGATTGCCGTGGTCGGCGCCTCGCCAACCCGTCGCGGGCCCGCGACGGGGGCGTAACCATGGTCATGAACCGCTGCCCGTCGATCGAAACCCGCAGGCTGTTCGCCAGATAGATATGAGCACTTTGCACACGGCTGGGCGGCGAGCGGCGGCAAGCCGAATTCCTTGCTACGAGGTGATGGGTTGGCGCTATGCGGCATTGGCACACGTTCGAGAGCAATTTTCATCCAAATAAAATAACAGGGAGAAAAAATGGAGAAGCGCCCGGTTCTAACGAATCCCGCCGCAAAGAGACCCTTATTATCAACCATTTCCGAAAAAACTCTCATGAGCGCCAGAGCAAAATAGCAGGACAATAACTGGGAGATAATTCGCCTGTATCAGGGAGATGACAGCGAAAGCAGGAAAGCCGGCTGCCGCGCAAATTGCCTATGAGGTGTTGGCGTTATGCGGATTGCGCATGCGTCCGAGGGCGAAGCGCCGCCGCCATTTTCATCCATAATGCGCGCTGGGAGCCTGAATTCCGGGCTCAAGCGGATCGGCGATTGACACTTCGGCAAGCCGCTGCGAATCTCGCGCTGGAGCGGGAGATCGAGGGGGCGCCTCCTTAGTCCGCGTAGGGAGCGCCGTCATGACCATCGCCCTCAACAATTCGATCGCCGCCATGACGCCGGAGCTGATCGAATGGCGGCGTGACTTCCACAGAAATCCTGAGCTCCTCTACGACTTGCCGCGAACCTCCCGCATCGTCGCGGAGCGCCTGAGGGCCCTCGGGTTTGACCAGGTCGTCGAAGGCGTCGCCAAGACCGGCGTCCTTGGCGTCCTGCACGGCGCCATGGGACCGGCGAGTGCAAAGGAGAAGCGCGCGCTCTTTCGCGCCGACATGGATGCCCTGCCGATCCAGGAGGCGAGCGGGGCCGACCATGCATCCGTTTCCCCCGGACGCATGCACGCCTGCGGGCACGACGGACATACGACAATGCTGCTCGGCGCCGCCCGCCGCCTCGCAGAAACGAGGCCGTTCGACGGCACGCTGATCTTCTGCTTCCAGCCGGCGGAAGAGGGCGGGGCCGGCGCGCAGGCGATGATCGACGAGGGAATGCTGGAGCGCTTTCCGGTGAAAGGAGCCTATGCCGTGCACAACTGGCCGGGTCTTCCGGTCGGCGAATTTGCGGTCGTCCGGGGCCCGGCGATGGCCTCGGCCGAGGCGTTCAACATCACCGTCGAGGGAACGGGCGGCCATGCCGCAATGCCCCAGAGGGTTCGCGATCCGATCGTTGCGGCGAGCCACATCGTTGCGGCGATCCAGACGATCGTTTCGCGCGTCGTCGATCCGCTCGACAACGCCGTCGTCTCCGTCACCTCGTTCCACGGCGGTGAAGCCTTCAACGTCATCCCCGACAAGGTCGAGATGAAAGGCACTGTGCGCACCTTCTCCGTGGCGGTCTCAAAGTCGATCGAAGTTGAACTGAAGCGCATCTGCGAAAGGACCGCCGAGGCCTTCGGGACGAATGCGCGCCTGCATCGGCCGCCGAAGCTTCCCTACCCGGCCACCGTCAACCATCCGGCTGAGACCGAGCTCGCGCTCGACGCGATGCGCGCCGTCGCGGGCTTCGATCGCGTGCGCGACGACATGAGGCCGGTGATGGGATCGGAGGACTTCGCCTTCCTCCTGCGCAAGGTTCCGGGGGCTTATATCTTCATCGGCAATGGCGACACGGCCGGACTTCACAATCCGAAATACGACTTCAACGACGAGGCGATACCTTACGGCGTCGCCTACTGGACCGAATTGGCCCGGCGCGTGCTGCCGGCGTGAACCGCCGAGCGGATCGCTGTTTCGGGAGGACCTCTGCTCTACGACCCCGGATTCCTGTCGGCCAGCGATCGCGCATCATTTTCATGAAGGGCGGGCCGGCGTTCGCCAGGACATCAGCGAAAACAGCAGCAATGACGCTGCGACGAGCGCCATGCCGAAAAAGAACATCGGATCCGCGGCAAAATGCAGATCGGCGATCCACGACGACAAGACGAGCGATACCAGCGCGGTAAGCCCCGGCACCAGATTCCAGAACATCGTGACGAAGCCGTTGTCGCCGCCGGTGACCGTCAGCGCGATCTGATAGGCGACGCGGCCGATCGACGATGCGATGATCGTGCCGGCGATCATGAGAATGACCGCAATCAAGTCACCGCCGAATTGCAGTTCGGACCGCCTGTACAAAATAATAACGGTCGTCGGGATCAGAATGAGATTCGCGGCGAAGAAATTGGCGGCGACTGCGGCCGATTCCTCGTATCTCGCGAACCATTTGCCGACCAGGGTTCCGCCGAGCGCCGAACATAGCGGGATCGGGATGGCGTAGACCCAGCTGCCGTGGAGGAAATTGTCGGCCAACTGGCCCATCGTCGGCTTGCCGGCGTCGCCGAGCTGGCTCCAGGCGACCGCCATCGCTCCCAGGAACGCGCCCGCGAAGCAGCCGAAGAAGATTGTGGGCGAGACCGGGATCGGGACCCTCGATAGGAAATAGGCGACGGCGGCCGCCCAGAACGGCGACAGGTTCAAAATTACCGATATGATGATCGGATGAGCGTTGCTGAGGCCGAAGTTGTACAAGAGTAGGCCGGTCATACCGATCGCGAATATGATTGCGAGTTTGCCGTAGTTCGAGCGATCCCGAATGAGAGAAACGAAGTCGCGGTGACTGGTCGGCCGCCACGTCACCAACGGAATCGAAATCAGCAAAGCGATCTGGGTCAGGCACACGAACTGCAGGGTGCTGAGATGCTTGGCGGCGGGAAAGGAAAACGGCTCCTGGGTCGCATAAAGGAAGGCGGTGAAAACCGAAAGCAGGCTTCCAAGCCGGTAATTCGTCGGGGTCGCAGAGTCCGTCATGTGCCCGATGCCCCTCATCGGTCGGCCGGCCGACCAACCATAGTATTGCGCTGCCTGCTGCCCAGACTACCGCAGGTCGCGAGATATGACGACGCGGGGCGGACAGAAACCCGCCCGTTGTTCGTTGTCATTCGAACCGGTTGCCCAAGAGCGGCGAATACGCTTCATGCGAGCCGCGTGAGCCTGGGCTGTCTTCCATCGAACCCGAGGGATGAATGTTTGACAAGCCGCTGGTCGCCAAGGACGGATCCCAGGGCGGGGAGAGGGCCTTTCACGACGGACCGGCTCGTCGAGGTCGCCCCCTGCAAAGTCATGGTCGCAAAGTGAGACCTGAATTTACTTGGAACCCGGCAGCCAAACCCGAAGTTGATCGACCTCGCCGTGTTTAGGAGCTCCGCTGGCGCCGGTAGCTGTCCCGCATCTCCCGCTTGAGCACTTTACCGGCTACGTTGCTGGGGAAGGCGTTCATGATGATAACGTCGCTGACCCGCTGAAACTTGGCGTCCACCCGGCCGTTGGTCCATTGCTTCAACGGTTCGGGTTCGATCGTCTCTCCAAAGCGCAGCACGACGGCCGCCACAGGTGTTTCTCCCCATTTTTCGTCGGGAACTCCAAACACAGCCACTTCGGCCACCGCGGGATGCTGGATCACAACTTCCTCAATGTCCCTGGGATAAACATTGACTCCGCCGGTGATGATCATGTCCTTGATCCGGTCGACCAGGAAGAGATAGCCGTCCTCATCCACATAACCGGCGTCGCCGGTGTGCAGCCAGCCGTCAATAATGGCCTGTTCGGTCAGGTCGGGACGTTTATAGTAACCCGCCATCATTGTGGGGCCCTTGCCGCAGATTTCACCCACCTCGCCAGCGGCGCACTCCGTGCCGTCCGCCCGCAGGATGCGCATCTCAAAGAAGGATGATGGCGCTCCCACTGACCCCTCTTTGCGGATGGCGTCATGCTTGTCGAGCACGGTCATGAAACCTTCGGTCAGACCGTAGAGCTCATAAAACTTGCCTGGCAGCAATTCATTCAGCCGATGCTTGTATTCCAGCAGTAGCGGGCCGCCGACATTGTGGATCATCTCCAGGGACGCCAGCGCCTTGGGGGTGAAGGCCGGGCTGTTGAGCACCGCGACAATCTGGGATGGCACCATGACGATATGGGTCACCCGTTCCCGTTCGATATCGCGGATCACCCGCTCCGCGTTGAATGCCTCGTGCAGGATATACGTAGCGCCAAGGTACATCCAAGGCATCAGATCCAGCATGGCGCCGTTGAAGACAATGGCGCCGGCGTGCAGGCACACGCTCTCCGGCGTCATCCGCCACGCGGAA
>JAFAHO010000116.1 GCA_019237205.1 Hyphomicrobiales bacterium
CATCGCGCATCGTAATCCGCTCCGCTGGCACCGATCGCTCCTTTGGGTCTGCCAAAGGACCGACGTGATCAGGCCAACGGCGGCGCCCGCCAATCCGTGAATGACCCCGGGCGGGATCATTCCGTGATGGGGGGCGCGATCATCTCGGAAGCGGGGGGCGGCATCATCCCGTTACGGGGGGCGCCATCATCCTGGAATTGGGGGGCGGCTTCCTCAGGAATCAGCAGGCAGGAGACCTACCGACCGGAACCCATCAGACGCGTCTATATACCGAAGGCCAACGGCAAACTCAGGCCGCCGGGCATCTCAACCTTGCGGGATCGGGTCTGCATGACAGCAGCGATGCTGGTGCTGGGGCCCGTCTTCGAAGCCGATCTTCCGCCGGAAAGCTGCGCTTACCGCGCTGGGCGCCATGTCCAGCAGGCCGCCGTAGAGGTGGAGGAGTTGCTGTTTCGCGGCCATCGGGAAGTGGTGGACGCCGACCTCGCGGACTACTTGGATGCTGCGTCATAATACCCCCTGGTTCATGCGGTGTGGGCGAAAAGGCTGAGTTGCGGGGCTAAGACCTTGATGCGGAGTCCTTTTTGCTTCCCGCGCATGACGTGGACGGCTTCGAGTTCGCCGCGCTTGACTCGCTGCAACACGGTTTGACGCGAGACATTGAGCGCCTGCATGGCCTCGCGCATCGGCAGGAAGTCATCGGACGTTTCGCTGTTGAAGCGCGCCTTGAGCTCATCGGTCAGGCGGATGCGCCAGGGAGCGCCGGGCGTGAGCTGCTCGCCCGCGATCATGCCGTCGTTGAGCAACCGATGGATCGTCGAGGGAGCGACGCTGAGGGCGTCGGCGGCTTGCCTGATGGTCATAAGCTCGCCGTCGGCTTGAGTTTTTTCCTGGAAGCCCGGGATTTTCCAGTGCCGGCGTAGATTGCCGACGCGGTTGCGGTCGAAGCGGTGGCCATAGGCGGTCGTGCGGCCCTGCCGGTTGAGGATGCCGGCGATCACGGGATCAGGATAATGCACCGCCAGTCGTCGCAGGAGCGCGACGGTGTCCTCGTCCGTGCGGATCGTCGCCGGCCGCGATCGGGGCAGAGCAAAATCGATCTCGGTCAGCGCGCCGCCCTTCCAGCGCAGCGTCAGATGGGCGGCGAAGGCGTCGCGATCCACTTTGACGATGACCTCGTCGATGAGCGTCCGCAACAACTCCTTCCGGTCGCGCGGCGCGGTCGTGTTTGCATTCCACAGAGAGACGAGATCAGGACCGAGTGAGAGCAGGCGCTCACGCTCCTGTTGGGAGATCACGTGCGGGCGCTCGCTCTCGCGCCGAGCTAGATCGGCCTTGGCGGCCTCCAGCGCCTTTAAGGCTTCTTCCCACTCTCGCTCGAGGCCGCGCGCCACGAGACGGTTGTCGGGATCGACGGCGCGATAGCGGCGCTCGGCGCGTTGGGCTTGGTAGCCTGCGCGTTCCACGGCGAGTCGCCATTGCCTGAGCGCCGTCTCACGATCCGCCTCGAGTCGCTCGGCGGCGGCGACCGCTGCGGTGAGCCTTGCCGGTTCCAGGGCGGCGATGAAAGCTTTCGTGACGGCGTCGTCGATTTGAACGCCGCCGACACTGAGGCAATAGACGCCACGGCCCTCGACTAGCGCCTTGCCGGCGCAATGATATCCGGGAGCCGATTTGCGTCCGCGATAGTGGGTGTGCAGGCGGCGTCCGCAATGACCGCAGCTGGCGAAACCTTGCAGGAGGGCGCCGCCTTCTCTCACGGCGCCGCAGCTCTTGTGCGGCTCAGGCCGCGTGTTCTCGGCTAGGCGTTGCTGATTCGCTTCATAAGTCCGCCAGTCGATGAAGCCCGTGTGATGCTCTCTGATGAAGACCTGCCATTCCGAGCGGGGCAAACGTCGAATGCGCTTCTTGCGGGCGCCAGAGGGGTCGAGAATCGTCTCCTGGCGGGTTCTGCCATAGACATAAGCGCCGGCATAGACGGGATTCCTCAAGACGTGGTGGATGGCCGTGTAGCTCGCCTCAACCCAACGGATCTCGGCGCGGGCGTGCATTTGCAGGGGGAATTTGAGCCCTTCGGAGCGGAACCACAGCCAGACGCGCCGCGCCGACCCCATCTCGGCGAAGCGAGCGAAGACGCAGCGAATGGCGGCGACGACTGCCTCGTCGGGATGGAGGCGGACCTCGCCATCGGTCTCGCCCCAGACGAAGCCGACTGGCAGACCGCGGCGCAGTTCGCCCCGCGCCGCCTTGTTGCGGATTCCGCCATTGAGGCGCGCGCGCAGCACGTGCAGTTCGGCTTCGCTCATCGTGCCTTTGAGCCCAAGCAACAGGCGATCGTTGAAGACCGCGGGATGATAGACGCCGTCGGCGTCGCCGATCAGCGTGTCGGTGAATCCGGCCAGATCGATCAGGCGATACCACTCGGCGTTGTTGCGCGCGAGCCGCGAGACTTCGAGACCGAGCACCAGGCCCACGTGCGCAAGTGCTACTTCCGAGGTGAGGCGGGCGAAGCCCGAACGCGCCGCCGAGCCTGACCCCGAGAGGCCGAGGTCCTCGTCGATGACCACAATGCGTTCATCGGGCCAGCCGAGATCGCGCGCTTTGCCGGCAAGCGCATATTGACGGTCTGTCGATTCACGGTTGTGCTCGACCTGCGCGGCGCTGGACTGGCGCAAATAGACGATGGCCCGCCGGGACAGATGGCTTGGCGTGATCTTGGCGCGCTCATTCATCGCTCGCCTCCGTCGCCGGCTCGTCCTGAAGCATGCGGGCGATCAGGCGCGCCAGCATGTCGATTGCGGCGATGCGTGCGGCTTCCTCGATTTCCTCCCACGCCGCCGGCGCTCTTTGTGGAACATCGCTCTGGTCGAAAAGCTGCAGGTTCAATTGCATCGTGGCTCTCCTTGCGCGGCGCCGATTCGGCGCCTCGGCTGCTGAGAGCGTCGACGAACTCGCGCAGCCGGAGCAAATCACCGAGCCTGCCGAGATCGTGGCCAGCGTCATCGGCATCGATTGGCGGCGTTCCTCCAGGCGACGCAATTGTCCAATCGGTCCAGCTCGCCGGGATCAACGACCGGCTGCCGTCCGGCAGAATTGTGAGGAGATAGTAGACGCCGCGCCGCCGGATGGCGCTGATCACGGCCAGCGCTCGACCTTCAAAGGCGTGACGGTTGCGCGTGATCCTCACAGCTGCCGGAAGATCGTGGTGATGGGCAGTCTGTGGCCGCTTCGTTCGGGAGCATTCCCCATGCCGAGCTTCTCAAGTCGGCAGCGCGTCGGATCGTCGATCGGCGCGTGCTTCATCTGATCAGGATGTGGCTGGCGCTGGCGGCGTGATCACCTATACGGGCAGCTCGAACTCCGTCAGGAAGCATCTGCTCAGACGGCTGATGCCGTCCCC
>JAFAHO010000176.1 GCA_019237205.1 Hyphomicrobiales bacterium
AAATTGCTGGATGCGGAAAGGGACGCGCCAGCCGAGTATCACGACCGTCTGACTGTCGCCAAAACCTTCGCCCTCGCCATCGACGAAGCGGCGAAGCTGCATCCTGCCGCCGAGCCGCTGATCGTCCATGCCGCGCTGCTCGCGCCCTTGCCCATACCGCTGTTCTTGTTCTCCGAGGGCCGGGAGAAATTCGGCGAGCCGCTGGCCTCGCAGATCGCGGACGACGGGCTCGACGAGGCTTTGGCGGCGTTGCGGGCTTTCGCGCTGATCGATCGCGAGACGATCGTGGACGAGCGTGACCCCTCGATCGCGGAGGAGACGATCCGGCTGCACCGGCTGGTGAGGACTGTGGCGGCGAGACGGATGCAAGGCGAGGCCGCGGAGGCGGGGCGGCGGGTTCTGATTGACGCGATGGCGGCAGTCTATCCGCTTACGGTTTGGAATGACCCTAGCGCTTGGCCGCGCGCACGGCGGCTCGATGCGCTCGCCTTCGATTTGGTCGGCAGTGCGGCGCCTCCGCCGAGTGGCGCGGAGGCGCCCGCGAGCAGTCTTCTGAATTTGCTCGGATCTTACCGGCAGGCAGCTCTCGCGGCATATGAGCAGGCGAGACCAATATTCGAGCGCGCGCTGGCGATCCGTGAGAAAACGCTCGGCCCGGAGCATCCCGACACCGCGGCGAACCTCAACAACCTCGCTTGCCTGCTTCAAGCACAGGGCGACCTCGCAGGCGCGCGGCCCCTTCACGAGCGCGCCCTGGCAATCCGAGAGAAGGCGCTCGGCCCGGAACATAGCAATACCGCACTGAGCCTTAACAATCTCGCCAGCTTGCTTCAATCACAGGGCGACCTGGCAGGCGCGCGAGCGCTCTATGAGCGGGCGCTGGCGATCCACGAGAAGGCGCTAGGCCCCGACCATCCCGATGCGGCGACGAGCCTCAACAACCTCGCCCTCGTGCTTCAAGCACAGGGCGACCTCGCGGGCGCGCGGCCTCTTCACGAGCGCGCGCTGGCGATCCGCGAGAAGGCACGCGGCCCAGAGAGTCCGCTCATGGCGACAAGCCTACACTGCCTCGCTTTCCTGCTTGAGGCCCAGGGGGACCTCGCGGGCGCGCGGCCGCTCTATGAGCGCGCGCTGGCGATCCGTGAGAAAACGCTCGGCCCGGAGCATCCCGACACCGCGGCGAACCTCAACAACCTCGCTTGCCTGCTTCAAGCACAGGGCGACCTCGCAGGCGCGCGGCCTCTTCACGAGCGCGCCCTGGCAATCCGAGAGAAGGCGCTCGGCCCGGAACATAGCAATACCGCACTGAGCCTTAACAATCTCGCCAGCTTGCTTCAATCACAGGGCGACCTGGCAGGCGCGCGACCTCTTCTCGAGCGCGCGCTGGCAATCCGAGAGAAGGCGCTCGGCCCCGAGCATCCGGAGACCGCGACGAGCCTCAACGACCTCGCTAATCTGCTTCAATTCCATGGCGACCTCGCGGGCGCGCGACCTCTTCACGAGCGCGCGCTGGCAATCCGAGAGAAGGCGCTCGGCCCCGAGCATCCGGAGACCGCGACGAGCCTCAACAACCTTGCCAATCTGCTTCTTGCCGATGGCGACCTTGCGGGCGCTCGCCCCCTTTTTGCACGCGCGTTGGCGATCAACGAAAGGGCTTTGGGGCCGGAACACTCTACGACGGGGATCAACGTAAGCAATCTCGCCCGCGTCCTGCGAGACCTTGGAGAATTCGCGGAGGCAGAACGCCTTTTTGGGCGTGCGATCGGCATAGGCGACAGGGCGCTTGGGGGAGGACATCCGACAACGCAGCGGTTCAAGTCCCACTACGCCCGTCTGCTCCTGATGACCGATCGCTCGCGTGAAGCCCTCTCGGTCGCCGAGGGCGCACTGGCGGTTCACGACGCCACAAACGGCCCCAATCATCCCTGGACCAAGGACTCCGCTCGCGTGACCGCCGACGCGCTCGACGCCCTCCGCCGCCGCGACGACGCGACGGCACTGCGTGCGAGGTATGGGCTCTGAAGTGTGTGCGGGATCGAAGCGCGCGCAGGCGTCGCGCACCTACCCCACACGCTCGCCCCCATAATCGCTGACCGGCGGCGATCGCCAGCCGGCAAGAGCGCCTTCGCGCGGGCGAAAAATCTCGACCTTGAGCGGATGGCAGCGCGCCTCGTCGCTCGAATGGCTTGCGCCGCAATCTCCGCCGGGGCAGGCCGACAGCGCGCCGATGAGATCGATCTCGGCGAAAAACTCGATGAAATCTCCTGGTCGGACCGGGCTCGCCTTCATGAAATAGCGATGCTCGTCCCGGGTGAAGCCGGTGCACATGAAAACGTTGAGGACATCGTGGACATGCGGCTCGGCCTCACCGAACGGCAGCTTCATGCGCGCCGCAAGCGCCCGCGTGAGGTTCGAGTGGCAGCAGTGATGATAGTCGACCCCGTTGATGAGGCGGTTGGCATAGGGGTCGCAGCGCGTGCCGATGACGTCGTGCACCCCTGCCCCGTCGGCGTCGAAGCCGTACCAGTCGAGCGTGTCGTGCGTGATGGTCGCCATCGGCCTCAGATAGGGGAGCGAGCTCCAGAGGCGGTCGCCGGTGCTCACATGCGTCGCGTGGAACGCGCGCGTCTTGCCGCTGAAGAAGCGCTCGGAAAGATTCGCGGCGTTCCACAAGTTGAGATCGCCGACCTGCGGTCCCTCGACGCTGACGATGCGAAAGAAATGCCCGGCCGGAATATCGAACGCCCGCCCCTCGCGCGGCGGGACGATTGTCTCGCCGATCTTCGTCATGCCCGAGCGCGTGTCAGAGGAGAGCGCGGCGTCGCTGAGCCGCGCCGCGTCGAGCCGATAAACGACGACCGGCTTCGCGGCCCGGCGCTCTGCGGCGTCGGCGGGAGGGAGCGATGACGAGACCTCAAGCTCGCGCATTGAGGCGCACCCGAAGATTGGCGGGCGACATCGTGAAGCCGAATAGCTCGGAGACGTCCGCCGAGGTCCCCACGCGCTCGAGGTCGAAGGTCTTCGTCAGCATCGCGAGGAGCGTCTTCATTTCCAAAAGAGCGAGCGAGCGGCCGGGGCACATGCGCGGACCCGAGCCGAACGGGAGGAGCGCCGAGCCGTTGTGCGCCCCGCCGGCGTGTTCGAGCCAGCGCTCGGGCCGAAAGACGAGCGGATCGACGAAATTGACCGGGTCGGTCGCGGCTGGACGCAGGAGAAGGGCGATCCTCGTACCCTTCGGAACAAAGAAATCGCCGAGCGCTGTGTCGACATTGGCTTCCGCCCCCGCGATCGGCGCGACGGGGCGGAGACGCATTGTCTCGTTGGCGACCGCGCTGGCTCGCGCCAGCCTGTTGGCGGTATCGAGATCCGCCGGAGCGTCCATCGGGCCGACCACGGCGTCAGCCTCCCTTCTGAGCTCCGAGGCCCATTGCGGGCTGTCGCAGAGCAGATGGATCGCCCAGGCCAGCGTGAACGCGGTCGTGTCCTCGCCCGCCAGCAGCATTGTCACGAGGTTGGAGAGGATCACGTCGTCGGAGAACGGCTTGCCGTCCTCGTCGAGCGCGATGAGCATCGCCTCGATGAAGTTTGACGGCTTTTGCCCGCGCTCCGGTTCCGCCTCCAGACGGGCGCGTGCGTCGGTCAACAGTCCCTCGAGCCAGGCGCGGACCTTCGCGAAGGCGCGAACGAGCCGACGGTCGGACGGCGTTTGAACGTACCGCCAGGTCGGAAAGAGGGCGAAATTCCGCCGGCTGATGGCGGGAAGGATCACCTCGAGCTCCCGCTGGATGACATCGTCGGCCTGCCCCACCGTGTTGGCGTCGTGGCCGAAGGCGATCAGCATGGTGACGTCGACCGTGAAGCGCTTGAGCTCCTCGACGATGTCGAGGGTTTCTCCACGGGTCGCCGCCCGGTGCCAGCGTGTCTTCAGCCGCTCGGCGACCATGCGGATGCTCGGGTAAAGCTGGCGCAGGTTGCGCTGCGCGAGGGCCGCGACGGAAAGCTTGCGTTGCGGACGCCAGACCTCGCCCTCGGCGTTGAACACGCCCCGAATCCCGATTTCCGTCATGATGAGGTCTGTCTTGGCGCTGCGGCGGAACGTTTCGGGTCGCGCGCGCAAAGCCTCTTCGATCAGCGCCGGGTCGCTCGTCGCGACCACGCGTGTCGAGCCCATCCAAAAATGGAAGGTCGAGCCGTAGCGAGCGGCCCAGCCCTCCAGAATGAGATGGACCTTGGTCGAGTCGATCTGGTGCAGATTGCCGATCACGGGCAGCCCTTTGGGGCCGGGCAGGTCGTCCAGCGAACGCGTCGCCGGTTTCGCAGCGGAAGATCGCTTGAGCCCGGTAACGTCGACGAAAACGCCGCCGTCGCGCTCGGCGACAGGACAGGACGCCAGACATTCCGGCCCTCCTTCGCGCCGTCCGGAGTCGACCGAGAAGCGCCAGCGGTGGTTGCGGCAGACCAGCGCGCCGCCGTCCATCTCTCCCTCGCCGAGCAAGGCGCCCTGATGCGGGCAGCGGCCTTCGAAGGCGCGCCATCCGCCGCCGGTCCGCAAAAGCACGACGTCCGCTCCGTTCGCGGAGAGCGCGAACGGACCGGCGCCATTGAGCTCGCTGGAGTTAGCGACGCGAATGAACGTCTCGGGCTTCATGACTCTCGTTCCCCGTGGTACTCGGACAAGGGGTGGCGCCGGCCGCCGGCTTGTGGCCCGTTGGCGAGCCGCGCCGGCAATTTCCGCCGCGCATCATCGCCGCCGGCTCATGAAAATACTGATCCATTTCAGAGACGCCGGCAAGGCGGAGCGGCGCGAAAGCAGCGTCAAGGTCCCAGCGGTTTTCACTCGACGGTCGAAGCGCGCGCGTCATCGTGTCGCCCGTCGTCCGTCGGCGCGCTGTCCGTCGCGCGACTTGACATCGACAGGCTTTAAGCCCTCGATTGCGCGATCGCCGCAATAGTCGGCGGCGCGTCACGGGACATGTGTCGGCGAGGGAGGAAACCAACATGCGCAAGACATCGCTAATGGCAATGGCGGCGGGGCTCGTTCTGGCCCTGGCGTCGCAGGGCGCTGAGGCCGCGGAGAAGCTCAAGATCGGCTTCCTGCCAGGAGTCGTCGATCCCTTTTACCAGGTCATGCAGCTCGGCGTGGAGAAGGCGGCGAAAGACCTCGGCGTCGACGTCGTCACCCAGATTCCGCCGACCTGGGGCGTGGAGGCGCAGACGCCGCTCCTCGACGCAATGGTCGCGCGCGGCGACCTCAACTACATCATTACCGCCCCGACCGATAAGGATCAGATGGTGGGCCCGCTTCAGGCCGCGGTCGACCATGGCATCAAGGTCATCACCGTCGACACCTTCCTCGGCGACGGAGACTACGTCAAGGGACCGGTGAAGTTCCCGATTAGCTACATCGGCTCCGACAACACCGAAGGCGGACGCATCGCGGCGCGCGGCCTCGCCAAGGCGATTGGCGGCAAGGGGACCGTCTACATTAACTCGACCAACCCCAACGTCAGCTCCGTCGAGGGCCGCGAAAAGGGCTTCAAGGAGGAGATGGCGAAGGACTTCCCCGACGTCAAGGTTCTGGGCCCCGACTACAATCTGGACGACGCCAACAAGGCGACGCAGCAGACCGCGGCGGTGCTGGCGCGCGAACCCAACCTCGCCGGCGCCTTCGGCACGAACGTGTTCAGCGCGCAGGGCGCAGGCACGGCGGTCGTCAACGCCGGGCTCGGCGGACACGTGCAGGTGGTCGCCTATGACGCGACCAAGCAGGCGATCGAACTCATGGACAAGGGCGTCGTCAGCCTGGTGCTGGCCCAGAAGCCGTTCGACATGGGCTATATGGCGGTCATGTTCGCGGCGGCCGACGCCGCCGGCGTCACCAGCCTGCCGCGCCGCGTCGAGACCGGCTTTGCGATCATCGACAAGGAGAACGTGAAAGACCCGGCCGTCGCCCGCTTCATCTATCGGGTGCCGGGCAAGTAGGCCTGGCCGGCGTCGGGGGCGCGGCGCGCCCTCGACGGCTCTCCGTCGGCCGGCCAAACCCAATATCCGAGGTGTCCCAGTGACCGAACGCGCCTCGAGGCTGGCGCTGAGCCACGCCGCTTCGCCTCCGGGCGTGCTGACGCCTGCGCAACGCGCAGCTCTCTTCCTCAGCCGCATCTGGGCATGGGTTTTCCTCGCCGCGATGGTGCTCTTCTTCGTCGTCGCGGTGCCGCTGACGACCGGCGGCTCGGTCAATTTTCTCACCGTCCGCAATTCCCAGAACATTCTGGTCGCGATCATCCCTGTGCTGCTGCTCGGGCTCGGCCAGACCTTCGTCATCATCGCCGCGGGCATCGATCTCTCGGTCGGATGGGTGATGAGCCTCGCCTCGGTCCTCTCGGCGCTGGCGCTGCGCGGGGTCTTCAATTCCGGCGTACCGCTGTTCCCGTCCGTCCTCGTGGGGCTCGCCGCCGGCGTCGGGGGCGCGGCGGTCGTCGGCTTCGTCAATGGCGTCATCATCGCCAAGCTCAAGGTGCCGGCCTTTATCGTGACGCTTGGCACCTCGTTCATTGTGCGCGGCGTCGCCTATCTCATGTCCGAGAATACGACGGTGATCGGCCTTCCCTCCGGCATCCGCGCCTATGGCAACGACGCCCTCATCTATCACATCGGCGGCGAGGGGGGTGGCCTCTATTTCCTCCATCGGCCGGAGGTTAGCGGCGAGCTCCTGCGCCGCATGGACATCATCCTCCCCTACCCCGTCGTCGTGACCGCGTTTGTTGTGGCCTGGGCAATGTTCCTTCTGCACAAGACCCAGTTCGGCCGGCACACGTACGCGATCGGCGGCAGCATGGATGCGGCGGTGCGCAGCGGCATCCCGGTCGACCGCCACATCATCGAGCTCTACATGCTCTCCGCCGCGACCTCGGGCGTCGCAGGCTTTCTCTCGACGCTGCGCTACACCGCGGGCTCGGCGGTCATCGGCGACCCGCTGCTGCTCTCCTCGATCGCGGCCGTCATCATCGGCGGGGTCAGCATGTTCGGCGGCGCCGGGACGGTGATCGGCACGGTGATCGGCGCGCTCATCATCGCGGTTCTGACCACCGGGCTCGTCATGCTCAACGTCGACGCATTCTGGCAGTTCATCGTCGTCGGCGCCGTCGTCATTGTTGCAGTGCTGATCGACCAGTCGCGCGATCTCATCATGGCCCGCGCCGGAGGAAGGGTCAGACGATGAGCGAACCCCTGCTCTCCATCCGCAACATGTCGAAGATCTTCGGCGGCCTCGTCGCGGTCGACGATGTGAGCCTCGAGGTCCGCCGCGGCGAGGTCGTGGGGCTGCTGGGCGACAACGGCGCGGGAAAATCGACGCTCATCAAATGCGTCTCCGGCGTCTACCAGGCGGAGGAGGGCGAGATCGTCTTTGAGGGCGCCCCGGTAACGTTCGCAAACCCGATGGACGCGCGCCGGGTCGGGATCGAGACGATCTACCAGGATCTCGCGCTCGCCAACAACCTCGACGTCGGCGCCAACATCTTTCTGGGCCGCGAGGTCAAGAAGCGCCGCCTCGGCGGGCTCATGCAGACGCTCGACGACAAGTTCATGCTCAAAGAATCTCGCCAGACGCTCGATTCGCTGCAGATCCGCTTTCCGACCCTCACCAATCCGATCGAGAAACTGTCCGGCGGCCAGCGCCAGGCGGTGGCGATCGCCCGCGCGGTCTATTGGGACGCCAAGCTCATGATCATGGACGAGCCGACCAACAATCTCGGCGTGCCGGAACAACACAAAGTGCTGGAGCTTATCCGCACGCTAAAAGATCGCGGCGTCCCGGTCATCCTCATCACCCACGTCCTCCCCGACGCCTTCGCCGTCACCGACCGCGTCATCGTGATGCACCGCGGCCGCAAGGTCACGGAGAAGATCACGGCCCAGACCAATGCGGGGGAGCTGGTGCAGTACATGGTCGGAGCAAGGGAGGATGCGGCGGCGTAGTGGCCCGCACCGGATCTCGTATGGTCCCGCTGGGTCCCCGCCCCCTCTTGTGGGGGCGGGTCAGGGTGGGGGGGTCGCGCCATGCCGATCTCACTGGCGTGGAAGCACCGCGCCTACGTTTCTCGTCCGCGCGACCCCCCATCCCCACCTTCCACTAGGCGCCGACAACTGAAGCCTTCCTATCGTCTCGACCGGCTGGACAGGTTATTGCTCTGGGCGCGGCGCCGGGAGGCGCTGAATTATGAGAGGCCGGCAGTGAGCGCTCAATCCACAGCGGATAGGCTTTGGGCTTCGTTGAAGGCCTCCGCGGGCGACATCGTCTTCGGCATGGAGGACGGGACCGTCTCCATCTTCGGTCTCGTCTTCGGCGTGGCCGCAACCACCGATGACAAATCGACGGTCCTCGTTGCCGGCGCGACGGGCGCAGTCGCCGCCGCAGTCTCGATGATGGCGGGGACCTACCTCGACGTCGAAACGAGGCAGGATGAAGCGCGGGCGGCATCCGCGATCGTCGACTTGCAGGTCGAGCAAAACCCGGCCGCCGCCCTCGATCAGGTGATGGTCCGGCTGCGCGCGGCCGGCGCGGGTCCGGGTCAAATCAAGGCGATGACCGGACTGCTCCAGTCCGATCCCGCGATCCTGCGAGCCGCGGCGGGCGCGCTGGCGGCGCCCTCGGCGCCGGACACAACGCCGGGCCCGTTCGTGCAGTCCTTGTGGATGCTGGTCGCGGATTTCCTTGCGGCCGCGATTCCCATCGTCCCTTTCGCCCTCCTTCCCGTCAGGGAGGGCCGCGTCGTCTCCGGAACCGTCACTCTCATTCTTTTGGTCTGCCTCGGCGTCGGAAGAGCCAAGATCGGCAATAGAGGAGTTCTGCGCACGATGGTCGAGACCGTGTCGATCGGCGTCGCCGCGGCGTTGGCTGGCTCCGCAATGGGAATGGCGATATCGCACTGGTTTGGCGGCTGAACGCTTCCCGCTCCGGCGCGCTTGAGAAGAAGGATGGCTCATGGCGCGAGCATGCGATGCGCATCCTGCCGCGCGACCTGCTCGGCCTGCCGTTCCTGACTTGGGCGATCGCTCAGCAGCGCCTGCCCGCGCGGGGTCGCCGACGCCCTCGACGCGCCGGTCATTCGCCACGCCGTCGGCTCGATCGAGAAGCTCGGGATGGCCCAAGCCGCCAAGGGGCCCCGTCAGATGATCGAGGAGGACGGCCGCGTGCCGCTTCTCGATATCGGGACGGTCGCGCAAGTTCGGGCGGGGCGGATCAAGGTTCGCGGCGATATCGCGAGCTTCCAGCCGAAGACTGTCGCCTTCGTAGGTGCGCCGCCACAGCCTTTCGACGCTGTCATTCTCCCGACGGGCTTCCGTCCTGACCTGCGCGCGCTGTTGCCGGACGCCCGGGCGTCTTCAGCGAGTCCGGCAAACCGCTCGTCAGCGGGGCAGCTTCAATTCCGATTTCGCGCAGCTCTTCCGTCGGAGACGTGATCGCGCCGCAAAAGAAAAGGCCGGGCTCAGCGCATCGCCGACGCGGTTGCAGCAACGCCTTCCGCGAGCGCCGCGGTCACCTGATTCTGTTGGGAAATTTGCCTGCGAGCGTCAGCTCCCTCCCCCCGCACGTCGCGAGACGCGAGCCGGGCCCTCAATGGGCGATCGATGCGCCGCCCCCGAGTTTCACCTTGCGAAGACTTAGAGCAAGCGGCACCGCAGCGAGCGAGAGCAGCGTCAGCACCCAGAAGACGTCCGTGTAGGCCAGATAGGACGATTGCGTCTGCACCTGTTGGCCGATCCAGGAGAGGGCTTGCTGCTGCGCCTGGACGAGCGAACTGCCCTGCGCGAGAAAATATTGCGTCGCCTGTTGCAGCGTGTCTTGATACTGGGGACTTGCGGGAATCACATGCTCGATGAGCCGGCTCTGGTGGAACTGCTCGCGGTGCTGGAGCACGTTGGCGGCGAGCGAGACGCCGATCGAGCCGCCCATGTTGCGCGCGGCGTTGATGAGCGCCGAGGCCATGTCCACCCTGCTGGGCGGGATCCCATCATATGACGCGGCGATGATCGGGATGAAGATGAGCGGCAATCCGACGCCCAGCACTATGCGCGCGCGCGCAAAAAACCAGAAGTCGAGATCGCCGTACACGTTGGTCAGCTGGTACATCGAGATGGCGGTGAAGAGCGCGCCGGTCATGATCAGGTACTTTGGCTGGAATCGGCTCGACAGATTGCCGACCACAAACATCATCACCATGGTGACGAGGCCGCCCGGCGAGAGCAAGACACCGGCCCAAGTCGCCGTGTAGCCGAAGTCCGTCTGCACCAGGAGCGGCAAGAACTGCGAGGTCGCGTAGAGGATTGCGCCAGTCGCCAGCATCACAACGAAACAGGCGCCGAACTGACGCGTCGCCACCATGCGCACGTCGATCATCGGATCAGACCTGGACATCTCCCAAGGGACCATCAGCACGAACGCGAGGGCGCCAACAATCGTGAACGTGATGATGAAGTTTGAGCCGAACCAGTCATCCTCGAGGCCGCGGTCGAGCACGATCTCGAGCGCTCCGAGGAAAGTCGCGACCAGCAGGAATCCGATGAAATCGAACCGGGCGGTCCGCCCCTGCCCAGGTTTGTCCGCTGGCAGGAGGACAGCGATCAGCGCAATCGTGACGAGGCCGACCGGACCGTTGATCAGGAAGCACCAGCGCCAGGACCAATTGTCAGCCAGCCACCCGCCAAGCGCCGGACCGACCACCGGCGCGACAACCACCGCTACGCCGAACAGCGCGAAACCCTGCCCGCGCTTCTCCGGCGGAAACGATGCAGCGAGAATGGACTGCGAGACCGGCACCATGCCGCCCCCGGCCAGGCCTTGCAGGATGCGGAACACCAGGAGCGAGTCGAGATTCCACGCCTGCGCACAGAGCACGGAGCTTGTGCTGAAGAGCCCAAGGCAGATCAGGAAGAAGGCCTTGCGGCCGAGCCGCCTGGCGAGGAACGGACTCGCCGTCAGGCTGACGGCGTTGGCGACCAGATAGGTCGTCACGACCCATGAGGCTTCGTCATCGCTGACACCCATTCCGCCGGCGAAGTAGGGCAGGATCGTGTTGGCGATCGTGGTGTCGAGCACCTCCATGAAGGTCGCAAGCGCGACCAGAACGGCGATCAGCCAGGGGCTGGCCGACGCTGCGCTGCTGGCCGCTGGACCGCCGGCCTGCGCGGCCGCGTCGCTCACTCGCGCCTCCACCATTGCTCGAAGGCCGCCCTCAGCCGCTCATAGAGAGAAGGCGCCGGATCGACGCGCACGGTCGGGACGACCGACATGCCTGGGCCGAGGGAGACGTCGGCCGGCGGATTCTCCAAAATGAGCTTGACCGGCACGCGCTGCACGACCTTGACGTAGTTGCCGGTCGCGTTCTCAGCAGGAAGAAGCGAAAAAGCCGTGCCAGAGCCCGGCTGGACGCTGTCGACATGGCCGTGGAAGTCGCGTTCCGGATAGGCGTCGATCTCCATGTCGACGGGTTGCCCCCGCCGCATACGGTCGAGCTGGGTCTCCTTGAAGTTCGCCGTCACCCAGATCTCATCCGGCACGAACATCGTGAGGTTCGTGCCCGCCTGCGCATATTGCCCGACGGCGCCGGTGAGGTTGACGACGCGGCCGGGTTGGTCGGCGACGACGGTCGTGTACGAGAGGTTGAGTTTGGCCTGGTCGAGTTGTGCCTGCGTTTGCGCGAGGCTCGCTTCCGCCGAGGCGCGCTGCGCCCTCAAAGTGTCAATTTGGCGCTGCGCGACTGTGAGCGCCGCTTGCGCGCTGTCGACAGCGGCCTGCTGCGCCTTGAGATTCTGAACGTCGGTCGTGCCCTGCTGAGCCGTCGCCCAACCCTTATTGACGAGCGGTTGGTCGCGTCCCCAGGTGACCCGTGCGAGCTCCAGGTTTGCCTGCGCTTGGTTGACTTGCGCTTGGCTCGCGGCGATCTGCGCGTCCTGAGTGGCGATCTGCGCGTCGATGTTGTGGATGCCGGCTTCCGCGCCGGTCACTTGGGCCTGGGCTTGGTTGAGGGCGGTAATATAGTCGCGTTGGTCGATCTGGGCGATCACGCCGCCCTTGTCGACGTGCTGGTTGTCGGTGACCGGAACCGCCGTGACGTAACCCGCGACCTTTGGCGCTATGGCGAACTGGCGCGCCGCAATGAACGCGTCGTCAGTCGACTCGAAATGCCCGGTCTCATCCCAGTAGAGGTATGCGGCGACCGCCGCCAGCAAGAGCGTTATCAGGCCGACCAGCGCCAGGAACGGGTGGCGGCGGAGCCAGCCCCGTCGGGGCTTGCCGGCGGCGTTGTCGTCTTGCTGAGGCGCGGGCGCGCGAGCGGGCTCAGAGTCGGCCGGGCGGGCAGGCCGCTCGGCGGCCGGCGGCGCCTCGCGGACTGGGGTGCGGAGCGCGGCCGTCTCCTCCACGGCTGGCGGGTTGGGAGCTTTGCCGCCTCCAGCGGGCCCGCGGTTCCAGGCGTCTTCGGCCGCGGGCGGATCTTTGAATGCGTGCTGGCCTCTCTCTCGATCCCGGCGCAACTGCATGATCGCAACTCCAAAGGCGACCTGCCGCTTGGCGCGATCGGTCACCAATTTTGAAACGGAACCGTATCGTTTCGTCTTTACGTCGAGGCGGAGGCGTCCTAAATCAAGGGGGCCGCCAGAGGGGTTTTTTGGCGGTCACGCTGTTTTGAAGGGATGGTCATGGAGGTCGAGGCTGTGGGGGTTGCAGGCCCGGCGGAGCGTAATGCCGTTCGCTGCGGGCGTCCGCCGCGTGGACACGCGGGAAAGGTCGAGGAGCGGATCCTCGATGCGGCCGCAAAAGTCTTTTTGGAGCGGGGGTTCACCGGCGCCAGCGTCGATGAGATCGCCGAGGCCGCGTCCGCCGGAAAGCCAACCATCTACGCGAGATACTCCAGCAAGGAGACGTTGTTCTCGGCCGTCATCGAGCGCCTGGTGCGCCGGAACACTGGCATCGAGGTCGTTGCCTGCGCAGGCGCGACGATCCAGGAGCGCCTGGAGACCGCTGCCGCCTCCATCCTGACCAGGCTGCTAAGGCCCGAACCGATCGGGCTCATCCGTGTAACGGTAGCCGAGGCGCGACGGTTCCCTGATCTTGCGACGAGTGTCAGTCGCATGGCGAAGGAACGCCAGACTGAAGGGCTCGCGCGGGTTTTGGCCGAGTTCGCCCAGAACGCAGGAACGGGGGCGCTGCCAGCCTTTGCTCCGAACTGCCTGCCGTTCACCGCCAAGCAGTTCCTGGAAGTGGCGGTACTGCCGATGCTGATCCGCGCGCTGTTCGGCGAGGATCTTGACGCCCTGCGCGCCGAAATCGGGCCGCACGTCTCGAAATCGGTCGCCTTTTTTCTCGCCGCCTGCCGCGCCGGGGGCGACGCCCGCGCGCGCCCCCTCCCCTCTCCGGCATAGCCCGTGGCGAGATCGGCGCCTTTCGCCGCCGCGGCTGAGTGCTTTTGTTTGTTTGCGATGTCGCACCGCCCGCTTACCGCCCGGCGCGGGTCTCGAAGAAGTTCAGGAGCGCATCCTGCACGGCCTTCGGCTCGTCGTGGATGATCCAGTGCGTGGCCTGGGGCCAATGCTGCAGGCGCGCGTCGGCGCAAAGCGCGACGCTCTCGTCGACAAGCTGCGGGACGCCGAAATCGTCCCTGTCGCCCCAGAGGACGAGGATCGGCGGCTTGAGGCTGCCGGGCGCCGGCATCGGCGGCTCATGAAGGAAAAGCGCTCGGTACCAGTTCAGCATCGAGGTTATCGCGCCGGGCTGGCGCCAGGCGCCGCGATAAGCGTCGAGAATCTCCGGCGAGAACGCCTCGGGCCGCGCCGACGACTTGAACGCCCTCGCCAGCGCCGCGTAGTCGCCGAGTTTCAGCGCCATTTCCGATAGCCAGGGCAGACGCAGGATCTGCACGTAGCGGCTCTTCTGCCGCTGGTCCCGATCCTCGCGCATGGCCCGGCGCCAGACCGCCGGGTGGGGCGCCTGCAGCATCGCCGCGCTCAAGAGGCGCTCGGGCTCGAGAACCGCCATCCGCCAGGCGACCGCTGCGCCCCAATCGTGCCCGACGACCTGGAAGGCGCGGCGCCCGAAGACGTCGGCCAGCGCAAAAACATCCGCCGCCGCGACGTCGAGCCGGTAGGCTTCAATGCCGAGCGGTTTGTCGCTGAGATTGTAGCCGCGCTGGTCCGGCGCGACGACGTGATAGCCCTTCTCGGCGAGCGGGCCGAAATAGTCCCGCCAGGCGAACCAGAATTCGGGAAAGCCGTGCAGGAGAACGACGAGCGGCCCGTCGCCGGGCCCAGCCTCCGCGCAATGCAGCGTCACCCCGTTGACGGGGATGAAACTGAAGCGGAGTGCGACGTCCCTCGCCAAAGGTCTTCGCTCCCCTGAAGGGCTGCCGCGCTCTTCGTCCCATGCTAGCAAACGCGGGAGGCGCGTCAAAAGCCGCGGGCCGAGGTCCTTGGCCGACCATATCTTCAAGCTGACCCATTAACCGCGCGATCACGATCATCCGTCCGAGCGGCAGAAGTTGGACTAAAAGCGGCTGACAGTCGGCGCGTTCAATTGCTGTTTCACGCTATCCACGTCGCCGAGCACCCAGAGCGTCGTGATCTGGCGACCGTCGGTGGCGAAGAACGCCGCGCCCGGCCAGCGGATTTCGCGGCCGGTGGCCTCGACCGAAAAAAGGCGACCGCGGTGGACGCCCGAGAACGTCATTCTCGCGGCGGCGCGATCGTCGGTCACGAGCAGATCATCGATCGTGCACGTGAAGTTCGCCAACGCCGCGTGGATCGAGCGCATATAGTCGATGAACTCACCAGGACCGCGGCGTTCGGCTCCCAGCGAACCGCGGAAACGAAAGTCCGGACGCAGGATTTCTTTCGCGGCCGCCTCATCGGCCCGATTCCAGACCTCGTAGTAGAAGCGCTCCACCAGTTCCTTGGGCGTGCTCTCCATGGCGCTAGCGATCATTCCTCGCCCACCCCTTCGTCACCAGCTCCTCCACCCAGGCCGGAACCGTCTCGCTCGCGGGGCCGTAGCGCTGCTCGTCGAAGAGGTCAGCATTGTCGGCTGGATCCATGTTGATCTCAAAGGTGCGGAGACCGTAGGCGCGCGCGTCGGCGACGAAGCCGGCGGCGGGATAGACCGCGCCAGAGGTTCCGATCGCGACGAAGAGATCGGCTTGGCTGAGCGCCCGATCAATTTCATCCATGTGGAGCGGCATTTCGCCGAACCACACGACATGCGGGCGAAGGCCGCCTGTGCGGCTGCAGTCGGGGCAGGCGTCGGCCGGCGACAGATCCTCCGGCCAGAGGCGCACGGACGAGCAATGCTGGCAGCGCGCCTTGAGGAGCTCGCCGTGCATGTGGATCACGTTTCTGGACCCCGCGCGCTCGTGCAGGTCGTCGATGTTCTGGGTGACGAGGGTGAGACGGCCGCCGCGCGCGGCGAGCGCGCCCTCGAGCCGCGCCAGCGCCCGGTGGGCGGCGTTGGGTTTGGCGTTCGCGAGGTTGCGCCGCCGCATATCGTAGAAAGCGAGCACATCCTCGGGATTGCCCGCGAAGGCTTCGGGAGTCGCGAGCTTCATCGGATCGAAGCGCGCCCAGATCCCCTCGCCCCGCTTGTCGCGGAACGTGCCAAGCCCGCTCTCGGCCGAGACGCCGGCGCCGGTCAGGACGAAGATGTGTTTCAGCATGCAGCGGTCCCTAGCCCCGCAGACCCTCGGCCGCAAATCCGACTCGCCGGCGTTGTCGAGCGCACTCCTTGTCGATATCGTAGCCACGAACCTGATATCATTCCCGGATCTCTTCCCATGGCGGCCGTGACCGTCCGCAAGCTCTCGCCCGAGAACGCACCGCGCGCTGAAAGCGCGCGCGAGAGGCCATGGGCGCTCCACGGAGGCGGAGATTCGAGCGATCCTCGAGGCGGCGGTCAAGCCTGCTAAAGACATTGGCGTCGGTTCGGCGCTCCAGGCGCTGGGGCGGCGCTTTCGCGGCGTCGAGCTTGAGGTCGAGCGCGATCCGGCTCCGGCTGAGCCGATGCGCTTGAAGTGATCCTCGTCGACACGAACGTCGTCTCCGGCGACGCAGCAGGCTCAGTGAGGCGTTCGAGCGGAAAATCGAGCGGCTGTTTGAAGGCCGCATCTTGTCCTTCGATCTCGCCGCCGCCCGCGCTAACGCCTTATTGAGGAGCGGCGCCCGCGCAAGGGGTCTTTTCGATCCCGATGGCCGATGGTCGGATTGCGGCTGTCGCCGCGGCGAACGGGCTCTCCGTCGCGACCCGCGACGAAGCTCTGTTCCGCGCCGCTGGAGTGAACACGGTCAATCCATGACGGAATGAAAGCCCCGCGTCTTCGCCCGGAGCCCGCTTCGGGCCCCCCGGGGAGGCGCCCGTGGGACGGCACTCACCTCAGCGCGACCGGTTCGGGCGCGGTCTCGGCGTCGGCGGCGTCGGCGTGGATCGTCTCGCGGATCAGGCGCTCCGTCGTCTGCTCCAGATACGCCCACAGGTCCGCATGCACGGCGTTGAACTGGCGCCATACGACCTC
>JAFAHO010000447.1 GCA_019237205.1 Hyphomicrobiales bacterium
CCCGCGCATGGCGCAAGGGGCAGAAGAGCGCGGTCACGGTAGTCAATTTCGTGACCGAAGGCTCCATCGAGCATTCGATCCTGCATCTTCTCTCGCTGAAGCAGACGCTGGCGGACGGCGTGCTCGACGGGGCAGCGGATTTCTCCAAGATCGCGATGCCCTCGGGCCGGGCCGCGATGATCGAGCGCATGCAGGCCTTGCTGGGTGGAGGCGAGCCGATTCGGATCAGGACGCTCCCACCCGAGGAGGCGCTTGTCGAGGACGTGAAGGCGCGCCATGGCGCGCGTCTCCTCCATGCGGAACTGCGGGCTCAGCGCGTGCTTCTTGTTCTCGACGCGGAACCGCCGCTCATTGCCGCTGAGCGGGCGCGACTCGCCTCTTCGACGCCTTCGACCGAAATTCTCGACCGCGGCGCATGGCAGACGCTGCAGCGGCTCGCCGAGGCCGGAGTGATTGGCTTTATCGAGGCCCGCGCGCGCATCCTCCATGAGAGCGAAGCGGGCGGCGGCGCCGGGCAGTGCGCGGCGGGTTCGGTCCCGCCGCGCGGGCCGCCTGACAGCCAGGGGCTACGGTCGGCGCGCGGCACATATACTGACGTTCGCTGGTAGTGGGCGGGTTTGATTTTCGGCTTTCGACCAGTTGCTGACCTTGAAGATCGGCCCAACGAATGCGTGGGAAGTGCGAGAAAGCGGACTTCGACCGAACGCGTAGGTTGCGCCCGGAGCGAGCGTTCGTTGACAGTGTGGCGAACGGTCTGCTGCCATTTGGCGGGCGGTGCTTGGCGTCCTTCGAATGAGTTGCCGGCGCGTATCCGCAATCCGGATGTTCACGCTATTTTGGCAGTCCCGCCTTCTCTAGGCGTTCCTGCAACACGTTCCGCCTTTCGAGATCGCGATACCATTCTTTGGTCATGAAGCTTGTGGTCGTAAGGCTGGGGTTTCCGGCGATCGCCTCATTCGCCAGCTTGCGCGCCTCGTCAAGACAGTCGAGCGCAATCAGAGCCGCGGCGCTATAAAGACGCGAACGATAGGTCTGAAATACGAGCCTTCCAAATGCCTCGAGCGCCTCTCGATATCGTTCGAGCGCGTAAAGGGCGACGCCACGCTCCTCGATGCACCAGACCGGGAGGAGAGGATCAAGCGCTTCAGCTTCATCGAGTAGCGAGAGCGAGCGCAACGGCTCTCCCGCGTAGGTCATTACGGCGGCGCTGCGAGCTCTCATGTAGGCGTCTGTCGGGTTCATCTCCAATGCTCTTAAGCTGAGCGATTTGGCTTGATCAAAGTTGCTCTTTAGCAATGCGACAAAGCCGAGAATGCGATTGGCCTCGGGATCGCAAGGATCGAGTTCGAGCGCACGGCGAATATCCCGTTCTCCCGCTTCAAGATCGAATTCCGGTAGCCAGGAGGCGGCGCAAACTCTCCAAGCATATGCAGCGGCGTAGTTGGGGTCGGCCCTAATTGCCGTGCTGAACCATTTGACCGCCTCTCGGGCATTTTCGTCCGTCACTCCTCCGAGCCGATGATGATCGATCCCGCGCAGTAGGCACTCGAAAGCCTCGATATTATCAGGTGCCCTTCGTCGAGCCGCCACTATACTCGCGTCCTCCATCCGCCCGACGACGGTCGCTGCGATTTTTGAGACCATTTCGTCGAGTACATCCCATAGATCCTCGAAGGGACGGCTTATCTTGTCGCTCCAAACTACTGAGCCCGCCTCGGTCTCGGAAAGCATGAGGCCAACTCGGATGGTCTTCCCAATCTTTCGAACATGTCCGTCCAGCACGTATCGGACGCCAAGCGCACCGCCGACGCCGACGGGATCCCATTTCGCCTCCGCCAGCGCGAAGACTGCGCTACGCGAGGCGACAGAGAGGCGCCTGAAGCGGCCCAATTCGACGATCAGCTCCTCGCTCAGTCCTTCCGCGAGGAAGCGCTGGTCCTCATCACCGGCTGAGACTCGAAAAGGCATGATCGCCACGGACGACGGACGCTTTGTCGTCTCGCTCGAAGATCTGGTCGGCGCGGATTGAAGCCTGTGCGCGCCGATTTCTCCGCGAACTTGATAGACGCGCATTGGCTCGGACAAGTTCTTAAAGCGGCGCTCGCCGAGATCGTCGAAAATGAATGGTGAGTTGCGGCGAATATGGTCGAACAGCACTCCGCTCACCCAAACCGATCCAGGCGCAGCGGCCTGCTGGATGCGCGCGGCCAGATTGACGCCATCTCCAACCAGATCGTCGCCGTGCACGGCCACGTCCGAGAGATGGAGTCCGAAGCGCATCTTCAGCGGTTCGACGTCAGGCCCTTCGGTGCCCGCAAGCGCTACGCCTATCTCTACGGCGCACCGCAGGGCATTGATCGGGCTTGGAAACTCCGCCAACGTCGCATCGCCGGCCCTGTTGAATATTCTGCCGTCGAACGAGCCGACCTTCTCCGATATCAGGCCCTGACAGGCCGCGAGTCGCGCGAAAGTCTTCTCCTCCGACTTCTCCATCATCGTGGAGTAGCCGACGATGTCGCCAACCATGATCGCCGCCATTCGACGTTTCACGGGAAAGCTTCCCTAAGTCGAAGGAACGCTCACTCTTGCCATGTCATTTTGTCGCTTTCACACGCTGCCGGCAAGTTCGAATCGGAGGAACTCCGTAAGCAATAGCCCGCCCGAATCCAATCTCGGCTCCCGAGAGCCGAATAACTCCTTGGCGGGCGCTTTGGGCGGTGAGGCATATTTCGCGCTTGCAATGGAAAGATGGCTTTCGCTCGGACTCCGGTCCTTCCCGAGGCGGCCCTTGTAGGCCGGCTCTCCGCCCTCAAAAGACATCCCAAGGCGGTCAGTCCTTGGCCCGTGTTGGCCGAGACGATCCACGCCTCTGCATCTGGTCCGCAAGCTTCCTAAGCATTTCGGCCTGCGAAGACACCTCATCGAACGTGTCATCGACCGCGAGACGGCGCAGAATTTCCGCCTGCCGGGCGGGCGGAACTGTGCCATAGCTTGAGAACGTCGTCAGGCAGCTATCGTGGCCTAGGTTCTGCGACCACGCCTTAAAGGCCTCGGCGTCGGGCTTCAGGTCGTAAGCGACCTGAACGAGTGTGTTCCGGAGCAGGTGCGGATTGAAATACGGCAGTCCCGCCCGCGCGCAGGCTTCCCGGAAAATCTGGCGAACCGGATTAGCATTGGCCCATGGCGCCCGGTCGAGCGCCACCGCTCGGAACGCGAGGTCGTCGCCGGGCGCGACCTTGGTTTTCGGAAACAGCGGGTCGTCGAGTCCATAGCCCTTTTCCTCGCGAAGGAACTTCACCCAGTCGACGACAATTTGCCTGATATCGTCACCGACGGGGAAGAACCACGTCGTGAAGGTCTTCGCCCGTTTGGTTCGAACGTCGCGCGCATCGTGCTCGACCAAGTCGCGCTCGGTGTCGATATGCTTCAAGCGAAATGAAATGATCGCGCGATCGCGGGCGCCCGACAGGATCGCGAAGGCGACGAGCGCCCGGTCGCGCTTCTCGATTTCCGTTTCTTTCGGCATTGCGTCGATCATCGCGCGCACCTGCGCGAGCGTCGGACAACTCTTGAACCGCCGGGCCGTCGCTATCCTCGACAGGTTGTCCGGAGCGTTGAAGTACTCCGCGTCCGCATATTTGATCCGCGAGGCATAGCCTGGCTGATCCGCGAGCCATACGAAGAACGCCTTCAACGAGGCGAGCGTCGCCGCGACGGTCGAGGCCGTGAGAGGCTTCCCTGTTCGCTCATTGCTAGCAGCCATCAGATGGGCCTTGAACCCGCGAGCCTGTTCGATATGGAACTTCCGGAAGTCGCGCCGTCTGGCGTAATCCTCGAAGCGCTCGATCGCGCTCGCGGCGGCGTCGACGGAAGCGGTGTCGCGGCCCTTCGCGTCCTTCAGGAACAGGAGATAGCGCCGCTTCACGCGCTCGTTGTCAGCGTTGCGTTTCGTCATGTTTATCGAACCTCATTGAAGTCAGCATTCAGGAGGGCGGAGGCGCTATCGTCTAGGCGTTGCTCCGCAGTCTGGAATGCGACGTCGAGCCCGCCCCTCATCTGGTCGAGCTTGGCGAGCGTTGTCGCCCGGTAGATCATGCGTCCACAGGCGGGACAGATGCCGCTCAGCAAGCCTCGCAAGGCCGTGCGCGGGCGATAATCGGCCATATCCAGGGCGGGCCGCTTTGGCGCACGACAGCCGAGGCAATAGAACTCGCCCGGCTGGCAACGCTGTTTCATCGGCTCGCGCGCCTTCATGAAGGCGCGGAAGTCGGCGCCGTGGATAAGAAGCGGTCGCTTCGCATCCGTGGTCTTGAGTCCGGCCGCGATCCATCGACCGATCGTGTGCTTATGCGCCCCGATGAGGGCGCTAAGCTCGCTGATCGTGTAGCTGTGATGGAGTTTGACGCGGCGGCAGTCGAACCGCCTCGCCATCGCCTACTCCGCGGTCTCGATGAGCTTCCGGATGTCCTCGACCTTCCAGGCGGTGGTGCGCGGCCCGAGCTTCACGGGCTTCGGAAACCGCCCGGTCTTGACTCCCGCCCACCACGTCGAGCGACCAACCGGAATCGGCCCTTGCGGCGCGAGGATCGACGCGAGTCTGACGAAGCCGGTGCGGGGCAGATCGTCCTTGATCTGTTCTTGAATGCTGTTCGAACCTGAGTTTTTCATCGAACCCCTATGCATCGGAGGACGACGCAGACGGCGACGTTTCACTTGAAATCGTCGCCGCCGATGCTAGGGTCGGTCCGCTCGGATGAGAGCGCGGAATCAACCCCGCAAAGAGCCGCATCGCTGGCAGGCGAGCGGCTCTTTTTTTTGCGCCAGCCGCAGCAAAGTCCAAATGGACCTTACCCCGACCGATTCGAGGATAGCAGCCAACGAGGATCGCAAGCAAAAATTGGGCGGTTGTCCCCATCTTCCACAGAGGAGGGCAAAATTCCGCTGCGCCGGGCCTTTCCCTAGAGTTGATGCTACTTATTAACAAGCTTCTCCACAATAGCCGTAATTTTACTGTGGTACTTTCGGCAAACCCAGTCGCCCTGCAATTGTTGGCCTCATTGTTGGCCTTCACTAAGATCGAACTAGGAATTGGTCGCATTGACAATGGTTTGTTCTTACTTTTCGATTCCGCCCCTGGCACCAACCTTCGACAAGGGCCTGAAAGGCGTTGGGGTTTGCCGTCGCCGAGGCGCAAATCTCCATCGCGGTTGTCCTCCGACATCAGAAGAAAACAAGTTCGTCAAGCAGGCCAGCCCGCTCCACTCCATCCTACGCGACGGACGAACAAGAGGGCGTCAGTGCAAGGACGTTAGGCCATGCGCCTAGGTTGCAACACGATCCAACTTTTCCAAGGCTTTAGGCGCATTTTTCTGCAACGTTTGGGCGATCGAGTAAGCGGTATATCTGTGATGATATATCGACATCGCCAAGCGGACTACAACCGCCCGCCCTGCTCCGTCCGCCAGCGGGCAGGAGTGGCCCCGGTCCACTTCTTGAACGCTTTGGTGAAACCGGCCGCGTCGGCGAAACCGAGTGCGGCGGCGACCCACGGGATCGCCTCTCCTTTTTTGAGGAGACTTTGGGCGACGTCGAGCTCTACACTCGCCAGATCGACGTCTGGGCCGCCTGCATGGCCTACAGCGACCACGAAATCGGCCGCGTCGTCGAAACCCTCGAGAAGCTTGGATGGCCAACACCATTCCTGCGGCGACTCCGTGGGAAGGCGTGACCGCCCATCCGCCGGTCGACGTGCTGAACGGCTTCAAGTAGGAGCTGTTCAAACTCAAGGAGGACCCGACCCAGACGAACGACCTGTCTCAGCACGAGCCCGAGCGGCTCAAGCGCATGCAGGAGCTCTGGATGATCGAGGCGATGCGCAACAACGTGCTGCCTTTGAACGCCTCGCAGGTCGCAGTCCTGACGGTTGAGCGCCCCGGACCGGCGGCCGGCCGGACGCAGTTCGTCTACTCCTCGCCGAACGCGTCGAACCAGTTCGCGGTCGCGCCCTCGATCCTCAACCGCTCCTACACGATCACCGCCGAATTCGAAGGTCCGCAGGGCGGGGCGAACGGCGTGCTGGTGACCCAGGGCGGGCGGTTCTCGGGCTACGGCCTCTATCTCAAGGACGGCAAGCCGACCTTCACCCTGAACCTGCTCGATATCGAGCGGCCGAAGTGGCAAAGCCCCGACCCGCTGCCGGCCGGCAAGCACACCATCGTGTTCGACTGGAAGCCCGAGCCGACCGGCGCGCCGATCAGGCGAGGCGGGACCGGCACGCTGTCGGTGGACGGCGCGGCCGTAGCGACGCGCTCGTTGCCACACACCCAGCCGTTCATCTGGGCGTGGGACGAGACGTTCGACGTCGGCCTCGACACCGGGACGCCGGTCGACGATTCCGACTATCAGGTCCCGTTCCCGTTCACCGGCAAACTGGAGAAGATCACGATCGACCTCGGCGAAACGCTGATGTCGCCCGAGGCGATCAAAGCGATGATGGAGGAGCTGGCGAAGAAGCGCGATCGATGAGGCGCTTCGACGGGAGGAAGCCTGAATCCCCCTGTCGCGACAGCCCGATCCGCTTTCTCCTCCATCGTCTCGATGGGCCAGAGAGGGCCCCTTGAGGGGCAAGGCGATTGGCCGCGCGGCGAGCCGCCGAGCCCCGTCTAACGTCTCCCCGCCAGCGGACCGCGAGCAGGGAGAAGAAATTCCGCAAGCGACAAATCGGAGGTCTTTGCCCGCACCAAATTTCGTTGCTTCGAGTGGGACTTCTCGCCGGTTTGATCGTGGCCGCGGCCGACCCGCACGCGCAATCCGCGCCGCCCTCGCCGCCGTCCGCAAGCGACGTCGGCGGCGACACCGTCGGGCAGAGCGACACCGATCTCGCCAAGAAAATCCAGAACCCGATCGGCGCGCAGGGCGCCGCGGCGATCTTCGTCAACGGCGACCAGGGCTCGTGGGCGGCCCTGCGCAAGATCGCGATCCGCGCGCGCACCTGGCTCGCCTGGCTCTATCCGCTGTGACGCAATGTTGCAGCTTCGGCAGGTTCGTGCGCCGACGACTGCGCCGCTTGGTCAGCCGCGATCCGTCCGTCCGCGAGCGCGATGTCGACCGGCGGACCGGCCGACGGCCCGTCACGCGGCAACAGAATGACGCCGGTCAACCGATCGCTCATGACGCGGGCTCGTCGATGACGCTGATATGCGCGGCGACAATGCGCCAGCCGTCCGGAAAGCGAATCCAGGTCTGCATCTGCCGTCCGATCTTCCCCGGCGCATTGTCGCGCCGGAACAAAGTGGCCGCGATCGCGCAATCCCGCCCGTAGGCGACGATACGCGTCTTCTCGAGCTTTCGTGCGAGGCCTTGAGGCGAGCGCGCCGCCCGGAACGCCTTGATCGCCTTGCAGCCGTACAGGTTTTCCGTAGCCCCGTAGCGGATGGCGGCCTCGCTCGGCAGGAAGAAGCGATCGAGCGCCGCGACATCGTTGGCGACGAGCGCGCGCTCGTAAGCCGAGAACGCGGCCTCGACCTCGGCCTTGGCGTGCTGCTCGTCAATCGTCATCGCCGGCGCCTCCTGCTCCAGACGCGGCTGCGGACGGCCGCTTTCGCGCTGTTCCGTCCCGCCGATCGCGAGCCGTCGTCGTCGGACCTGGCGCCTAGTCGAACGGCGCAACGGGAGCGCGAACGACGCCGTCCCGCTCGAGGGCGCGGGCGACGCGGAGCGCCAAGTCCTCGCGCCAGGGCGGCGCGATGATCTGCACCCCAATCGGCAGCTTTTCGCCATCGGTCCACACCGGCGCCGCGACGACCGGCAGGCCGATGAAGGAGATGGGCTGGGTGAAGAGCCCGATATTCGGCCGCACCAGCATTTCCTTGCCGTCGAGGACAAAGGTCTTCTGACCGAGGCGGGGGGCGCGGCACGGCGTCGCCGGCGCAAGAAGAATGTCGACGTCGCGAAAGAGCGTCAGCGCCTCCTCGCGAAACCGCCGGCGGAATTTCTGCGCCTGCACCGCCCAGGCGCCGGGCAGCATGGCGCCGGCGATGAGCCGGTCGCGAACGTCGGGATCGAAGTCAGCGGCGCGGGTCTGCAGGCGCTGAAGATGCAGCGCAGCGCCCTCGACCATCGTGATGAGATAGGCCGCGGCGCGGGCGCGGCCGGCCTCGGCAAGTTCGACGATGCGGTCGGCTTTCAGCGCGCGGGCGACCACATCGACCGCGGCGAAGGCGCAAGGCTCGCCCGAGCGCGCGAAATAGCCGCCGAGCCGTGCGATGCGCAGGTCCGCAACGCCATTCTCGAGGCTCGGCGTCGCCGGCGCGGCCGGAACGTCCGCCTGCGCCGGATCAGCGGGGTCGGGGCCGAGCATCGCGTCGTAGGAGCGCGCGAGGTCGCCGACAGAGCGGGTGAACGGGCCGAGATGGTCGAGGCTCGCGACAAACGGGAAGGTTCCGGCGCGCGACAGGCGCCCGTAAGTCGGCTTGAGGCCGAAGACGCCGCAAAAGGAGCTCGGCGCCCGGATGGAGCCGTTGGTGTCCGATCCGAGCGCGATCGGGACGAGGCCGCCCGCGACCGCGCCGGCCGCGCCGCCGGACGATCCGCCCGTCATATGCGCATGATCATGCGGATTGCGGGAAGGGCCGTCATGAGAATTCTGCCCGGTGAAGTCATAGGCGTATTCGCCCATGTTGAGCGCGCCGACGAGGACGGCGCCCGCGCTTTCGAGGCGCGAGACGAGGGTCGCATCCTTGCCGGCCGGCGCCCGCTCGCGGTTGATCTTCGATCCGGCCCGCGTCGGCAACCCCGCGACGTCATAGAGATTCTTGACCGCGAACGGCGCGCCGATGAGCGGCCCCGGGCTTTCGCCGCGAGCGCGCGCGGCGTCGATCGCCTCGGCCCTCATGAGCGCGCGCGCCGCGGTCACATCGGTGAACGCGCCGAGCGCGCCGTTGCGCGTTTCGATGCGCGCGAGCGCCGCCTTGGTTACTTCGCGGGCGCTCGCCGCGCCGCTGCTGATGGCGCCGGCGATAGCCTCGGCCGAACCGTCAAGCAGACCAGGAGTCACGGCTTGAACACCGGCGCCGGCTCTTCCTCGTCGTCGAGCGCCACGGACAAGAGTAGTTCCGCCTGCTGCGCCGCGATCCGAAGGTGGACGATCGTCTCGGCGCGCGAGTCAGGGGTGAGCGCCAGCCCAAGAAGGGGCGTCATGGCGTCGACCAAAGCTTCCGGGTCAAAATGGGGAGGATTCACGCAACCGCATGTCTAAAGGAGACGAGCGGCGCCGTCCAGCGGACAATGACGCGCGGCCGGCGCGGTCGAGGTCGAAGCGACGCGCGGGGTTGGCCGGGCCTCGCTTCATCAGTGTCCCGCCATATGGCGCCCAATGGTGGCGCCGTCGGCGCCCGCGGCTTCGGTGAGACCCCACGCAGCGGTCTTGAGGAGCGTGCGGCGAGCAGATTCCGATGCTGACATTGTGGCGTCCTCATTGCTCAAAATACGATGACGGCGCGTCGCGCCACTCCCCGAGGCGTTGAGTTCGCAAAGACCGTGCCGCGCAGCTCGACCGCATCCCCGCCATCGAGCGCCTCATCTTTCGGCGCCGCGCCCGAAAGATGGGCTCGGACGCCTAGCGTTTTCGCCCGTGTGGAGTATGGGTCGGGCGCCACGTCCGCAGGCGGCGGATAGCCCGGCTCTTGCATTCGGAGGCGAAACGCGGCCGTGCGATCGCGATCGCCATCGCCGCCGAAGGAGCTCGAGGTCATGACGCAATCGCTCGCGGCGCTTCTCGCCGCCCACGCCAAGGGCGAAGCTGTCACCGCGACGATCGACGAGACCTATGACCGGGTCGGCCAGCACAATGACCCGGCGCTCTTCATCGCGCTTCGTCCGAGGGCCGAAGCGCTTGCGATCGCCGAGCGCCTGCAGGCGGCCGGACCGGAGGGCAGGCCCCTGTTTGGGGCTCCGTTCGTCGTCAAAGACAATATCGACGTGAGCGGCCTGCCGACAACGGCCGCCTGTCCCGCTTTCGCCTATCGTCCGGAAAAATCAGCCTTCGTCGTCGAACGGCTCGAGCGCGCAGGCGCGATCGTCATCGGCAAGACGAATCTCGACCAGTTCGCGACCGGGCTCGTGGGCGTGCGCTCGCCTTACGGGGTTCCGCGCAACGCATTGCGGCCGGACCTCATTCCGGGCGGGTCGAGCTCGGGCTCGGCGACCGCGGTCGGCGCCGGGCTTGTTCCCTTTTCGCTCGGGACGGACACTGCAGGATCGGGACGTGTCCCTGCGGCGCTCAACGGCATTGTTGGGCTGAAACCCTCGCTCGGCGCGCTCTCGGCGGCGGGCGTCGTACCCGCCTGCCGGACGCTCGACACGATCTCGATCTTCGCGCGTGACGTCGCGGACGCCTTTGCCGTGTTCGAGGCGGCTTGCGGCTATGATGAAAGCGACGCGTTCTCCCGCCCTTTTCCCCCGCCCGTGCTTTCAGGCGTTCCGAGCGGCCTGAGGATTGGCGTTCCGCGCTCCGAACAACTCGAGTTTTTTGGCGATGCGGAGGCGGAGGCCGCCTTCGCCCGCGATCTCGCGGCCGTCGAAGCCCTCGGGCTTAGGCGCGTCGAATTCGATTTCGAGCCCTTCGCCGAGGTCGCGCGAGCGCTGTACGACGGGCCCTGGGTCGCCGAACGCTATGCGGCGACGAAGCCGCTGATCGAGACGAATCCGGAAGCCCTGCACCCGGTCACGCGCGCGATCGTTGAGGGCGCCCGCAAGTTCGACGCCGTCGCCGCGTTCGAGGCGTTCTACGAGCTAGCCGATCGCAGGCGGCGCACCCAGCGCGTCTGGTCGGAGATCGACATGATGCTGGTCCCGACCATTCCGCGGCCCTATACGGTCGCCGACGTCGAGGCCGACCCGATCCGTCTGAATTCCCGACTCGGGACCTACACCAACTTCGTCAACCTGCTCGACCTTGCCGCCTTCGCGGCGCCGTCGGGAATGCGGGGAGACGGCCTGCCATCGAGCGTGACCCTCATCGCCCCCTCCGGGATGGACGGTCTCCTCGCGGGAATGGCCGCGGAGATCCAGGCCCGCTCGGGCGCGCCAATGGGCGCGACGGGAGAGAGGGCGCCAGTCGCGCCGCAGTCGGTCGTGCAGGCCGCGCGCGGCCGCGTCGCGCTCGCGGTCGTCGGCGCGCATCTGGCCGGACTGCCTCTGAACCACCAACTCATCGAGCTCGGGGGGACATTCCTGCGCGAGGCCGAGACGACGACGGACTATCGTCTCTTCGCGCTGCCGGGTTCCCCGACGAAACCGGGGCTCCTGAGGGTCGCCAATGGCGCCGGGACCGCGGTCAAGGCCGAGCTATGGAGCCTTGATCCTGCAGGCTTCGGGACCTTTGTCGCCAAAGTTCCGGAGCCATTGAGCATCGGCGCCGTTCGACTCGCGGACGGGTCGAGCGTCAAAGGTTTCCTGGTCGAGGCGGAAGCCGTCGCGGCAGCCGCCGACATCTCGAAATTCGGCGGATGGCGCGCCTATCTGGCGTCGAAGTAATTATGAGCCCAGCGCGAAGCCCATAGCCTCTGTCCTTCTTCCGCTGGATCGCTTCGCTCGCGATGATCGCCTTGCGTCCGTCAAATCGCGGCAAGTCCTAAAGATCGAAGATGCGGCGGATGTCGACCGGCCCGCTGACCGCGTCCCGGATGTCGAGCGCGCCTTCGATGTCGTGCAGATGGTGGTCCATCGTGGCGGCCGCGCGCGCGCCATCGCGTTCACCAAGCGCATCGATCAGGGCCTCGTGGTCGGCGTCAGAACACGAACGGGCGCTTCGCGAGCCGTAAAGGCCGATGATGAGCGAGGTTCGCGCGACGAGGTCCTCGAGGAATTTGGTCAGGACGGAATTGCCGCCGATTTCCGCCAACCGCAAATGGAACTGGCCCGTCAGCCGGATCGACTCCCCGCGATCGCCCCGAGCCTCCGCTGCGGCGCCTGCGCGAACATTGGCGCGAAGCTCCGCGAGCGCTGTCTTATCGATTTGCGCCGCGGCCGAGATGACGGTCGAACGTTCGATCGCCCGCCGCGCCTCGAACACCTCGCGCGCCTCCCCTGCGTCGGGGCTCGCAATGAATGCGCCTCGATTGGGATGAAGCGTGACGACGCCGCGTTCGGCGAGCACGACGAGAATGCGCCGGATTTGCGTCCGGCTGCATTCGAACGCGTCACAGAGCGCCGCCTCCGGAAGTTTCGCCCCCGCCGCGAGCTTCTGCTCCATGACCGCCGCGACAATGCGCTCGACGATCGTCGCATCGGACAGCGGCTGGCCGAGTTCGTCTTCCGTGATCGACATGCCCCGCCCCACCCTTTCGCGCTCGGCCGCGCAGCGCGCGGCACGGCTCGTGAAACAATACGTCTTCACCCGTCAAGCGCGGCCAATTGCCGCGGAATGCGCCAACCGGCTGCCGGGCTTTTGTGCGCCTGCACAAATTGTAGAATATCGTCGACAATCGTAACTCTAATTGTTGACAAGTTTTCGCCGCGGAAGCAACCTGACATTGGCCGTCTGTCCCGGGCTCCTCGTCCGGGCGCGCCGGGCGGCTGCATTCGGAAGGATTTGCACAATGCGATCTCGCCCCAGCTCGTTCCGCTTTGCCCTCTTGGGCCTTGCCTCAGTCATCACGCTGGCAGCCGCCGCGTTTCCAGCGGACGCGGCCAACAAGGTTCTCAAGATCGGCTTCGTCGGCGTGACCAGCGGCCCCGCCGCCGCCTGGGGCACGTCGAACGTACGCTCGATGCAGACGCTCGCCGACTGGTGGAACTCGACCGGCGGCGTGAAAATCGGCGACGACACCTACGATATCGACGTCGTCACCTTCGACGACCAGAAGGATCCCAAACGCGCCATCGCCGGCATGGAAAAGATGGCCCAGGAGGGTATCCACTATGTCGTCGGGCCGAATGTCGACGACGGCGCCGCTGCGGTGCGTCCCGTCGCCGAGAAGTCGGGGATCATCTATTTCCCCTACGCTTTCCCGAAAGAACTCTACACCAAACCCGCCGCCAACGCGGTGCTCGGCATGGTCGCCAACTATCAGTCGGGCCCGGCAATCTACAAGTACCTGAAAGAGAACAAGGGCGTAAAGACGATCGCCTTCGTCGCCGCCAACGAATCCGATCCTTTGAGCCAGCGCGACGGCGGCGTCGCCGCGGCCAAGGCGCTCGGCCTCGACGTGGTCGCGGACAAAGACACCTACCAGAACGACACGCGCGACTTCACCCCGGTGCTGACGCCGATCGTGAAGCTCAATCCAGACCTTCTGGTGCTGTCGGGCGTCGCTCCGGCCAATGCGCCCCTTCTTATCCGCTCGGCGCGGGAGCTAGGCTATAAGGGCCTCATCTCGACCGAGACCGCGCAGGACGCGAAGGTCCTCGAGGAAGGCGCCGGCGAGCTCGCCAACGGCTTCATCTCGGTCGGTGGCGCCTCGACGCCGGAAATCCGCTCAAAGTCGATGGATGAGTTCATCGATCGCTACACCAAGAAGTTCGGCGAGTATAACGACGAGTCGAACACCAAGATCTATGCGCTTCAATACATCGTCGACACGCTCAAGGCCGATCCGAAGGCGATCGACAGCATCGACGAATTCAAGAAGACCATGGATTCCTTCTCCGCGCCGAACCCCTATCTGAAGGACTCCTCGGCGACGCTGCACTACGTCGGCACGACGTCGTTCGGCCAGAAGCGCCAGCTTGCCGTGCCGCTGGTCGTCAACGAGTACGAGGACGGCAAGTTCAAGACTCTGTTTATCGCCAACGTCGACTGACGGGCGCTCCGGCGTCTGGAGGCGCCATGAGGGGAGACGCGAAACGCGCCTCCCCTCCCCCCGGGAACGACGGCGCATGGAACAGGTCATCGCAAACGGGCTCTATCTCGGCGCGCAATATGCGCTGATCGCGCTCGGCCTGACCTTGATCTTCGCGTTGATGAACGTGCTCAATTTCGCGCACGGGCAGATGTACGTGCTCGGCGGCTTTGTCACCTATGAAGTGTACGGGCTTCTGCATTGGCCGTTCGTCGTCGCGCTTGTCGCCTCGGCGCTGACGCTCGCCGTGCTCGGCGCGCTGATCGAACGCTTCCTGTTCCGAACCGTCATTAAACGCAGCGAGCGCGAGGAGAGCACAATGCTACTCGCTGCCGGGGTCGCCTATTTTCTCGACGCGGCGATTCTTCTGCTGTTCGGAGAAAAGCAGCGCGGCGTCCATAAGATACTGAACGGCGTCTTTATCTGGGATAACCTCATTCTGCCCTGGGACCGCATCCTCGTCGCGGGCCTCGCCATTCTTTTCATAGTCGCTTTCATCCTGATGATGCAGTTCACCAAGCCGGGTCGGGCGATGCGCGCGCTGGCGCAGGACCGCGTCGCGGCGCAGCTGATGGGCGTGCCGGTCGCCTTCTATGGACTGATCGGCTTCGCCCTCGGCGCGATGCTGGCGGGGCTTGTCGGCGGCCTCCTGGTCACGATCACCGGGGTCAATTCGGGCATCGGCGGGCCGATCTCCATCAAGGCCTTCATGATGGTGATGATCGGCGGCGCGGGCGTCGTGGGCGGCGCGATCGCGGGCGGATTCATTCTGGGCATGCTGGAGTCGGTCGGGCTCACCGTACTGCACGCCTACGGCGACATCACCTATCTCGCCATCTTCGTCGCGCTCATGATCTTCCTCGCCATCCGCCCGAACGGGCTGATGGGCAAGCCGTGGGGATGAGACGATGACGCCGATGCAGCGAGGGACGCGTATCGCTGGCATCGGAGCGTTCCTCGTCGTTGTGTTTATCGCTGTGCCGATGGCGATCGCGGCCGCGCACAGGACCGACCTCTACTACACGCTGAGCTCCGTGGCGCTCCTATCAATCGCCAGCGGCGGCGTCTGGCTCACCTTCTATATCGGCCGCATCAACATCGGCCAAGGCGCTTTCGCCCTGGTCGGCGGCTATGTTTCGGCGATCCTGGTGACGGCCTATGGTCTCTCGTTCTGGCTGAGCCTGCCGCTCGCCGGACTCTTCTGCGCCGCGGCCAGCGTGCTGGTCGGCCTGCCGATCCTCAGATTGCGCGGCGTCTATTTCGCCATGGTGACGCTGGTGCTGACCGAAGTGGCGCGGCTCTCTGCGCTCGCGCTTTCCGTCACCAATGGCGCCAAAGGCATCACCAGCATCCCCGCGCCCGGTCCGATCGGCCTCTTCGGCCTGACGATCGTGCCGGCGTTCGACACTTTCGCCGAGCGCAATGTCGCTTTCTATTTCTTGTCGGTTACGGTGATGGCGCTCTGCTTCGCCGGGCTCTGGCGACTCGTCAACTCGCGGGTCGGCCGGCTGTTCGCGGCGCTGAGACAGAACGAGGACCTCGCCTCCTCGATGGGGCTCAACGTGCCGGCGCTCCGCGTGCTGGCCTATGCGATCTCGTCGTTTCTCGGCGGCGTCGGCGGCGCGATCTTCGTCGCCATCGCCCAGTCGATCTATCCCTCGAGCTTCACCGTCAACGACAGTGTGAACTTCATGCTGAACTGCTTCCTCGGCGGGCTCGGCTATGTGTTCGGCCCGATGCTCGGGACGCTCGTTCTCTATTTCGGCTGGGACCTTCTGTTTCAGACCGGACAGTATCAGCTCCTCATCTATTCGGGCGTGATGATCCTCCTGATCCTCCTCCTGCCGAACGGGCTCTTCAGCCTGCGCCTGCCCTCGCGGCGCTCGAGCTAGAGCGATGGCGCCGATCCTCCAAGTCAAGGACCTGACCAAGCGATACGGCGGCCTCACCGCGGTCAACGAGGTCTCGTTCGACGTCGAACCGAACGAAATCCTGTCGGTCATCGGCCCTAACGGCGCCGGCAAATCGACCATCTTCAAGCTGATCTCGTCCTTCGTGAAGCCGACCCGCGGGGAGGTGACGTTCAATGGCGAAGTGATTTCCGGCCTCGCGCCGCACACGGTCGCGCGCAAGGGTGTGGTGCGCACGTTTCAGGAGACGACGATCTTCAAGGGCATGACGGCGCGCGACAGCGTCATCGTCGCCCATCACCTGCGCTCGCACGCGAGCCTCTTCGGCTTCTATCTCGGGTCGGCGGCAGCGCGTCGCGATGAAGCCGATTTCGGCCGGTCGAGCGACGAGATTCTCGACTTTCTCGGCCTCGGAGCGGTCAAGTATGAGATCGCGAGCAACCTCCCGCAGGGCCACTTGCGGGCGCTCGGCATCGCCATCGGCCTCGCCGCCAACCCGAAAATCCTGCTGCTCGACGAGCCCTTCGCCGGCATGAACGCCGACGAGACCAGCCGCGCCGTCGAAATGGTGCGCGCGGTCCGCGACCGCGGCGTCACGCTGCTGCTGGTCGAGCACGACATGGCGGCGGTGATGAAGATTTCCGACCGCATCGTCGTCATCAATTTCGGCGTGAAGATCGCCGAGGGCACGCCCGCCGAAATTCGCGCGAACGAGAAGGTCATCGAAGCCTATCTTGGCGTCGAAGACGAAACGATCGGGCTCTAGACGATGGCCGCGATGCTCTCCCTGGACAGCGTCGAGCTCTACTACGATCACGTCTACGCGTTGAAAGGCGTCTCGATCGAGCTCAACGAAGGGGAGACGGTCGCCCTCATCGGCGCAAACGGGGCCGGCAAGTCGTCGATCCTACGCGCCATCACCGGCCTCAACCGGATCCGAAAAGGATCGATCGCCTTCGAAGGCCAGCGCATCGACAGGCTCGATCCGGCGGCGATCGTCAAGCTTGGCATCGCCATGGTTCCCGAAGGGCGGCGCGTATTCCCGTATATGAGCGTACGGGACAATCTGATGATGGGCGCATTTTCGCGGTCCAACTCGGCGGCAGTGCGCGCGTCGTTCGACGACGTGCTGGCGCGGTTTCCGCGCCTCAAAGACCGGCTGCGTCAGGCCGCGGGAACGATGAGCGGCGGCGAGCAGCAAATGCTCGTGATCGGCCGCGCGCTGATGGCGAAGCCGAAGCTCCTTCTGCTCGACGAGCCGTCGCTCGGCGTGGCGCCGAAGATCGTGCAGGATATCGCCCGCTCAATTGTGGCCATCAACAGGGACGAGAAAGTGAGCGTCCTGCTCGTCGAGCAGAACTCGCGCATGGCGTTGCGCGTGTCGCATCGCGCTTACGCCATGACGACGGGATCGGTCGCGCTCTCGGGCGCTTCCGCCGACCTCGTCACGGACGAGCGCATTCAGCATCTCTATCTCGGCGGCGATCTTTAAGGGGCGAGATGCGCATCCACGTCATCAACCCCAACACCACAGCCTCGATGACGAAGAAGATCGGCGTCGCCGCGAAAGCGGCCGCGTCGCCCGGCGTCGAAGTCCGCGCGGTCAATCCCGAGTTCGGGCCGCCAAGCATCGAAGGCTACTACGACGAAGCCTTCGCCGTGCCCGGGCTCTTGGCGGAGATCGCCAAGGCGCAAGACGCAGACGCATTCGTCATCGCCTGTTTCGACGATACCGGACTCGAGGCGGCGCGCTGCGCCGCGGAGGCGCCCGTCGTCGGAATCGGCGAGGCGGCGTTCCACATGGCGAGCCTTGTCGCCGAGAAGTTCAGCGTCGTGACCACGCTCGCCCGTTCGATCGCGCCGATCGAACGAAATCTCGTCAAATACGGGCTCGCCGCGCGTTGCGCGCGAGTGCGCGCGTCGAACGTGCCGGTGCTGGCGCTCGAAGAGCCGGGCTCGGACGCGCGCCACACGGTCGAAGCCGAGATCAAGCGGGCGCTCGCCGAAGACGGCGCGGAAGCGATCGTGCTCGGCTGCGCCGGCATGACGGATCTCGTGCGCGACCTCGAGCGATCGGTCGGCGCGCCGGTGCTCGACGGCGTCGCCTGCGCGGTCGGCCTGGCCGAAAGCCTGGTCCGCCTTGGGCTCAGGACCTCGAAGCGCAACACCTACGCTCCGCCGCTCGCCAAGACCTATTCCGGCGAGCTCGCGCGCTTCTCGCCAAGGTGAGCGCGACCCCTCTCGCTTGAGCGCAGGCGCCCTTGACCTGACAAAAGCCGTATCGTTAGCTCGCGACACGAGGGCATCTTCAAAGGAGGCCCTCAAGTTCTGATGTGAGCCGATAATGTGAACCAGGGGAGGCGAAGGCGGCGTCTTGTCGCGCGCGTGAGCGCGGCGCTCGCGATCCTTGCCGTCCTCTGGTCGACTGCGCCAGTTCGGGCGGACGGCTGTAGCGTCGACGATCTCTGGAATGCCATCGAAAACACGGCCTCGTCGCTCAGCTCAGGCGCCTGCGCGGCTGCGTGCGCCGAAACAGCGGGCGCGGGATGCACGGCGGCGGCGGCGATCACCGCCGGCCTCGGCGCCGTCGCCGCCAGTCAGGGCCAGGGCGCGGTCGATGGCTTCTGCAGTCAGGTGAACAGTGCGCAGACCGCCGTCGGCGACGTCGGGGCGTTGCAGAGTTGGGCGAACGCCGCGGGAATCTCGCTCGATCTCGCAAGCATCCTGGGCAGTATCGGCGACCCGCTCAGCATCGCCCAATGCGGCTGCGAGCTCGAGCAGGGCATCGGACAATTCGGGTCCGATGTGCTGTCCTGCATGCAGGACGCCATCTGCGGCCTTCAGCAGGATCTCGGTTGGGGCGGTTGCGGCTGCCAGCCGCCGACCCCGGTCGCCGCCGACTGCACGCCGCCGCCCGGCTGCGTTGAGGACAATACCCTCCCGGGATGCGACAGCGCGATTTACGGCCGGATCACGAACCCTCCCGAGTACCCTCAGGGGCAAGTCGTCAAGCAGCTTTCGAACGGCACCATGGTGATCGACGTCACCGACGGCTGGGACGGGAAGAGCCAATTCTGCGCCCCGGATCGATATTGCTTCTGCCCGAGCCCGATGAATCTCGTCCCGGTTTCGAACGACTACATGAACGGAGGCAACCCCAACAACGGCTACGTCATCTACTATTGCCAGTGCCCACAAGGCACGCATGCGGCGGCCAAGTCGGGCCCGCTGGCCGAGGTGTGCATCTGCGACTCGACCGGCCTCGCCGCTGTCCCGCCGGTCAAGTCGACGATCAACCCGACCGCTTCGATTTGTCCGATACCCTTGACCGGAATCCCCTGCCCCAACGGACAGGTCAATGTCGGCGGCAAGTGCGTGGCGCCGTGTTCGAACAATGAGGTGAGGACCCCGAACGGGGCTTGCTGCAGCCCTGCCGAAGTTACCGCCTGCGGGTCGTGCTGTCCGCCGGGAACCGTCGCCGACCTGGCCAACGGGACCTGCACGCCGCTGCAGACGACGCAATAGGCCGGACATGGCTGAAATGCGCCCGTGGGATCGCCTCGATAGTCGCCGCCGAGCATGGCGCGCAACTCGCTTTTGGCTCGCCGCCATTCTCAACCTCGTCGCTTCTTGCGCCCTCTTCGGAGCATCGAGGGCGCAGGAGCCTCCCATCGCCGTCATTGCGCCTGGAAACGCCGCGGTGACCGGATTCTCCGGCGCTCCGCCACCGCCGCAGATCGCGCCTGGCGACGATCCCGGCGAGCTGACGTTCATCGACGCGAACGGCCCGTCCCTGCGGATTGTCGATCTGCAGGATATGGGCGGGCCGGCGGCGGCCCAGCTTGTCGGCGCTCCCAAGCCGCTCACGTTCCCCGCCTCGCAGGTCGGGCAGGCGTTCGGGGTCGCCCTCGACAACGGCGCGCCCGCCAATATTTATGTGGCCGCGAGCTCGGCCTATGGCCTTCCGATCGTCGCGCCAGGCGTCGACGGAAGCCTCAGGCACGTCAAGCTCGGGGCGCCGAACGCCGCCTTCATGAGCGGCCTCTGGGGTCCGAGAGGCGGCCCCGGATCGATCTGGAAGATCGACGGCGCGACCGCGCGCGTCAGCCTCTTCGCCAACGTGACAACCGACGGCAGGCCCAACTCCGGCGCGGCGCTCGGGGCGCTGGCCTACGACCCGGACTCGAAATCGCTCTTTGTCGCGGACCGCGAGAGCGGCCTCATTCATCGTTTCTCCATGAACGGCGCCGATCTCGGCAGCTACGACCACGGCGTGACCGTGCGCGCCGCTCAGGGCCTCCCGCCCGCGCCCTGGACGACGCGGCAGCCGATCGACGTCACGAGCCCCCAGTTCGACAGCGGCGACCCTTCCTCCTGGAACTACGCGGCGCCTGAGCGCAGGATCTTCGGCCTCGCCGTCCACCAGCATCGCCTCTACTACGCGATCGCCGACAGCCTTCAGATCTGGTCGGTCGGCCTCAGTCCCGACGGGTCGTTCGGCGACGACGCGGTCATCGAACTGGCCGCGCCTCCGGCCGCGGGCCCGACCGAGATTGCAACCATCATATTCGACGATCAGGGGCGAATGGTTCTGGCCGAGCGGCCCGCGCCGACCGGCGCCTTCGACTTTGAGGCGCTCTCCGTCCCGATGATCGGCCGCGCGCTGCGCTATACGCTCGTCGGCGCCGCGCCCGGCGGCCGGCGCGTGTGGCAGGAGCAGCCCGACGAATACGCGATCGGCTTTCCGCACGACTTGCGTAACGAGAATGGCGGCGTCGCCATAGGATATAATTACGACCGCGCGGGCGAAATCCTGCGCGGATCGTGCGGCGGCTTTGTCTGGACGACGGGCGAGGATCTGCGCGAATCGTCCGATCCGGCGCTCGACGCGCGGCTCGCACAGTCAGGCCCGCTGCATGTCGATGGCCTGCAAGGCGAGGGTGGGTGGCAGATCCGGCCCCGCAATGCGCCGCCGCTCGAGAGCTACTTCGTCAGCTATGCCGACGCCCCACCGGACGAGGCCGCGCGCGGGCATCTCGGCGGCGTCGCGATCGAACGGATCTGCGCGCCGGCCCTGCGCACGGGTTTCAACGCGCCGACCATCCCTGCGATCTTGCCGCTCGCGCCGCCCGGCGCGGCGCCGCCTGCGCCGCCCGGGCCGCCTCGAGCCCCGCCGCCTGGAGCGCCGCCTGGAAAGCCGCCGCCCGGCAAACCGCCCGTCAAGCCGCCCACCCCGCCGGGCGCCTGTACGCCCGATCAGGTGCGTCGCGTCAGCACCGGCTCCTGCGAGCCCGGGTGCCCGCGTCCCGACATCCAGATAGGCGGCCGGTGCTGCCCGGTCGCCGCGCTCGCCGCGAACGCCGCCTGCTCGAATTCCAGCTGTCCCGCCGGGCAGACGGCGATCGGCCCCAGCAACTTCTGCTGCAACTCGGCTCAGGTCTACGCGGGCGCCGGCGGCGCGCCTGCCTGTTGCGCGGAACCGCTCGTCAACGGGAAATGCCTGCCGACGCCGACGCCACCGGCCTGCACGCCGAGCGCCGCCAATCCGAAGTGCTGTCCCGGCGGCTATGCGCCGGCGGGCGGCGCCTGCTGCCTTGCCGGTAAGGTGACCTCGACCGGCGTCTGCTGCCCGGCCGGACAAATTCCGAGCGGCCCCAACAGCAGCGAATGCAGGCCGATCTTCCGTATTCCGATCGGGCCGCTCTGCTGCGCCTCGGGCCTCATTCCGACCGCCAGCGGCGCCTGCTGCGCGCCCGCGAACGTAACCACGACCGGCGTCTGCTGCGCCGAGCCGGTCGACCCGTCCAATCGCGCCGCTTGCCCGGCTCAAACCCAGGTCGTCAAGGCCTGCGCGGCCGGCTATTCGAAGATGCCGGACGGCTCCTGCTGCAACATCCGCAACCTCAGCGCCGACCGACGCACATGCCTGATTGGCTTAAAGCCGTGCGGCCCAAACGAAGTGCGGGACCGCTCAGGCGCCTGCGCTCCCATCCCGGCTTGTCCGCCCGGCGAGGCGCGCACGAGCGCAGGCGTCTGCGCCGCGATACCGGTTGCGGCCTGTCCGCCCGAGGAGGCTTGAACGCGCGAAGGCGTCTGCGCGCCAGTGCCGCCGGCCGCCTGTCCGCCCGGCTTTGCGCGATACCGTCCGGGCCCATGCAGGCCGATCCCGCCGCGAGCCTGCCCGGCGGGCGAAGTGTTGACGCGCAACGGCGGCTGCGCGCCGATCCCCGCGCCGGAGTGTCCGCCTGGCGAGATGCGTTTGCGAGAGGGGCGCTGCGCGCCGATCGCGCCGCCTGCATGTCCCAGGGGGGAGACCCGCACCCGCGACGGTGGGTGCGCCCCGGTCGCGCCGCCGGCTTGTCCGAAGGGGGAGACCCGCACCCGCGACGGCGGCTGCGCGCCGCTCCCGCCGCCGCCTTGTCCGCCGGGTCTCGTCCGCAACGCCCGCGGGATTTGCGCGCCCGCACCCTGCCCGCCCGGATTCCAACGCAATCCTCGCGGCGTCTGCGCACCGGCCCCGCCGGCGCCGTGTCCGCCGCGAACCTTCCGCGACCGATTCGGGGTTTGCGTTCCGATCGGAGCGCCGGGCTTGTTCGCGCCGAGAGGGGCGGGTGAATTTGCGCCGCCGCGCGGTCCGTTCGCGCCGGGCGGCGGAGGCGGCTTCGTGCCGCTCCGGTAATCGTGTTCATCATGGAGGTCGCTCGATGAAAAGTCTGATGCTGATCTGCGGCGCCGTCCTCGCCGGAACGATGGCGCTCGCGCCTCAGCACGTGGGCGCGCAGGAGGCGCAGGATTCGCGCGCCGTGACGGAGGCGATCGTCAAGGACTACCTCGCAGCTCACCCCGACGAGGTCGGCGAGATCGTCACGGCCTATTTCATCAAGCATCCGGAGGCGGTTGGTCAGATCCTGGCCGAGCTCTTCAAGCATCGCCCCGGCGCCTCGGCGAGCGCAAACCACACCGGCTCGACCAACCGCAGGGCGGCGATCGCCAGCAACGCGGCGGACCTCTTTTCCTCGCGGCATCAGGTGACGCTTGGTGATCCGCAAGGCGACGTCACTCTGGTCGAATTCTTCGACTACAATTGTGGGTTTTGCAAGCGCGCGCTTACCGACACGCTGGCGCTGATCAAGGACGATCCGCATCTGAAGATCGTGCTGAAGGAATTCCCGATCCTGGGACCCGGCTCCGCCGAAGCGGCGCGAGTTGCTGTTGCGGCGCGGATGCAGGATCCCGACGGACGCAAGTACCTCGCCTTCCATCAGGAACTACTTGGAAGTCCAGGGCCCGCCAGCGAGGGAAAGGCTCTCGCCGCCGCGCGGGACCAGGGGTTCGACATGTCCCGCCTCCAGCAGGACATGTCGAGCGAAGAAATCGGCGTGACGCTCCGCGAGGACATGAAGCTCGCGAGCGCGCTCGGCTTCTCCGGCACGCCGAGCTACGTAATCGGCAACGACGTGGTCATGGGCGCGGTCGGGGCCGCCGCGCTGAAGGAGGACATCGCAAGAACGCGCGCGCTGACGATCGCACAATCGCCAGGCAAAGATTAGGGCCGCCTCAACGGGGGGCCGAATAGCGACCGTAGTTCGCCATGCGGTCGGCGACGTTCCTGATCTCCTCAGAGGACAAGAGCGGCGGCTCGCCGAGCTGCAGGCAGTTGACATATTGATGCGCGAGCGTCTCGACCTCGACCGCGAGCCACATCGCGCCGGCAAGGTCGGCGCCGAGCGCGATCATGCCGTGGTGCGCAAGCAGGCAGGCCATCCTGCCCTTCAGCGCCTGGATCGCGTTCGTCGACAATTCCTCGGTTCCGAACGTCGCATAAGGAGCGCAGCGAATGCTGTCCCCGCCAGCGGCGGCGATCATGTAATGGATCGGCGGAATGCCGCGCTCCATGATGGCGAGGGTCGTGCAATACGTGGGGTGGGCGTGAACGACGGCGTTCACCTCCGGGCGCTCGCGCATGATCGCGAGATGAAACCGCCATTCCGTCGAGGGCCGTCCGCCGCCAACCACTTTTCCGTCCATGCGCATCTCGATGATGTCCTCGGGCGTCATGGCGTCATACGAAAGGCCCGTCGGCGTGATCAGCATATCGCCGCCCTCGCGCAGGCTGATGTTGCCCGAGGTTCCCTGATTGATGCCGAGCGCGTTCATGGAGCGGCAGGCGTCAACGATGCTTTGGCGTCTCTTTTTTGCGGCTGGCGACAACATTGCGCGATCCATGACGTTGGGAGGAAGCGGCCCCTGGCGCCGCGACACGGGGTCTTTTAGGGGGTCGCGGAGCGATGCGACAAGCGGCGGCCTCACTGTGGGAATGGCGCTTCGCCGACGCGTTTTGGGCCAGATCGCATCTGTGCGTATCCGCGGTGGGCTCGATTGACCGGCCCCGGACCGTTTGCTAGCAGAGGCGTAGTTGAGGATAGGCTCAGGAGTTTTCGCCGATTCGCGGCGCGAATGCGTTGAACGGCCATAAGGTTCGAGGGGGCGCTCTTGGGTAAGATAAATCGTGGCGGATTGCTGGCTCTCGCTGGACTTGCAGCCGCCATCCTGGCCGGTTGCGCTTCCGAGCCTCCGCCCTCCCCCGTCGTCTCCGGGCCGGCCGTCAGTCCGGAAGCTCTCGTCGGCAAGTGGGGTTTCGCCGCCTACCACAGGGATTCGGACCGGCCGCGGACGGTCAAGGAAGCCCTCGCTCAGTGCAACAAGCCCTATGTGATCAGCAAGGGCCCCAACGGCGGGCTGATGATGAACCTTGCCGACCAGCGGGAGCTGTCGGAGCTAGTTCTTAAGCCGGGACCGGACGGCAAGACCTTCCTCGGCCCGCCGGGCGACGCGGGCACCGCCGACGATCGCCAAGTGCTCAACGTGGACCCCAATTCGTTCACGACGATCTGGGTTGATCCGGACAACGCCAGTCGTTATGGCACATCGGTATACGAACGTTGCGGGAAGCGCGCCTGAGGCGCCTTGAGCTTTCCCCATCAAATGGAGCGCGCATGATGGTTCGATCGGGTCTATTTTTGCGGGCGGCGCTTGCCGGGGCGATCGCGGCGGCGGCGTTCGTTTTGCCGTGCGTCTTCGCTTCGGCGCAGCAGGTCGATATGAACGTCGTCGACCAGCCGGGCTACGTGCCATCCGCGGATGAAGAGCAACTGGGCGGCGTCTACGAAAAGCAGGAAGTGTTCTTCCGCACGAGCGAGGCGCCGGGGACGATCGTCATCGACACCAACTCGCGCTTCCTCTACCTCATCCAGCCTAGCAACCGCGCGCTGCGCTACGGCATCGGCGTCGGCCGCGACGGCTTCCAGTGGTCGGGGCTCGAGCGCATTTCGCGCAAGCAGGAATGGCCGGACTGGCGCCCGCCGCCGGAGATGATCGAGCGCCAGCCCTATCTGCCGCGCTTCATGGCCGGCGGCCCGGGCAATCCGCTGGGCCCGCGGGCGATGTATCTCGGCAAAACCGTCTATCGCATTCACGGCACCAACCAGCCCCAGACGATCGGTCACGCCGTCTCGTCGGGCTGCTTCCGGCTGGTCAACGACGACGTCATCGATCTCTACGATCGCGTGCCGGTCGGCACGAAGGTGATCATCAGACAGGCCGTGGCTCTCTAGTCCCGGCTCTGCCGCCATTCTCCGAGGCTCTTCATGCGATCCATCAAACCGTTCTTCGCCGCCGCGGCGGCCATCGGCTTCGTCGCCCTCATGGGGGCCGCGGGAGCCCAGGCAGACACGACGCTGAAGACCGTTCAGGATCGCGGTTCTCTGATCTGCGGCGTGAGCCAGGGCCTCGCCGGCTTCTCGATCAAGGACGACAAGGGCGAGTGGTCGGGCTTCGATGTCGATTTCTGCAGGGCGCTCGCAGCGGCGATCTTCAATGATCCGTCGAAAGTGCAGTACGTGCCGCTGACGGCGACGGATCGGTTCGACGCGCTGAAGAACAAGCAGATCGACGTGCTCTCGCGCAACTCGACGTGGACGCTGGGCCGCGAGAACGATTACGGCATCCTCTTCGCGGGCGTCACTTACTATGACGGTCAGGCGTTTCTCGTGCCCAAGAGCCGCAACCTCACTGGCGCGCTTGAACTCGACGGCAGCAAGGTTTGCATCCAGAACGGGACGACGTCCGAACCGAACGCAATCGATTTCTTTGACACGAACCACATCAATTACGAGATCGTCCACGGCGCGACGGTCGCCGACGTCGTGTCGGACTATCTGTCCGGCAAATGCAACGTGCTGACGACCGATGAATCGCAGCTCTTCGCCCTGCGCTCGCAGTTTCCCAAGCCGGGCGATCACATGATCCTGCCCGACGTCATCTCGAAAGAGCCGCTGGGGCCGGTCGTGCGTCAGGACGACATGCAGTGGTTCAATATCGTCAAGTGGGTCAACTTCGCCCTCCTCGACGCCGAAGAGATGGGCGTCGGCTCGAAGACGATCGACGACGCGCTGAAGTCGCAGAAGCCGTCGGTGAAGCGACTGGTCGGGACGGAAGGCGAGTTCGGCAAGCCGCTCGGCCTCTCCAGCGCCTGGGCGGCGAATGCGATCAAGGCGGTCGGCAATTACGGCGAAGTGTTCGACCGCAATGTCGGCGCCCATTCGAAGCTCGGCATACCGCGCGGCCTGAACGAACTCTGGGATAACGGCGGCATCCAGTACGCCCCGCCGATCCGCTGAGAGCTTAAATCCGCGATCGCGCCAGCTTACGGGCAAACCCTCGTCTTGCCCTGGTAGTAGCATTGGCCAGGCGCCGGGGTGTCCGGCGTGGTGGCGGGAGACTGCGCGGATGCGTCTGGCTTGGGCGCAGGGGGCTTGGGCTTGGGCGGCAGCACGAGGTTTTGCGCCGGCGGCGGCGGGACGATGATCACGGGGTAGTTGCTCATGAACTGCGCCTCGGCCGGAGGCGCGGTTGCCCCTAAGACGAGCGCAAGCCCCGCGGCCAAGCAAAATGCTTTTGCCTTGATCATAGGGGTTCCTCAGGGGCCGGCCGCCTCGGGGATGTCCATGCTTCGCCTGCCCGCCATTCAACCCCCGAAACGTCCATTTGTCGATAGGCCAATGCGAATTGCGGCATGGTGTCGCAGGCGCGGTCAGCCGAGACCCATCGTCGCGATATGGAGGCGAATCTCGCGCGCCAGATCGGCGAGCGAGCCCATCAGCAACGCCAGAGCGATCACGAACATCACCGCAACGACGCCGCCGTGCGCGACCCCGACGAGCGCGGCCAAAAAGGCGCCGATCAGCAGCGCCGCGGTGACGAGGGCGCTGAGCACCGCAAAGTAAATGGCTCGGCCGAGCAACTTCATCCGACGCGCGAAAGAGTCGCCGATCGCTTGCCTCACGGACGGTTCGAGGGAGGCAAACGCGCCCGAGCGCAGCGATCGGTTTTGATCGACGATCCGCTCCATCCGGGCAATCAGAATCGACAGAAACCCGGCGACGGCGCCGAGCATAAAAGCCGGCGCGGTCGCGTGCGAAATCGCCGCGCTGAGGTGATCGATATCGCCGACGACCGCCATGCGCCTCTATGCCACGTTCATAGCGGTCCGGCCTTGCCCACTTCGCGATTCGGAACGGATCCTCAACATCGAAGCATGAAGACGAGCAAATGGAATTGCAACCCGAAGGTCGGCGCGAGACTGGGCGTTGCCCGCAAAGCGTGTCCTTTCTGTCACGCCTCGCCGTATTCTGTACCGAGCGCTGCCTTTTCGTTTCGTTGAGAAGGGCGCGAGTCTTGCCCGCGCCGGATCGACTACCTAAAAATTCCGAAGGAATTCGGTTGAGCGCGACGACGGCCGCTTTCGAGGACGCGAGATGAGGGGCGTTGCAAAGGCTGTTCTGGTTGCGATCGGCATGCTCTTGGCCGCGCCGGTCATCGCGGCCGACCTGCCGACGAAGAAGCCCGCGCCGGCGCCCATTCCCGAGCCTCCCCTTCCCTCGAGCTGGCGTTTTGAGATCACCGGCTACGGCTGGGCCACGAGCGTCACCGGCAACTCCGGGTTCGGGGCGCTACCGACGCTGCCTTATTTCGCACGCTTCACCACGCTGCTCGAGCACCTCCAGGGCGCACTCATGGGCGCGATTGTCGCGCGCAATGACACGTTCATCGTCGGCCTCGATTCCATCTGGTCGAAGATCGGAGGCGGCGGAACGATCAGGAACCGGGACAACCCGCTTTTCGGGGGTCAAACCGACCTCACCCTGGGCGAAGGGATCACAACCGGCTTCGGCGGCGTGCGAATTCCTGTGGGGTCGCCGAACCTCTCACTCTACGGCACGGTCGGCGCACGCTACATCTATAGCGGGACGAAGCTCTCGATCACCGGCCCGCTGGGCATTGGGACGACCCAATCCGTCTACAAGAACTGGGTCGACCCAGTCGCCGGAATCGCTGGGCAATACAAGTTCGACGATCGCTGGTTCATGAACACGCTCGCCGATATCGGCGGCTGGAGCGACAGCGCGACCGGCCAGGGGCTCGCCTCGGTCGGCTATAACTGGACGCCGTCGATCGCGACCACGCTCGGCTATCGCGTGCTTTACATCTACGAGAAGCAGAACACCGGCTACACCTTCAACTTCGAGCCCAGAAGCTTCCGCTATCAGCAGTGGATGTACGGACCGTTTGCCGGGTTCAAGTACAGCTTCTGATACTGATAAGAAGCGCCGGCGAGCGAGGCTTCAGGCCCATTCGCCGGCGCTGAGCTATGCGGTCGGCCTGCCTCAGCGGCAAACGAGGGCGCCGCCTGGGCGGCGGTAACAGTGCCGGCCATAGCCATACCCGGGCCGCACGACAGCCGCGCCGTGATAGCCGTAGCCGTAGCCGCGATGCACGCCCACGGCGCCGCGCGGGCCGACGCATCCGGCCCGATAGGGACCGGCTGCGCAGGCGGCGGCGTTGGCTTCAGGAGCCTGAACGGCGAGCAGGCCGAGAACCAGCAGGCCGGCGGCGATTGTTTTCATCGGCATTCTCCTTGTGTTCGATCTCGAACGCATGTCATGGGCCGCGAATCCGGCCAAGACGAGGCCGGCGGCTACTTGCTTCCAGCCTCGGCCTTCGCCATGGCGTCCTTGCAGCCGTCGCTGACCTCGGCCGCATGCGACTGGATGCAGGTCGCGACCGCGCCCTTGCGCGGCTTGACGTCGGCGCAGAACTGCTTGACGTCCGCCTTGCAGGCCCGGCCGACCGCCGCCGCCCGGACAATCGCCACCTGGCAATCCGCCGACAGATCGCTGAAATGCGACTTCACGCAGTCCTTGAGCGCGCCCCCGCCCGGCTTCACGTCGGCGCAGACCGACTTGATGTCCTTGGCGCAGGCCTTGGCCATCGCCGACGGCGCGGCGTAGCCGGCGGAGCTCGACAGAGCCAGGACCGCGCCGAGCGCAGTGATACAGCTCAAAATTTTCATAGTTCGATACTCCTTACGGATTTGCCGACAGCATCGTCTCGAAAAGGCCTTTGCCGTGGTCGTTCTTGGAATTGAGTCCTGGGACAACGTCAAGCCAGGCGCCCATGCACCAATGGTCCAACTGCGGCGCCTTGCAGTCGGGCGTCACCGGGCCGGGGTCGCAGACACAATATTTGTCGGCGTGCGGCGCGACGCCGGCGACTTCCTTTCGCGCACCCGAAGGCAACGCGAAAGTCATCTGAGAACCCCCCGTTTGCACCGCGAACTGGCACACGTGTCCGGCCGGAGCGGCGCACAGGAATGTCACGGTTTGCTGAGCCTGAGCCGCGTTCGGCAAACATGCTGGCCCCGCCACGCAGAGCGCAATCGACAGAAGCAACGTTTTCATGGCTTGCCCCCTCACCTCTCGTTCATGAGCCCTTCGGCGCGGTCCTCCTTGAGGATCAGGCCGATGGCGTGAATGATCGTCTGGTCCTGGTGCGCCTTGCAGTACTCGATCACCTGGTGCTCGACGATCCGGCCTTTCTTGAAGTCGGCATAGTGCTTGTGGGCGAGGCCGTTGTACCAGCCGCTGTACCAGGTCGTGAGCGCGTTGGCGTCTTCCTGATAGGTGTTGGCGAGCTGGCCGCAGGTCAACTTTTGTACGTCAATGAAGCCGTTCGCATCGGCATAGGCCGAGAGATCGACCGGATCGGCCTTTGCCGCGCTCAGCATCGCCATCGCCGTCGCGAACCCGAGAAGCATCGTCTTTTTCATTCCGTTCGTCCTTCCGTCATGGTGCTTGGTGTCATGAAGCTGGCTTGAGCTTCGCCGGACCGCTTCCCTCCCGACAAAATCACGCGATTGTGGCGTCGACTCCTTTGCGCCCAGGCGCGGGCGGGCGTTCAGTAGCACGGCGGATAGGGATAGTAGCCGCAGGCCGGCGTCGGCGGCGCGTAGTAGGGATAGGCGTGGGGATGATAGTAGGCGCCCGCGGCCGCCGCGCCGACCGCCGCCGCGCCGACTGCCGCTCCCGCAGCAATCCCGGCGGGATGACCGTACCAGGCGCCATGCCATGCAGCGCCATGGTAGCCCGCGCCTCCGACGAATGCGCGACCGCCATACCCGCGCGCTGCGAACCAGTCGATGAAGAGCGAAGCGGGTCCCGTCGCCTTCGACAGGCCTCCTTCGAGCACCGACACCTCGAAGGTCAAATTGTCGCCTTCGAGCTTCGGCGCTTTCAAGACAACGACGGCGTCCTCGACCGAATCGCCTTCGGCACCGAGCACCGATATCGTGGCGTTCGGGGGATCCTTGGCAAAGCTGTCGCTGCCCTCATCCCATTCCTTGAGGAAGTGCTTGGTCAGCACGTGCCCTGCCGCTCTGTATGGCCGATCGGCGAAGACGATGGAATTGGCCGACACGCCGGTCATCGTCAGCGCGTTGCCTTGCAGACTGGCCCCCCGCGAATTGATGACCGCCAGTGAAGGAATCATGGCGTCCTTCGCCGGAGAGCCGATCGTCTTCTGAGCGGGCGCGGCGATCGCGTCCTGGGCCAACGCCCCTTGCGGCGCTGCGACGAACGCGACGAGCCCCGCGCACAGGCCTACGATGACATCTCTCATGGCGTTTCCTCCATTTCCATTGAACCTTTACCATAGGCGCGGCTAGATAATCGCGTTCGCGCCAAGATCGACGCCGGTAGCCGACGGCAGTCTTCGCATTCTCGAAGCCCCCCTTCAAGCGCACGCCGACATAGCACAAGGCAGCATTCCGGAAAGCGTCACAAATGCGACGCTTGCGCGACTTTTTCGACGGCGCGGCGCGATCCCGACCGCGGAGGGACGGGATCGCGCCCCTTTGCGGGCCTCAATTCGCGTCTTGCCGCGCGCGCTCGGCCTCCATCAGCTTCTTCTCGTCCTCCTCCGACAGCACTGGCGGCGCCAGCGTGACCGTCAGCTTGTCGATCTTGCCGGTGAAGGCGAAGGGCACCTGATAGTCGCCGTCGTCGACCGGCGTGCCGGTGTCGGAGCCGATGTCAAAGGTCTCGTCCCAGGGCAGGGTCAGCGGGATCGTGCGCTCCATCGTCTGGGTGGCGACGACCTTGCCGTCCACCGTCAGAGTGCCCGTGCCCGGACGGCCAAGCCCGCTCAGGTTATTGAAGGCGAGCGTCGCGAAGCCCAGCCCGTCGTATTTGAAGTCATAGACGAGCGTGTGCTTGCCGGGCGTGAGCGCCTCCGACCCTTGCCATTTCACCCGCTTGAGGTCGAGCAGGTTCCAGGTGAACACCGGCTTGCCCTTGAGCAGGTAGAGCCCGTAGCCGCCGAACCGGCCCCCCTGGGTGACGATCACGCCCTCGCCGCCGTCCTGCGGCACGTCGATCTCGGCGGTGATCGTGTAGGACGTGTTGAGGAGGTTCGGCGCCGTCGAGTAGGGGATGCCGGTCACCGGCTCGCCAGAGTAGGGAAACTCCTTGCGGCCTGCGATCAAGCTCGGCCGTGGCGTCACCAACCGGGTCGCCACCGACGCGTCGAGCGGCAGCACCTGATATTTGGCGAATTCGCCGAACATCAGGTCCGTCATCTCCCGCACTTTGTGGGGATTGGCGGCCGCGACATCGGTGTATTGCGTCCAGTCATTCTGAAGGTCGTAGAGCTCGAATTTGTACGCGCTGGCGGGGTCCAGGATCGCGGCGCCGAGCACATCCCACGGCGGCCGTTTCGGAACGGCGCTCAGCATCCAGCCGTTATCGTAGAGGCCCTGCACGCCGAACATCTCGAAATACTGGGTCTTGTGCGTCGAGGCCGCGTCGGCGGAGGCCTTGTCGAACGTGTAGAGCATGCTGACGCCCTCGATCGGCTTCTGCTCAATGCCGTCGACCATGTCGGGCGCCGGGATGCCGGTCGCCTCCAAAATGGTCGGCACGATGTCGATCACGTGATGGAACTGCCAGCGCACGTCTCCGTTGTCCTTGATGCGCGCGGGCCAGGAGATCGCCATGCCCTGCCGCGTGCCGCCGAAGAATGAGGGGATCTGTTTCGTCCATTTGTAGGGCGTGTCGAACGCCCAGGCCCACGCCACCGCCATATGGTTGTAGGTGTATTGAGTTCCCCATACGTCGTAGAACTTCATCTGCTCGGCGACCGGCAAGTCGACGCCGTTGAACGCCATCACTTCGCTCGGCGTGCCGTTCGGCGTGCCTTCGGCGGACGCGCCGTTGTCGCCGCTGATATAGATGATCAGCGTGTCATCGAGCTTGCCCATGTCCTCGACCGCCTGGATGACGCGGCCGATCTCGTGGTCGGTGTAGGCGAGATAGGCGGCGTAGACGTTCGCCTGGCGGATGAAGAGCTTCTTCTCCTCGTCGTTCAGCTCGTCCCAGTTCTTTAAGAGATCGTGTGGCCACGGCGTGAGCTGCGCGTCCTGGGGAATCACTCCAAGCTTCTTCTGGTTGGCGAAGATCTGGTCGCGCAGCGCGTTCCAGCCCTTGTCGAAGAGATGCATGTCGCTGATTGTCTTGTCCCATTCCGGCGTCGGATGATGCGGCGCGTGCGTGCCGCCGGGCACGTAGTAGAGGAAGAACGGCATCGTCGGGTCGATGTCGTTGAGCTGTTTCATCCAATGGATGGCGTCGTCGGCCATCGCGGTCGTCAGGTTCCACCCGGGTTTGCCGACATAGGGGTAGATGGCCGTCGTGTTGCGGAAGAGGTTCGGCTCCCACTGGCTCGCGTCGCCGCCGAGGAAGCCGTAAAAATATTCAAAGCCCATGCCGGTCGGCCACTGGTCGAAGGGTCCGGCCTGGCTCGCCTGATAGGTCGGCGTGTTATGGGCCTTGCCGAACCATGACGTGCGATAGCCGTTTTCGAGGAGAACGCGCCCGATCGTCGCAATGCCCTTGGTGATGACGCTGTCGTAGCCGGGGAACCCGGTCGACTGCTCGGTGACGACGCCGAAGCCGGCCGAATGGTGGTTGCGTCCGGTGATGAGCGCCGCGCGGGTCGGCGAGCAGAGCGCAGTCGAATGGAAGTTGGTGTAGCGCAGGCCGCCCGCGGCGATGCGGTCGAGCGCCGGCGTCGGAATCACGCCGCCGAAGGTCGACGGCGCGCCGAAGCCGACGTCGTCGGTCATGATGAGCAGGATGTTCGGCGCGCCCTTGGGCGGCACGACCTTCATCGGCCAATAGGGCTCGGACTGTGCGGCGTTGAGCTCGATTGTGCCGCCGAACGGCTGCGGCGGCGGGGGCAACTGGTCGCCGGGAATGGTGAGGGTCGCGGTCGTCGCGCCAGGCGTGCCGGTGACCTTGCCGACGAGGCGCAAGAGCTTTTCTCGCACGGCGCCGATCGCACCGCTCGCGGCCGGCTGCGCCTTGGCGCCGCGGACAAGCGATGATCCGCCAAACACGCCGAGCAACGCGGCCTTGGCGGTGGATAGAAAGAGTTGTCGTCTATTCATATCAGTCCTCCTCAAGGATCGAGCAGCCGAGGGCGTCATGGCCGGGCTTGTCCCGGCCATCCACGCGTCTCGGCGCGCCGAAAGGTCGTGAGCTGTCCAGCGAATTCGTCAGAGCCTCATATTTCCTCGCGTTCTTGGGCGCCCAAGCCCCGGGCGGTCTTTGCAGAGGAACGGTGTGGATGGCCGGGACAAGCCCGGCCATGACGGCGGGTAGCGGCGCGACGTCCGCCCTCGACTCGGCACACCGAAGCGACGCCGGCTGAGGCCCCTCCTGAATCCCGCGCCGATATAGCCCAAATGCGCCCGGCGCGCCGGGTACCTCGGCATGACAACCCCGGTACACGATCGTCAGAAGATCAGCGTCAAGTCCGTATTCAAGACCCAGCGGCCGCCGTAGGTCGGCTGCACGACGTTGTAGAAGAGGCCCGCCTCCAGCTTGATCGGGAGCTTGCCGAGGTGGACGACGCGCCCCACGCCGCCGCCGAGCGGGACGGTCCACTTGGTCCCCCTGGTCTGCCAGTCGGCGACGATGTTCGGGTTGGTGTAGGCGAACCAGCCCTGACCAAAATTGTAGTTGAAAAAGGGCTCGAAGAGGGAGGTGTTGTAGCTGTTGCCGCCCGGGCCTTTGGTCCCGCCAAAGGACCAGATCGTGTTGGCGAGCGCCCCGGCCACGATCTTGTCGCCCGTCCAGACGACGACGGCGGTTGGCCCGCCGCCCCACACGTTCGAGCCGAGGTCGGAGCTGGTGATCGTCGGGATCTGCACGATCGGCCCCGCGCCCACGGTAAAGCCGTTTATTTCTTTCGTCGGCGTGAGAAAAGCGGAGAAATCGGTCGGCGCGATGCCGACCGGGACGGTCGGGACCGGGGAGAGATCCGGCGTCCATACAACGGGGATGACGGTGCGGGTGATGAGATTCCAGTCCGGGGTCAGATGAACCGGGATCACCGGCTGGATTTCGAGGACATTCTGCGTGCCGCGGCTTTGGCCGTTCGGGCCATAATTGAAGGTGGAATAGTTGTCGAACGGGACGCTGATGAGATCGGCGATCGGATTCTCGGTCTGCTTGGCGAGATTGGTGTCGGCGTCGGCCGCCGGCGCTGAGCCGGCGGCGGGTGCCTCGGCCCGCGCCGACGCATCGGGCTGGAGCTTCGCCGCCGCGAGGCAGGCTTTGACCAAGTCCGCTTGCCTCTCCCCACCGGTTTGGCCGGCGGCTTTCCTTGCTGCGTATTCCCGATTGCATTCCGCCTGCGTCGCCGCCGAGGTAGGCGCGCCCGAAACGGCGGTCAGCGCAGCGAGCGCCAAGATGATCCGGGATCGAGGCTTCATTTCCGCAGCTCCTGCTCAATACGGGCGGCGCCTTTCATCGGTCTTGCTGCTGGAACTTTCCCCTCCGAATCACGCAGCGGAACCCGATATGACTCGTCGAGGTGTCAACCGGCTGGGCGTGGCGGGCCGCGGGACGGTAGCGGCGGCAGTAATTCGGCGCGCAGAGGTGGGAGCCTCCTTTCAGCACCTTGCGTG
>JAFAHO010000077.1 GCA_019237205.1 Hyphomicrobiales bacterium
TGATCGAGCACTGCAAGGCGCACCCGGAGCAGACGATCATTCACGCCATCGGCCTGATCCTCAAGGAGGACCGCGCCGAAGGGTTGATGAACGAGAAGTGAGGGGGCGCGCGGTGAAAAAGTTGCTTCTGTCGGCTGCGCTCTGCACGGCCGGGGCTGCCTGGCTGTCGATCGCGGCTTACGCGCAGCAAACTGTCACATTCCTGTGCTCAGCTCCGGCCGGACATGTCTGCCAGTACGCCGTGCAAACCGGGGGGTCTCAGATCACGTTCGCGTTGCCCTCGGGCCAGCGGAAGCAGGTGCCCGGCGTCACGCCGCACGCCGACAAATACTGTGTCTGCGACCCCGGCCCGGTGACGCCCGATTGCAAGGCGCCGCAGCTGGACCATTGGTGCATGGGCCAATGGCTCGACGTCGATTCCGGAGTCAATTCCGAGAACGACATCGCCAACGATCGCTTCGCCCTTGGACAGCGCCACGAGTGAAGAAGCCCGGGCGCGCACTGCGGAGCGCAGACTGACGGGCCGCGCTGCGACGCCGCGCGATGCCGAAGACCACCGATGGACGCGATTTCGGTCGCGCCCATCTCACGCGTGCGAATGCGCAAGTGCTGATCGTGACTATTCGAGCCCGGCAGAGGAGACGAGGGATGAACCGACGGCAATTGTTCCTGTCCACGGCCAAGGCCGCGCTCGCGACCGCTTTCGGCGGGTCGTGGCTGTTCAAAGGCGCTGAGGCTCTGGCGCAGGCGGCCGGCTTCGGGCCGCTGGCGACGCCGAAGGGGAATACGCTCGGATCGATAACCGCCACACGCACAATCGCCGGCGATGTGCTGCCGGCGCCCGATCTGCCTTTCGGCGGGCTCATCAGCCTGCAAGTCGAGCAATCGAAGCCCTGGTGGCCGCCTAAGATCGTGCCGCCGAAGGGCGCGCCGAACGTTCTGTTGATCCTGCTCGACGACGTCGGCTTCGGCGCGCCCTCGACCTTCGGCGGCGTGATCCCGACGCCGACCCTCGATCGCGTTGCTGCGAACGGATTGCGCTACACCAACTTCCATTCGACATCGCTCTGCTCGCCGACCCGCGCGGCGCTGATCACGGGGCGCAACCACCACTCGGTCGGCTTCGGCGTCATCTCCGAAATCTCGAGCGGCTTTCCTGGCTACGACAGCACGATCGGCAAGGACAGCGCCACCGTTGGCCGCATTCTGCTCGAGCACGGCTACCGCACCTCCTGGTATGGCAAGAACCACAACACGCCGGTCTTCCTGGCGAGTCAGGCCGGGCCATTCGACCAGTGGCCGACGGGCATGGGCTTTGAATATTTCTACGGCTTCCTGGGCGGCGACTCGAGCCAATGGCAGCCAGGCGTGCTCCACCGCAACACCACGCCGATCCAGCCCTATCTCGGCAATCCCGGGTGGAACCTGATCACCGCCATGGCCGACGAGGCGGTCGGCTGGATGAACGGGCTCAACGACCTCGACCCGTCGCTGCCGTTCTTCCTCTATTACTGTCCCGGCGCCGCGCACGCCCCGCATCATCCGACGCCCGAGTGGGTCAAGAAGATCAGCGACATGCACCTCTTCGACAAGGGATGGAATGCGGTGCGCGACCAGATCTTCGAGAACCAGAAGAAGCTTGGCGTGATCCCGCAGGATGCGAAGCTCACGCCCTGGCCGAATGATCTTTTGAAGAACTGGGACGAGCTCACCGAGGTCGAGAAGAAGCTCTTCATCCGCCATGCCGACGTCTACGCCGCCTACCACGCCTACACCGACCACGAGATCGGCCGGGTCATCCAGAAGATCGAGGATATGGGCAAGCTCGACGACACGCTCATCATCTTCATCAGCGGCGACAACGGCTGTTCGGCGGAAGGCTCCGTGAACGGCACGCCGAACGAGGCGCTGGTGTTCAACGGCGTCGTCTTGCCGGCCGAAGAAATGATGCCCTGGTATGACGCCTGGGGCACCGACCAGACCTACCCGCACTTTGCGGTGGGCTGGTCCTGGGCGTTCGCCACGCCTTACAAATGGATGAAGCAGATCCCGTCGTTCTTCGGCGGGACGCGCCAGGGCGTCGCGATTTCCTGGCCGGCGCGCATCAAGGACAAGGGCGGCGTCCGCTCGCAGTTCCATCACGTGATCGACATCGCGCCGACGATTCTGGAAGCGACCGGCATCCCGGCGCCCGACATGGTGGACGGCATCGCGCAGAAGCCGATCGAAGGGGTCAGCATGGTCTACACTTTCGACAAGGCCAACGCCGACGCGCCCTCGACCCGCCACACGCAATATTTCGAGATGCTGAGCGTGCAGGGGCTCTACAACGACGGTTGG
>JAFAHO010000094.1 GCA_019237205.1 Hyphomicrobiales bacterium
GCTCTTCGCCGAGACCGCTACGCCGAGCGACGCGCTCTCGGCCGCCGTCGCCGCGACGTTGCAGGCGCTGACCAAGCTCCGCGGCGAGGTCGCGCTCGTCGCGGCGGGCTCGCTGCCGAACGACGGCAAGATCATCGCCGACGAACGCCCTGCGGCGTGAGCGGGGACGACGCCCTCTCGCTCATCCCCTTCGATCGGAGCCACGCGCCGCTGCTCACCAGGTGGCTCGCGAGCCCGCATGTCGCGCCCTCCAGAGACTTCAGGGCGTCTTTGAAGACGTCGAACGACACCCGGCGCCTGGTATGAATGGACCGGCGAGATCTGGACGCGAAACCAGACGGACTCGCCTTTCGATTCGCCCGCTACCTCGCGGGAGATCTCCGCTACATGGGGCCTGTTGGACACGGCGGGCGCGGTGCCCCGTTAGGGCATGGAAGTTCGAGACGGAGCGAGAACGACCATGCCAATCGCATTTGAATAGAATGCTGGTATTTGTCGAACACCGTTCACGGCATATTGTCCGACGTTAAAATTCACGTATCGCGAGAGACTTTCGGCCGTCACAATCCCCGCAACCCCGGCCGCCTTTCCTTTTAGTCCCTCAAGGATCGCGTTCGTGAAAACGCCATGGCCCAAGTTTGCGTCTTCAAAAGCGAGCTGTTCCCCACTTGTTGCTGCAAACACAACAGTTCCATTCCCGGCTGGTTGCAACAGCTCGTCTTCATCCGCTATCCCTTTCGCGAGATTGCCCACGATTGATCCAGAGTAACAAGTGTCAACAAAAATTACCTTCTGACTGGCGGTAAGCCCATCGATCACGTCTTTGATTTCCTTTAGATTAACTCCGTCTATCGCTGATTGAGCCGGGTTAGCATCGTACGGTAGAAAATACGCCTCACGCCCTGAGGGCAATGTATGTCCAGATAGATATACCCACACTTGATCATCCGCTTTTACTTCGTTCTTGATCTGATTCAGTGCGAACGAAATTCCCTGTCTGGACGCCTGTTTATCCGTCAATAGGTATATTTGTGTATTTGGCCACAATACTTTCACCAAGTCTGACAGCGATCTCGCGTCGGAAGAAGAATATCGAAGGGCGGGGAGCGTCTCGTACTGACTCACGCCAACAATCAAACCAATACGGCGCCGAACTCGCTCAGCAGAAGAAAGTTCTCGAGCTTTCTTCTCGTCTACAAGCGTCGCCACTGTGCGTTCAAGCGCCGCAAGTCGATCCTGGACTTCTGATTCCCGGTGCTGAATTACTGGCGCTTCGCTAGCGGGCTTTTCCGTCCATTTATTTCCTAACGGACGGTCTTGCGGTGAGGGCGAGGCCAACGCCACGACGTTCCCAGCGAATGTATCCTCCTCCGCCTTGCTAGAGGTTGGCACGAATATAGACCTATCTGGGTTGTTTGCCTGAACGGCGCCAAGATAGTTTAGAGTCTGGTTGATATATGTTCCCCAAACGCATACAAAAGCGTTATTTCTCTTGCAGGAAGGAATTGCGTCTTCCCGAATTTCAGCCTCATCCACTGTCTTCCGTATTTTAATAATATTCATGAGAGTTGAATTGGACTCAACAAGTCCATAGATAGAATCGTATAGTTCTGACTGAATATCTCCCTCCTTGTCTCGCTTAATTTTGTAAACTGCTATTCCTCGATCATTAGCCAAGAAAGCAGAGCTAGGAAACTTGGTCAAATAATATTGGTATAGATAATATAGGCTCATGGGTATAAGCACAATGGCGCAGAAAACTCTAAATGATCTACGATTTAATATCGGACCCTAGGAAGCTGATCCGCTGGATTCTTTTATTATCCATGCAATCAGAGCTATCCCGACGAGCGCGTAAATGACCGGCTTGGGAAACGGATCTAGCACAGTGTCAATTTTAAAGTCGAAGCCCATTGCAAGTTGCCCATGCGGTCGCTGGTTGTTCCGCGCGCATCATAACTCTCGTTTTCACCAATCGGCAAATGATGGATAGCAGACCAAGAAAGATCAAGGATTCGGGGTGCAAACGAGAGAACCAAACGCATTTTGGCGTCATATCCAAAGGCCGTTTCACCCGAACGCCCCCACATGCGCCTCGCGCAGCTCGCGCTTCAAAATCTTGCCGCTCGGGTTCTTCGGCAGCGCGTCGGCGAAGACGACCCGCTTCGGCGCCTTGAACGAGGCGAGATGCGCGTGGGCGAATTCGAGCACCTCGCGCTCGGCGAGGACCGCGCCCGCCTTCGGCACGACGACCGCGACCACCGCCTCGATCCAGTGCGGGTGCGGCACGCCGATCACCGCGACTTCGGAAACGCCCGCCAGCCGGTAGATCGCCTCCTCGACCTCGCGGCTCGCGACATTCTCGCCGCCGGTCTTGATCATGTCCTTCTTGCGGTCGACGACGCTGATAAAGCCTTCGGCGTCGATCGTCGCGAGATCGCCCGAATGGAACCAGCCGCCGCGGAACGCCTCCTCCGTCTTCTCCTCGTCCTTGTAATAGCCCGTCATCAGATGCGGCGAGCGATGCACGATCTCGCCGACCTCGCCGGGCTTAACGTCGCGCATCCCGTCGTCGACCACCCGGGTCTCGACGTTGAGCACGGGCCGGCCGCAGGAGCCGGGCTTGCGCAGCTGGTCATCCGGCCCGAGCATGGTCGCGAGCGGCGCGATTTCCGTCTGGCCATAAAGGTTCCAGAGCCGCACATTCGGCATCCGCTTCGCCATCTCGCGCAGCACCTCGACCGGCATGATCGAGGCGCCGTAGTAGCCCTTCCTGAGGCTCGAGAGATCGGCGGCGTCGAAGCCTGGCGAGCGCAGCATCGAGATCCAGACGGTCGGGGGCGCGAAGAACGAGGTCGCCCGCTCGCGCTCGACGAGGCGGAAGATATTCTCCGGAACGGGCTTGGCGGTCACGATATTGACGCCCCCCGCATAGATCGAGGGCCCCAGGAACACATCGAGCTGCGCGCAATGATAGAGCGGCAGCGCATGCACGGCGACGTCGTCGCCCGATATGCTGGCGTCGACCATGCAGCTCACATATTGCCAGAGGATCGCGTCGTGGGTCAGCTGCACGCCCTTGGGCCGCGATTCCGTGCCGCTGGTATAGACGATCTGCGCCACGTCGAAGCTTTCCGGCCCGCTACCCGGCGGCTCGCCGCCCGCTTCGACGAGCGCGTGAAAATTCGTCATGCCCTCGAGCGGCGCGCTCTCCTCCTCCGACGGCAGCCAAAGGAATTCGCTCACCTGCGGGGCGAGCGAGGCGGCCTTCCGCGCGACCTCCGTCATGCCGCTGTCCGAGGCGAGCATGCGCGCGCCAGAATGGTTGAGAATGAACGCGACATCGTCGGGCTGCAGCATGAAATTGATCGGCGCCATGACCGCGCCGAGCCGCATCAGCGCATATCGCAACGCGACAAAGCCGTGCGAATTGCGGGCGAGCACCGCGACCTTGTCGCCGCGCCTGACGCCGCGCGCCGCGAGACCGGCGGCGAGCCTTTCGCAAACGGCGTGGAGCTCGCGGTAGGTCCAGCGCGTCGCGCCGCAGGCGAGGCCGAGCCGGCTGGGAACCCGCGCCGCGCTCCGCCGCACCGTGTCGGCCAGCGTCTGCCGCCGCAGATTGGCGTCCATCGTTCCTCCCCACTCAGCCTGCTTCGATCGCAAATTCCGCGAACAGCGCCAAACCCCGCCGCGACCCTTCCCGGATCGGCCTTGACGGCGCGCAGGAGAAAGGCCCGCGATAATTCCTCACCCCTTGTGGGGAAGGAGAGGGTGGTCCTTCACCGCGTTTCCTCGAGAAACTCCCCCAAGCAGCGCGTCGCCTGCGGCGTCTCCCATCGCGGCGCGTGGCCTGCGGCGCCCACGCCGAGACTCAAGCCGCCGCCAGCGCCCGCCGCAAGCCCTCGGGATCGGCCCTGATCGCGCGAAGGAGCGTCCGCGCGGGGCCGCTCGGACGCTTAGCGCCGCGCTCCCATTCCTGCACCGTCCTGACGCTGAAGCAATAAGCCGCCGCAAATTCCGCCTGGGTCATGCCGGCGGAGCGGCGGATCGTGCGCACGTCGATCTCCGGCGCCATGTCGGGCGCGGCGTCGCGGTTCGACGCGATTTGCCGCGCGATATCCGAGTCCGTCATCGCATCGAGCGATTTCCAGTTCGTCGCCGCCAACGCCTCAGCCGCGGCCTTGCTCAGCTTTTTAGCCATATCGTTTCACCTCGCGCGAATTCGCCTTGCGCAAAGATATGATGCGCCGCGCCGAACCGCGATCGACGAACGCGCACGCGAAGAGGCGTCCGTTGATGCGTCCGAACGCGATCTTGCGAACCTCGCCATAGTCGAAACGATCGTCGGTGATAGACACGTGCGGTCCGCTGAATAGAACCTCAGCCAACGCAAGCGAAACACCATGCTTGGCGCGATTGGCCTCGTCCTTCGCCCGATCGAATACGCAATGCACAATCGCAAAACTACGCTTAAGGCGTAATTGCGGCAAGAGTGGGGAGGAGCCTCACGCCGTTTCCTCGATAAACGCCGCGAGCAGCGCGTCGAACGCCTGGGGCGTTTCCCATTGCGGCGCATGGCCGGCGCCGGGGATCGTCTGCACGGCGCCGCGCCACAGCGTCGGCATGGCGAGCGTGGCGTAATAGGCGCCGTTGACGAGCTGGTCTTCGGCGCCGTGCAGCACCGCGAGCGGCGACTTGAGGTCGCGTACGACAACGGCCTCGTCGGAATAGTCGCCGGCCCGGAGGCTCGCGGCGATGCCGGCGCGCGCCCGCCCGTCGGCGCGCAGGGCGTCTTGGAGAAAGAATGCAGGAACGTCGGCAAAGCCTGGGCCAAAAAACGACGAGACATAGGCGGAAGCCTGATCGCGGTCGAGTGTTTCCGCAAAGCCGAAGCCCATAGCCGGATTGGGCAAAAACGCCGTCTCCATCGCCGGCGGAACCGCGATCGGCGGCGTGCCGAAGATCATGAGCCCGCGCGCATGGGGCAGGTCGGGCGCCATTTCGAGCGCGAAATGTCCCCCGAGACTCCAACCCACCAAAGGCGCGGCGTCGAGCCCGAGCGCCGCAATCGTCGCGCGCAGCGTATTCGCCTGTTTCCTGACAGAATAGAGCGCCGGGTCGCTCGCGTCGGCCGAGGCGCCGTGTCCGGGCAAGTCGATCGCAACGAGCCTGAAACGCCCGCCGAGCGGCCCGTCGAACTGCCGTGAAAAGGCTCGCGAAGACGAGGAATTCCCGTGTATGAGCACCGCCGGCGGCCCCGGGCCCACGGACTCGTGAACCGCGACCGCGCCGTTTGACGTATCGATTGTGCGTGTTTTCAAACCCGTGGCCCTCCTCCTGAGCGCGCCAGACTAGCCAGACGAATGCGCGCGAGAAAGGGCGCTGAACCGAATTCGTTAACAGGCGGTGACGCCGACGTCAGCGTCTGCATCCCACTATCGCGTGACCCTTTGTTGACAGGCGGGATATCGGACCGGTAGCCGTCTCGTTTTGCGTCCGACAGAAAGCGGCGCGCGGCGAGCCGGGACAAGGGGCGTCCGTAAGTGGACGTGTGTGACATTTCTGCATCGCCGATTTCAAAACGCCCTTAGCGCCCATTATGGCGTCATTGCGCCATTTACTGCGCCATTTGTTTGCGACATTGTGATCGCCGGATGCGGATTCGGGCAGGGTGGAGACCCGTTAATGTCGAAGCACGCAAAGCGATCTACGGCGGGACTGGCTTCCCCGAGGCTCGACGCTTACCCGGCGACCGACCGTCCGCACACCCATCGGGCGCTGCTTTCCACTAGGAGCCCGTCCGAGTAATACAAAAAATCAGCTTTGGGTACGGCATACAGTATTACTGAGCTTTGTAGTATACCTCTTATGGTATGTTACCTTCAAAAGTCCGATTACTCGGACAGGCTCCTAGCGCGCTCGCTGGCGGCGCGCTCTTCGGCTTGGCGATGGCCGCCGGCGTGGCGCTCGTCGCGAGCCCGGCCGCCGCCCAATATACCGCTGGCGGCGGCACCGCCAATCCGCCCAACACCAACGCGGTCGCGATCGGCCCGGGCGCGACGACGACAGGCGCCAACGCGACCGCGACCGGCGTCAACAGCAACGCCAACGGCGACAGCGCCAGCGCCTACGGCAACGGCGCCGTCGCGAACGGCGGCGGCGCCAGCGCGTTCGGCGACGGCGCCACCGCCAACGGCGGCTCCGCCACGGCCACGGGCCAGGGCAGCTTCGCCAATGGCTCGGACGCCGCCGCCTACGGCTTCAACAGCAACGCCAACGGCGCCTTTTCGACGGCGACCGGGGATTTCGCCAGCGCGAACGGCAACTTTGCGACGGCGACCGGCGGCGCCGCCACGGCCAATGGGGGGCAGGCGACGGCGACGGGCACCAACGCCTTCGCCAACGGCGCCTTCGCCACGGCCACCGGCGTCCACGCCTTCGCCAACGGGGACCACTCCACGGCGACCGGCACGCAAGCCCAGGCTAATGGCTTGAGCGCGACGGCGACCGGCGTCACAGCCATCGCCAACGGCGCCA